>JBPCPA010000017.1:0-8795 GCA_050999655.1 Jatrophihabitans sp.
CTGTCCCCCGAACCGGGCCGGGCCGGGCAGCGGGCCCGGGCCGCCGACCGGCTCGGCGTGGCGGTCACCATCCGGCGGCTGGTGGGGCCCGACGCCCACCCGGCCGGCCTGCTCGCCGAGGCCGACCTGGTGATCTCCACGCTGCCGGCCGGAGCCGGCGACCCGCTGGCCGAGGCCGGTTGGCGGCCCGAGCAGGCGGTGCTGGACGTGGTGTATCACCCGTGGCCGACGGCGCTGGCCGGCGCCGCTGCCACCGCCGGGGCGAGGGTGATCAGCGGCGCGTCGATGCTGCTGTTCCAAGCCGCCCGCCAGGTCGAGCTCATGACGGGGAGTGCAGCTCCAGTCGCGGCCATGCGAGCAGCGCTGCTGGCAGCCGCCCCGGGCTGCGGCGGCTGATCCGCTCGGTGGCCCCGGCCAGGTCGGCCGGGGTGTCCACGTCCGCGCCGAGGGCATCGAAGTCGGGCACGTGGCCGATCTGGCGTCCCTGATACAGCGCGCGTACCGGCCGGTTCGCCAGCTCACCCAACCCGTCCAAGGCCTGCAACAGGGCCGCCGTGCGCCAGACCGAGGCCAGGTAGTTGGTCCGGCCGGCGGTGTCCACCAGCACCGCCACGTCGTGGCCGTCCCGGCTGAGCGCCTCGCGCAGACCGGCGAGCGCATCGGCGACGAACGGCAGGTCGGCGGCCAGCACCGCCACCGTCGGCTGACGTACCCGGCCGGCCGCCTCGGCGATGGCTGCCACCGGACCGGTGCCAGGCGGAAGCTCGCGGCAGAACACCGGGCTGCCCAGCGCGATCCGGTTCGGCCCGACCGCGATCCGGTTGCCGGCGCCGCTCACTGCCAGCAGCACGTGATCGGCCAGCGGCCAGCCGGCCAGCAGGACGGCGGCCTTCGCGCCACCGGTGCTGCCACCCAGCCGGACGCCCCGGCCGCCGGCCAGCACGATCGCGTCGAAGGCCAGCCGTTGCCGGACCCGGCGCAGCGCGAGCTCGGTGTTCTCGATCAGCTGCGGATCGCCGAAGCCGCGGCGCATGGTCAGTGCCAGCTCGAAGCAGGCTGCGGCCCGGTCGTCCAGGCCGGTGTGAAAGCACTGCAGGCCGACCTGCTGCAGGGTGCTGGCCTGCCGGCTGCGGCTGCGCGCGTGCTTCCAGGCCAGCGCCTGCAGCCGCTCAACGGCCGCGCCGTCCTGGCGCCAACGGTAAAGCTCGGCACTGAGCAACAGCACCCGCCAGGGATCGGCGCGGACCTCGGGATCCTCCAGCAGCCGGCCGGCTTCGGTCAGCGCCTGCTCGTGCCGGCCGAGCAGCGGCAGCAGGAACAACCGGTCGGTCGGGGCAGCCAGCGCCAGGGCATCCTCGGCCACCCGGCGGTCGGTGAGCACCGGCGCCAGGGTCAGCGGATCGATCCGCCAGCCGGTCGCCTCGTCCACGTCCACCATGATGACTCCCGCCGCCGGCATGATCGAGCTCGCCTCCGGCGAGCCGCCGGGCGAGGGTCTGAAAGAATCCGGACATGCTGCGCTGGATGACTGCTGGTGAATCCCACGGACCTGCCCTGGTCGCGATCATCGAGGGCCTGCCGGCGGGCGTGTCGATCACCACCTCCGAGATCGCCGCCGAACTCGCCCGGCGCCGGCTCGGCTACGGCCGCGGCGCCCGGATGAAGTTCGAGCAGGACGAGGTGGAGCTCACCGGCGGCGTCCGGCACGGCCTGACGATGGGCTCTCCGGTGGCGGTGCGGATCGGCAACACCGAATGGCCGAAATGGCAGACGGTGATGGCGGCCGACCCGGTGGACGCCGACCTGCTGGCAAGCCAGGCGCGCAACGAGGCGCTCACCCGGCCCCGGCCCGGTCACGCCGACCTGGTCGGCATGCAGAAGTACGACCTGGACGACGCCCGGCCGATCCTGGAGCGGGCCAGCGCCCGCGAGACCGCGGCCCGGGTGGCGCTGGGCCTGCTCGCCAAGAAGTTCCTGGCCGAAGCGGTCGGTGCCGAGGTGCTCAGCCACGTCACCCGGATCGGTGAGGTGAGTGCCCCGGAGCTGGTGCTGCCCCGACCCGGCGAGCTGGCCCGGATCGACGCCTCGCCGGTGCGCTGCCTGGACGAGGCGGCCGGCGCCGCGATGGTGGCGCATATCGATGACACCAAGCGGGCCGGCGACACCCTGGGCGGAGTGGTCGAGGTGGTGGTGCACGGCCTGCCGGCCGGCCTGGGCAGTCACATCCAGTGGGACCGGCGGCTGGATTCCCGGCTGGCCGGCGCCCTGATGGGCATCCAGGCGATCAAGGGCGTCGAGGTGGGCGATGGTTTCGAACTGGCCCGCACGCCCGGTTCCCGGGCGCACGACGAGATCGAGCGGGACGCCGACGGCGTGCTGCGCCGACGCTCGCACCGGGCCGGCGGCATCGAGGGCGGCATGTCCACCGGTGAGGTGCTGCGGGTCCGGGCCGCGATGAAGCCGATCTCGACCGTGCCGCGGGCGCTGGCGACGGTGGACGTGGCCAGCGGCGAGCCGGCGGTGGCGATCAACCAGCGCTCGGACGTCTGCGCGGTGCCGGCGGCCGGCGTGGTGGCCGAGGCGATGGTCGCGCTGGTGCTCGCCGAGGCGATGCTGGAGAAGTTCGGCGGCGACTCGATCGGCGAAACCGGCCGCAACGTCGCCGGCTACCTGAACCGGCTGCGCGAGCGCGGCCTCAGCGCCGGCCCGGACGATCGGGTCTGATGCCGCCGCGCGCGGTGCTGATCGGGCTGCCCGGCGCTGGCAAGTCCACCGTCGGCGCCCGGCTTGCCCGGCGGATGTCGCTGCCGTTCGCCGACTCCGATCAGCTGGTGGTCGCCGCGGCCGGCCGGTCGGTGGCGGCGATCTTCGCCACCGACGGCGAGCCCGCGTTCCGCGCGATCGAGGCCGGCGTGGTGCTGGCGGCACTGGCCGGCTTCGATGGGATCCTGGCGCTCGGCGGTGGCGCGGTGACCACCGCCCAGATCCGGCAGGCGCTGGTGGCCGGGCCGGCGCCGGTGGTGCTGTTACAGGCCGACCAGGCCGAGTTGCTGCGCCGGATCGGCACCGGCCGGTCGCGGCCGTTGCTGGCCGACGATCCGGCCGGCCGGCTGGCCGAGCTCACGGCGGCCAGGTCCGCGCTGTACCAGCAACTCGCTAGCGTCCAGGTGCAGACCGCGGGCCACTCGGCCACCGCGGTGGCCCGGCTGGTGTACCAGCAGCTGAGAAATTCCCAGAGGAGCGTGTCGTGACCGTGCCCAGCAGCGCAATCCTGGTCGAGGGCGCCCGGCCGTACCACGTGGTGATCGGCACCGACCTGCTCGGGGAGCTGGCACCGCTGCTCGACGGGGCCCGGCGGGTGGCGATCATCCACCCGCCGACCCTGCCGGCCAGCGCCGAGGCCGTCCGGCAGGAGCTGCTCGGCGCCGGCCTGCAGGCCAGCGCCATCCAGGTACCGGACGGCGAGCGGGCCAAGACGCTGGCGGTGGCCGGGTCCTGCTTCGACGCGCTTGGCCGGGCCGGCTTCACCCGCAGCGACGCGATCGTCGGCCTCGGTGGCGGTGCCACCACCGACCTGGCCGGCTGGGTGGCGGCCAGCTGGTTGCGGGGGGTGCGGATCGTCCAGTTGCCGACCACGCTGGCCGGCATGGTGGACGCGGCGGTCGGTGGCAAGACCGGCATCAACACCGAGCACGGTAAGAACCTGGTCGGCGCCTTCCACCCGCCGGTCGGAGTGCTGTGTGACCTGGCGATGCTGTCCAGCCTGCCTCCCGAGGACTACGCGGAGGGGCTGGCCGCGGTGGTCAAGTGCAGCTTCATCGCCGACCCCGCAATCCTGGAGCTGATCGAAGCCGACCCGGCCGCGGCGCTGGTGGCGGGCAGCCGGGTCGAGCGCGAGCTGGTGCAGCGCTCGGTGCGGGTCAAGGCCCGGGTGGTGTCGGCGGACCTGACCGAACAGGGCCTGCGCGAGATCCTGAACTACGGCCACACCCTGGCTCACGCCATCGAGCACGCCGAGGCCTACACCTGGCTGCATGGTGCGCCGGTGTCGGTGGGGCTGGTGTACGCCGCCGAGCTGTCCCGCGCGCTGGGCCGGCTCGACGCCGGGACGGCCGACCGGCACCGGCGGATCCTCGACTCGCTACGGTTGCCGGTGAGCTACTCCGGTGCCGGCTTCGAGCGGTTGCTGCAGGCCATGAAACTGGACAAGAAAGCCCGCGGTGACCGGCTGCGGTTCGTCCTGCTCGACGGCCTGGCCCGACCGGTCACGGTGGACGATCCGGATCCGGCGCTGCTGGCGGCGGCATATGCGAAGGTGGCGAGCTGATGGCAGCACACGAGCAGCGGGTCCTGGTTCTCAACGGCCCCAACCTGGGACGGTTGGGCACCCGGGAGCCGGAGATCTATGGCAGCACCAGTCACGCCGAGTTGGCCGCGCTGTGCGTGCGGGCCGGCAGCGAGCTCGGCCTGGCGGTCGAGGTCCGCCAGTCCGACTCCGAGGCCGAGCTGATCGGCTGGTTGCACGAGGCCGCCGATGACCAGTTGCCGGTGGTGCTCAACGCCGCCGGTCTGACCCACACCTCGATCGCGCTGCGCGATGCCGCCGCGGCCCGCACCGCGCCGCTGGTCGAGGTGCACATCTCCAACGTCCACGCCCGCGAGGAGTTTCGCCGGCATTCCTACCTGTCGGCGGTGGCCTCCGGGGTGATCATCGGCCTGGGCGTGGAGGGCTACGTGCTGGCGCTGAGCTGGCTGTCCTCGGCGATCGGCGCGGTGACCGAGTGAGCGAGCCATACACTGCCCGGGTGCGACGGTGGCGGGGGCTGGAGGCGATTCCGGCCGGTTGGGGACGCTGCGTGGCCACCATCGGGGTGTTCGACGGGGTGCACCTCGGGCACCAGCAGATCATCGCCCGGGCCCGCCAGTTGGCCGACGAGCGCGATCTGCCGGCGGTGCTGATCACCTTCACGCCGCACCCGTCCGAGGTGGTGCGCCCGGGTAGCCACCCGGCGCTGCTGACCAGCAACACCCGCCGCGCCGAACTCGCCGAGGAACTGGGCATCGACGTGGTGCTGTTCCTGCCGTTCACCCTGGAGTTCTCCCAGCTCAGCGCCGAGCGGTTCGTGCACGAGGCGGTGGTGGCCGACCTGCATGCCTCGGCGGTGGTGGTGGGCAACAACTTCCGCTTCGGCCACCGGGCCCGGGGCAACGTGGCGGCCCTGGACGAGCTGGGCCGGCGCTGGGGCTTTGACGCCGAGGGAGTGCCGCTCCTGGACAACGGCACCTACCCGATCTCCTCGACCTACATCCGGTCCTGTGTGAACGCCGGTGACCTGGTGGCCGCCAATGCGGCGCTGGGCCGCCCGCACCGCCTGGACGGGGTGGTGGTGCGCGGCGACCAGCGGGGCCGGGATCTGGGCTTTCCGACCGCCAACGTGCGCGCCGACAGCTACGCGGCGGTACCGGCCGACGGGGTCTATGCCGGCCGGGTCGTCCGGATCGACGAGTGGGGCAACACCCGCACCGACGAACCGCCCCGGACCGCGGCGATCTCGGTGGGCACCAACCCGACCTTCCAGGGCCTGCACCAGTCGGTCGAGGCCTTCGTGCTGGACTTCGAGGGCGACCTGTACGGCCAGAACCTCGGGGTGGAGTTCGTGCACCGGTTGCGCGGTATGCAGCGCTATGACTCGATCGGCGAACTGGTCATCCAGATGGCCGCCGACGTCGAGCAGACCCGGGAGCTGCTCGGTTAGGGGCCGCTCCGGCCAACTGGTACCGTTCGGGTTAAGCACTGGCGTTTTTGCCATGCTCCTGCTAGCAGGACTGAAGTAACAGGAACTGAAGTAACACAGACTGACGTAACACCCCAGCAGCGCGTTGACTCACCCACCGTGATTCAGACCGATGGGGCGCGGCTGCGCCACGAGAAGGAGAACCGCCCGATGCCCTTGGCCAGCGATGTCAAGAAGCAGATCATCACCGAGTACGGCGCCTCGAACACCGACACCGGTTCGGCAGATGTGCAGATCGCGATGCTGAGCCGTCGGATCTCCGACCTCACCGAGCACCTCAAGATCCACAAGCACGACCACCACAGCCGGCGCGGCCTGCTGCTGCTGGTCGGTCAGCGCCGCCGGCTGCTGAACTACCTGACCAAGACCGACGTCAACCGGTACCGCTCGATCATCGAGCGGCTCGGCCTGCGTCGATAGCCTGACCGCGGGCGGTCCGGTTGCGGGCCGCCCGCACACGTGAGCGGGCACTGGCTGCCCAACGACGAAGCTAGACAACTCCATTTCACATTGCCGGAGCAGGGCACTTTCCACGCGCACCCCAGGGTGGCCGGAACCGTGCGGCTCAACGAGGTCGGTCCTCGGTAGTGGCGCGCTGACCGCGACGTCTGTCGTCCACGGTCAGGCGCTTCGATCGAAGACCGGCACCGCACCCGCCGAACATTCTCGGCGTCCCGGTGCAGACGTGCAGTGCCCGGCCCGGCTCCCGTACCAGCACGCACAGATCAGATCGTGCTGCTTACAGAGAGGCGGACTCCTATGTCCGAAAACGGCGTCACAGAATCAGTGGCAGTCATCGACAACGGCTCCTTCGGCAGTCGCACCATCCGGTTCGAGACCGGACGGCTGGCCAAGCAGGCCGCAGGCTCAGTGGTGGCCTATCTCGACGAGGACACCATGCTGCTGTCGGCCACCACGGCCGGCAAGTCCCCGAAGGAGCAGTTCGACTTCTTCCCGCTGACGGTCGATGTCGAGGAGCGGATGTATGCCGCCGGCCGGATCCCGGGCTCGTTCTTCCGCCGTGAGGGCCGGCCGTCCGAGGATGCCATCCTGACCTGCCGGCTGATCGACCGGCCGCTGCGGCCGACCTTCATCAAGGGCCTGCGCAACGAGGTCCAGGTCGTCATCACGGTGATGGCGCTCAACCCCGACCACGCCTACGACGTGCTGGCCATCAACGCGGCTTCTGCCTCCACCCAGATCTCCGGGCTGCCCTTCAACGGCCCGGTCGGCGCCACCCGGGTCGCGCTGATCGACGGCCAGTGGGTGGGCTTTCCCACCCACACCGAGCTCGAGCGGGCCAGCTTCGACATGGTGGTTGCCGGCCGGCTGCTGGAATCCGGCGATGTGGCGATCATGATGGTCGAAGCCGAAGCCACCGAGAACGCCATCGAACTGGTCGCCGGTGGTGCCACCAAGCCCACCGAAGAGGTCGTCGCGCAGGGCCTGGAGGCTGCCAAGCCGTTCATCGCGACCCTGTGCCGCGCGCAGGACGAACTGGCCGGCGCCGCTGCCAAGGAAACCCGGGAGTTCCCGGTCTTCCTGGACTACCAGGAAGACGTGCTCGCCGCGGTCACCGGCGGGTACTCCGACAGCACCGCCAGCGCGCTGACGATTGCTGACAAGCAGGACCGCGAGACCGAGCTGGATCGGATCAAGGAGCTGGCCAAAGCCGAGCTGGCAGGCAGCTTTGAAGGTCGCGAGAAGGAGATCAGCGCCGCCTATCGTTCGCTGAACAAGTCGCTGATCCGCCAGCGGGTGCTGCGCGACAAGGTTCGGATCGACGGCCGGGGCCTGACCGACATCCGGACCCTGTCCGCCGAGGTCGAGGTGCTGCCGCGGGTGCACGGCTCGGCGCTGTTCGAGCGGGGCGAGACCCAGATCCTGGGCGTCACCACGCTGAACATGCTGGGCCTGGAGCAGAAGCTCGACACGCTCAGCCCGAACCGCACCAAGCGCTACATGCACAACTACAACTTCCCGCCGTACTCGACCGGTGAGACCGGCCGGGTCGGCTCGCCCAAGCGCCGCGAGATCGGTCACGGAGCGCTCGCCGAGCGTGCCCTGGTGCCGGTGCTGCCGAGCCGGGACGAGTTCCCCTACGCCATCCGGCAGGTTTCCGAAGCCCTCGGCTCGAACGGTTCCACCTCGATGGGCTCGGTGTGTGCCTCGACGCTGGCACTGCTCAACGCCGGCGTCCCGCTCAAGGCGGCGGTGGCCGGAATCGCGATGGGTCTGATCTCGGACACCGTTGTAGATGCAGCTGGAAACTCTTCAGTGCAGTACGTGGCGCTGACCGACATCCTCGGCGCCGAGGACGCCTTCGGCGACATGGACTTCAAGGTCGCCGGCACCAAGGAGTTCGTGACTGCCCTGCAGCTGGACACCAAGCTGGACGGCATCCCGTCCGAGGTGCTGGCCGCGGCGCTGTCACAGGCCCGCGATGCCCGGCTGCACATCCTGGACGTGATGGCCGAGGCGATCGACCGACCGGATGAGATGAGCCCGTACGCGCCCCGGGTCACCGTGGTGAAGATCCCGGTCGACAAGATCGGCGCGGTGATCGGCCCGAAGGGCCAGATGATCAACGCGATCCAGGACGAGACCGGCGCCCAGATCACCATCGAGGACGACGGCACCATCTACGTCGGCGCCTCCGACGGCCCGTCCGCCGAGGCCGCGGTGGACCGGATCAACGCGATCGCCAACCCGCAGATGCCCAAGGTCGGCGAGCGGTTCCTGGGCACCGTGGTCAAGACCGCCGCGTTCGGCGCGTTCGTATCGCTGCTGCCGGGCAAGGACGGCCTGGTGCACATCTCCAAGCTGGGCAACGGCAAGCGGATCGGCAAGGTCGAGGACGTGGTCAACGTCGGCGACAAGTTGCAGGTCGAGATCGTCGAGATCGACCAGCGCGGCAAGATCAGCCTGGTTCCGGTCAGCGACGATGCAGCCCCCGCCACCGAGCCGGTCGGTGCCGCCGCAGAGTAAGCAGCAGTAACG
>JBPCPA010000025.1:0-9055 GCA_050999655.1 Jatrophihabitans sp.
ACGGTGCCCAGCCCGGCGTGTCCCCACCTGCCACGCTCGTCACGAAACCCAAGGAGCGCGTCGTAGGTCAGGATCACCGAGAACAGCATCGCCACGTACCAGAAGTAGCGGTGGACGTTCTGCAGGATCAGCGGAAACCGCGTCTCACCGCTGTAGCGCGCGTGCGGCTCGGCGACGGCGCAGGCCGGCGGTGACATCCAGAAGGCCCGGTAGTACGCCTTTCGGTAGTAATAACAGGTCATTCGGAAGCCGAGCGGAAAGATCAGGACGATGATCGCCGGCGACAGTGGAAACCAGTGGCCCACCGGTGTGCCGAAATCACTGGCGTTCGGCACGCACGTCGTGCTGAGGCAGGGGGAATACAGCGGCGTCAGGTACGGCTCGGAGTAGTAGTCGCCGTTCTGGAACGCCCGGAGCGTGGCGTAGATCGCGAACAGGCCCAGCACCGTGCCGGTCACCAGCTGCGGCATCCACCAGCGGTCACCCCGCAGTGTGCGGGCCGCGATCTGGGCCCGGCCGGGGGCGTTGACGCCGTGCACCGCCGACCCCGAGGTCTTGCCGGTGGGTTCGGTGGTGGTCATCGCGCGCCTCCGTGGTAGCCGGCGGGGCCGTGGCTGACATTGTGCACGTCCCACTCCAAAGGATCGAGGTCGTTGCGCAACCGGTTCACGGTGGGCACGGCTCCATACTTACCACCCAGCGACGCGACCGCTGCCGGCCGCTGGTCCAGCGCCCGATTCAGCCTTCGGATCTCGGCCGTTACCGGCATCGTTGCCTCTTTCCTGACGGGCGAATCGTAGGACGTTGCTCAAGAACAATGAACCAGTATGTCAAAGCTCACACCGGTACCGGGGGACCCTGCTGTCAAGTCCGTCACGCCTTCGGAGCGTCGGCGGTCCGGTAAGGGATTACCGTCAGGACTCATGGTCGCGACCAACACCGACGACGGATGCCGGGCCAGCCTGATCTGGGGCGAGGGCTACCTCGGTTACGACTTCGGCGAGCATCCGATGGCCCCGATCCGGCTGGACCTGACCGTATCGCTGGCGCGCAGTCTCGGGGTGCTGGACCGGCTGACCGTGTTGGTGCCGGCGCCGGCCACCGACGAGCAGTTGCAGACGGTGCATTCCACGCAGTACCTGGCCGCCGTCCGGGCCGCCAGCAGCGATCCGGGCTACCTGGGATTCGGCCTGGGCAGCGCCGACAATCCGGTGTTTGCCGGCATGTACCAGGCCGCGGCGCTGATCGCCGGCGGCTCCGCGCAGGCCGCGCTGCAGGTGTGGCAGGGCGGTGCCGAGGGGGCCGAGCACGCGGTCAACATCGCCGGTGGCCTGCATCATGCGATGCGCGACTCGGCGGCCGGGTTCTGCGTGCTCAACGACGTGGTGCTCGCGATCCGGACGCTGCTGGCGGCCGGGGCCGAGCGGGTCGCCTACGTCGACATCGACGTCCACCACGGTGACGGGGTGCAGGCCGCGTTCTATGACGACCCGCGGGTGCTGACCATCTCGCTGCACCAGGACCCGCGCACGCTCTACCCCGGCACCGGGCTGGCCAGCGAGGTCGGTAGCGGCGCGGCCGCAGGCACCTCGGTCAACCTCGCCCTGCCGCCGGGAACGTCCGATGACGGCTGGCTGAGGGCCTTCAACGCCGTGGTGCCGGGCGCGGTGACCTCGTTCCGGCCACAGGTGCTGGTCACCCAGTGTGGCTGTGACACCCACCATGAGGATCCGCTGGCCGACCTGGCCCTGACCGTGGATGGTCAACGGGCCAGCTACGCCGCCCTGCACCGGCTGGCCCACCAGGCCGCCGACGGCAAGTGGCTGGCATTCGGTGGCGGCGGGTACGGGGTGCTGCGCTGCGTACCCCGCGCCTGGACCCACCTGCTTGCCGAGGTCACTGGCCGGCCGATCAGCCCGCAGACAGAGATCCCGCCGTCCTGGGGCGAGGATCTGCGCCGGCGTGGGGTCAGCGCCGAACTGCCGCGCTGGATGGGGGAGGGCCGCACGCCGAGCCCGCAGCAGTGGCAGCCCGGCGGCGAGTCCTGGCTGGACCGGTCGATCGCGGCCACCCGGGACGCCAGCTTTCCGTTGCTGGGACTGGATCCGGCCGATCCTCGTGACTGAACCGTCCCGGCCAAGCCGGTGAACCACGACTACCCGCCACGGTGGGAGGCCGACGTGCTGGTCTCCGACGGCGGCACGGTTCACCTGCGGCCAATCGTGGCCGCCGACGCCGACGCGCTGGTGCGCTTTCACGCCCAGCTGTCGATCCGTACCCGTTATCTGCGCTACTTCTCGGCCTACCCCAGCATCCCGCCGCGGGATCTGGTCAGGTTCAGCCAGATGGATCATGTGGATCGGGTGGCGTTGGCGGCATGGCTGGCCGGCGAGATCATCGCGATCGGCAGGTTCGACCGGCTGCCCGGCACCGGCCCGGTCCGCGGCGAACTGGCCGAGGTCGCCTTCGTGGTCGCCGATGCCCATCAGGGCCGGGGAATCGGGTCGGTACTGCTCGAGCATCTGGTCGAGATCGCCCGGGAGCTGGATATTGCCCGGTTCGAGGCGCTGGTGCTGGCGGAGAACCGGAAGATGATGCGGGTCTTCCTCGACGCCGGCTTCGCGCCGAGCAGCCGGCTGGACGGCAACGAGGTCAGCCTGAAGTTCGACATCGCGGCCACCGACCGGACCGAGAAGGTGATGGCCGAGCGGGAGCTGCGGGTCGAGTCCCGCTCGATCCGCCGGCTGCTCCACCCGGCGTCGGTCGCGGTGGTCGGGGCGAGTGCTGACCACCGCAAGATCGGCCACCTGGTGCTGGACAACCTGCGCCGGTCCGGCTTCACCGGCCCGATCCTGCCGGTCAATCCGCATGCCCGTTCGATCGAAGGGCTGCCGGTCTACCCCAGCGTCGCCGATATTCCGGTGGAGGTCGAACTGGCGGTGCTGGCGGTGCCGGCCGCCGACGTCGGTGCGGTGGTCGAGCAGTGCGGCGCCCGCGGCGTGCGCGGCCTGGTGGTGATCTCCGCCGGCTTCGGGGAATCCGGCGACTCCGACGAGCGACGCGACGGTCTGGCAGCGCAGCGCGAACTGATCACCCGAGCCCGCAGCTTCGGTATGCGGGTGATCGGGCCGAACTGCCTCGGGGTGCTCAACACCGACCCGGACGTGGCGCTGAACGCCTCGCTGGCGACGGTGTCGCCGCCGGCCGGACGGGCCGGGTTCTTCTGCCAGTCCGGCGCCCTGGGCGTTGCGGTACTGGGCGAGGCGGCCCGGCGCGGCCTGGGCATCTCCACCTTCGTGTCGGCCGGCAACCGGGCCGACGTCTCGGGCAACGACCTGTTGCAGTATTGGGAAACCGACCCGGCCACCGAGCTTGCCCTGCTGTACCTGGAAAGTTTCGGAAACCCGCGCAAGTTCGCCCGGATCGCGCGCCGGTTCGCCCGGCACAAGCCGATCGTGGCGGTCAAGAGCGGCCGGGCGTCGCCGGTCGCCGGCCTGCAGCACACCTCCGTCGAGGTTCCCGAAGCCAGCGTGCAGGCGCTGTTCGAGGCGTCCGGGGTGATCCGGACGGCAACCCTGGCCGGACTGTTCGATGTGGCCCTGCTGCTTGCCAGTCAACCGCTACCGGCCGGCAATCGGGTTGCGGTGGTGGGTCATTCCACTGCGCTGGGCGTCCTGGTTGCCGATGCGCTGGCCTCGTCCGGCCTGCCGCTGGCCCGCCTGATCGATGTCGGGGTGGACGCCAGCCCGGCCGCGTTCGGAGTGGCGCTGTCACAGGCGCTGGCCGCCGAGGAGGTGGACGCGGTGGTCACCATCTTCATGCCGCCGATGCGCCGGGGCGAGGAGGCCGCGGTGGCCCGGCAGCTGCGCGACGCCGTTGCCGGGCAGGCCAAACCGGTGCTGTCGACGTTTCTGGGTTTCGACGGGGTGCCCGCCGAGCTGGCGGTGCCCGGTGAGGTGTCGCCGATGCCGGGCTCGATCCCGTCCTATTCCTCGCCCGAACGTGCGGTCGGTGCGCTGGCCCACGTGGTGCGCTATGCCCAGTGGCGTCGCCGGGACGCCGGCCAGATCCCGGAGCTGGCCGGGGTGGCCACCGAGCAGGCCCGTGCTTTCGTCGCCGAGGTGCTCGCCGAGACCCCGGCCGGCCGCCGGCTGGACCTGCTCGAAACGCAACGACTGCTCGGCTGGTACGGCATGTCGATGGTCGCCGCCGAACCGGCGATCGGTCAGCAACAGGCGGTGGCCGCGGCGGACCGGATCGGCTGGCCGGTCGCGGTGAAGGTGCCCGGTGCGGTACGGCTGCATCTGGCCGATCCGGCCGCCGTCGCCGAAGCCTGGACCTCGTTGAGTTTGGACCCGGATTCGCAGGTGATCGTCCAGGCGATGGCGCCACGCGGGGTGGACACCATCATCCGGGTGCACGACGATCGGTCCTTCGGCGCGCTGATGTCCTTCGGGGTGGGTGGATTGGCCACCGACCTGCTGGAGGATCGGGCCTACGCGGTGGTGCCGCTGACCTCGCTGGACGCCGCGGAGCTGATCAGCGGGCCCAAGGCGTTTCCGTTGCTGACCGGCTACGGCGGCGCCGAGCCCGCCGACCTCACTGCCCTGGCCGAGGTGGCCCTTCGGCTGTCCCGGCTGGCCGATGAGCTTGCCGAGGTGGTGGAATGCGCGCTGGCGCCGGTGGTCGCCTCGGCGGCCGCGGCGCACGTGCTGGCCGCCACGATCCGGCTGGCGCCACCGACCGCACGCAGCGAACTGGGCGCGCGCCGGCTACGCGGGCTCTAGCCCGGCCGGCCGGTGTCCGGTGTTCAAGCCGGCCGGTGTCCAACACCGAGTCAGTCACGGGGCGAGCGGCCGGTGCCGAGCTCGAACCACATCCGCAGGTGCGGGCCTATTTCGGTATCGAACAGCGTGCCGGTCTGGCGCCAGCCATGCCGGGCGTAGAAGCCGATCGCCGTCTGCCGAGCCTGACACCACAGGATGCTCGCACCACCGTTGCCGGCGATCTCGCTTGCCGCGCCCAGGATCGCGGCGCCGGCACCGGTGCCGCGGTGGGCCGGGTCGGTGGCCATGCCCCGCAATCGCCAGGCCGGACGATCCGGCAGCCACGGGCACGGTTCGGGAAAGATCAGGCAGGCGCTGACCAACTGTTGCCCGACAAATGCAGCCAGATGTCGCACTCCGGCATCGGAATCACCTGGTAGCGGCGAGCCGACCGGTAGCGCCGGCCGCAGCACCGAGCGGCGTAACTCGCGGCTGATCTCGGCTTCGACGATGGCGATAGATACGTCCGACACTCCGCGAGCGTAGCCGTGGCCGGCCCACCGGCCCCGCCGAAGCAGCCGAGCAGGCCTGAACATCCCGGCCCGGCAGCCGATTGCGGCTTGCCAGATCCCGATAGTCAGCGGAGTGTCGGACTGCTACCAGCGCCGCTTTAGTGGCAGAATTCGCTGCGATCCGGCCAGATTGTGCCCGCTGGCTGCAGCCGATGGGAGGCCGCCGCGAACCGAATCTGATCCGCGATTTCACTTGAAGATCAATTGGTGTCACACTTTCCGCAGGAAACGCAACATGATCAAGGAGAACTAGCTTGAACAAGACCCAATTCATCGACGCCGTAGCGGCTCGACTGAATGCCGACCACAAGTCCACCGCCGCGATCCTGGATGCAGTCCTGGACGAGGTCTACGCCAATGTCGTCAAGGGCGAGAAGGTGATCCTCACCGGTTTCGGCGCCTTCGAGCGACGCGATCGTGCCGCTCGGATCGGGCGCAACCCGGCCACCGGCGCAAAGGTGCGGGTGAAGAAGAACTCGGTTCCGGCGTTCCGTCCGGGCACCGAGTTCAAGGAGATCATCGCCGGCCGTCGCAAGATCGCCAAGGTTGCGCCGGTCAAGAAGGCTGCTGCCGCGAAGGCGCCGGCCGCCAAGGCCGCGCCGGTCAAGAAGGCTGTCGCCAAGGCCGCGGCGCCGGTCAGGAAGGCCGTCGCGACCAAGGCACCGGCGACCAAGGCACCGGCCGCCAAGGCACCGGCCGCCAAGGCCGCTCCGGCCAAGAAGGCCGCGGCCCCGGTCAAGAAGGCCGTCGCCAAGGTTGTTGCCAAGGCCGCTCCGGTCAAGAAGGCGGCGCCGGCCAAGAAGGCCGCCGCGACCACGCCGGCGCGCAAGACCACCGCTCGCAAGGCCCCGGCCAAGCGAGCTTGAGATCCGGCCGCCTGACGCGGCCAACCTGCTGAGAACCGACTGTGGCCCGGCGGACAACCGCCGGGCCGCAGTCGGTTCAGTCGATGCTCAGCCGGCCCGGCGCCGACCACCGCGGGACTTCAGGTAGTCCGATACGACGTATTCACCGAGTGCCCCGGAGCTCGGTAGGAAAACCCGGCCGCCGTTGCGCCGGCCGATATCTTGCATGAAGTCCACCAGCCGGCGCTCGTTGTCCAGCATGAAGATGTTGATGGTGGCGCCACGCCGGGTGCACCGCTCGACCTCGGCGAGGGTGGCAGCAACCGTTTCCGCTGACGGTGGCCAGCTGAAGTCGGAGAATCCGTCAGCCGCCAGGTGCGCGGTCGGCTCGCCGTCGGTGATCACCAGGATCACCGGTTCGGCGCTGCGGTGCCGGTCCAGGTGCCGCCGAGCCAGCATCAGCGCGTGTTGCAGGTTGGTGCCGTAGACCCGCTCCCAATCGTGGTTGACCAGATCGCGTGGCGTCATCACCCTGGCGTAGTCGGAGAATCCGATGATCTCGATGGCGTCCTGCGGGTACTTGGTGCTGACCAGCGAGTGCAGTGCCAGCGCGGTGGTCTTGGCCTCGCCCCAGGTGCCGCGCAGTTCCATCGAGTAGGACATGTCCACCAGTAAGGCCACCGCCGTAGCCGAACGCCGCTCGGTCTCGACCACCTCGAAGTCCTCGGCCGCCAGCCGGATCGAGCCAGCGCGACGGCCACCGCGGACCACGGCGTTGCGGACGGTGCGAACCACGTCCAACGGTTGCTCGTCACCGAAACGCCATTCCCGGCTGGAACCGGTGATCTCGCCCGCCGCGCCGGCATCGCGCACGTCGTGATCGCCGCGCCCACCCGACTGCAACGCGGCGAAGACCTTGCGCAGCGCGGTCGCGCCGAGGCGGCGCAGCGCCCGCGGGCTGAGCTCGAAATTGCCCGGGCCGCTGCCCGGTTCGAGATAGCCCTGCCGTTGCAGTTCACGCTCTATCCGGCGTAGCTGCTCCAGATCGTCCACCGCCTGGCTGCCCAGCGCTCGGGCCACCAGTTCCTCGTCGATGTCGGCCAGGCTCGCCCCCGGGTAGTCCTGCTGGGACAGCTCGGCGAACTCGTCCAGATCGGCGAGCTCGGCCAGCGCCTCGGTGCCGTCGGCGTAGCCCGTCGGCTGATCGCCCCGCATCCGTTCCGAGCCGTTCCAGGGCAGGTCCGGACGAGCCGAGCGCAACGATTGCTGCAGTCGTGCCAGCTGATCGGATAGGCCGGCCTGTGACATCGCCTGCTCCATCAGCGAGCCCAGCTCCTCCCGCTGCTGCGGGCTGAGCGAGTTCATCAGCCGTTCAGCGGCGGCCGCGCGTCGGGCCAGCGAGTCCACCAGCTCGGCGAGGTCGCTCGGGTTGTCCGGAAAGAACTGGCCGTGCTCTGCCATGAACCGGGCGAAGTCCGCCGGGGTGTGCTCACCCCGGGCGTCGGCGTCGAGCATCTGGTTGAGATCGTCGAGCATCCGGCGGATCTGTTCCATCGCCTGCGGGTTCGGGTTGGCCAGCGCGTCGCGCAGCCCGGCGAACTGCGCGTCGAGCACCTGTGAGCGCAGCAGGTCAGAGATCTGCTGATAGGCCGCCGCCGCCTCGGGTGAGCGCCACTGGTAGTCCGCGAGCTGCCGTACCGCCCGGGCGGTGTCGGAGGGCAGCGCGTCCAGTTCGGACTCGGCCATCCGGGCTGCGTCCGACGGATCCGGGAACAACGCGGATCGCTCGCTGTCCAGCGCCCGGTCGAGCAGTTGTCGCACCTCGTCGAGGGTGCCGTCCAGCCGCTTGGAATTGCGCAGTTCCCGGGCGCGGTTGCGGGCTTGCTGGCGTAACGCGTCCAGGCCGGGCCGACCGTTCGTACCGCTGCGCAGCAACCGTTGTAGGGCGCTGCGCGGCGACATGCCGGCCAGCACGTCCTCGCCGATGTCGTCCAGCGCCTGGCGGATGTCATACGGCGGCTCCAGCGGGTCTGCGCCGCCGTGCCAGGCCCCGTAACGCACGCTCATGCGCCGTAGACCGTCCGGTTGCCGGCCGAGTCCTTGGCCAGCCTCTTGTTGAGGTAGAGCCCCTCCAGCGCGAACTCCACCGCCGCGGCAGCGATGCCGACCGTGGCCGGCCCCTCGTGCACGCTGTCGGGCTCCAACCGTTCCAGCAGCGCGGCCAGCCCCGGGATCGAGCCGAGCTGTTCGAGCAGCCGGTCGGCCGACACCGTGTCACCGGACTCGACCAGCAGGCCGGAATCGAATTTGGCCTGCAGCGGTCGCAGATCCAGCCCGGCCAGCCGGGCCCGCGAGGTCTCGGCGATCGCCCGGCGCAGCAGGTGATCGAGCACCTCATACTCGCGGCCCTCGTCGGCGTCGTCGAACTCGACCTTGCCGCGCGAGGACGACACGATCGAGGGCAGGTCCGAGACCCGGGCGACCGCCAGCGGCTCGCCGGTGATGGCCGCCCGGCGCACCGCCGAGGCGGCCACCGTCTCGACCGCCGCGATCGCGAAGCGGGCCGACACTCCCGAGCGCTGGTCGACCTGGGGCGCCTCTCGCACGGCGCGCGCGAATCGCGCGACCACCTCCAGCAGGTGGGAGGGCACCAGCGGCGCGCCATGGCTGGTCGGGCTTGCCGAGTCGGCGTCGCTGTCCCACAGCACCGCCGCCTTCTGCGCGATCAGCTGGAGCTCGTCGGCCAGCTCCAGTGGGTAGTGGGTGCGGATCTCGGCACCGAAGCGGTCCTTGAGCGGGGTGATGATCCGACCCCGGTTCGTGTAGTCCTCGGGGTTCGCCGTGGCGACCAGGAACAGGTCCAGGGGGAGCC
>JBPCPA010000056.1:0-8554 GCA_050999655.1 Jatrophihabitans sp.
CACCTACACCCTGAAGCCCGCCAACGCCGCCGGCCGGCCGCCGCTGCACGACGCCTGGCAGCTGGACTGCCTGCCCAGCGGCCTGAGCTTCGCCGCGTACGGCACCACGCCCGGCGGCGTGACGACCTCGACCCCGGTGACCGGCACCGGCGGCAACGGCTGCCCCGCCAACTACACGGTGCTGGCCTGGAACCTCGGTGACCTGGCTGGTGGCACCACGCTGACCCTGACCTACACCGCCACCGTCGACCCGGGCGCGTCCGGCAAGTCGAGTTTCACCAACGTCGCCAGCGTGTCCGGCAACAGCCTGGCCGGCACCCGCACCTCGCCGACCGACCCGGGCAACCCCAACGGCCGGCAGTACAGCGCCGCCGCCAACAGCACCGTGAACGTCGCCGGCGCCACCGCGCTGAAGTCGGTCACCCCGACCGCGGCCACCGTCGGCGACACCGTCACCTACAGCACCTCGGCGGTGCTGCCGGCCGGCGTGACCTTCTACAACCTGTCCCTGATCGACCAGCTACCCAACGGCATCGACCCGACCTCGGTGGTGCAGGGCTCGGTCAGCTGCACCAACGCCGACACCAGCGCCTGCGGCCTGACCTCGGCGACGCCGCTGACCCCGGTCGCCGGCAGCGGCTCGTCCACCATCATCGGTTGGCTGATAGGCGATGCCAGCACCTCGACCCAGGTCCGCACCGTCACGGTCAAGTACACCGCCAAGATCAAGGACACCGCGGCTGCGATCGCCGGCGCCGGGCTGGTCAACCAGTTGCACGCGGCCTGGAACACCAGCGCCGGGACGCCGCCGACCAGCGCGGGGGCCTCGTTCAACCAGAGCAGTCCGATCGTCACTGCCACCGTCACCGTGCTCGAGCCCAGCCTGTCGATCACCAAGGCCGTCACCAAGCTGCACCCGGAGCCGGGCCAGAGCTTCACCTACACCGTGACCGTCAGCAACGCCAACGCCGCCAGCACCAGCACCGCCTACAACGTCACCGTCACCGACACCGTGCCCACCGGCGTGGTGGTCGACCCGGCCAGCATCTCCGGTGGCGGCACCATCAGCGGGGCGAACCCGACCACCGGCGGCGGCACCATCTCGTGGACCCTGCCCGGCTCGATCGCCAAGAACACCAGCGCACCGGTGCTCACCTACAACGCCGTGCTGGCGCCCTCGGCCAACCTGACCGCGGCCGGCCTGACCAACACCGCCAAGGTGACCGGCTACGACTCGCTGCCCGCCGGCGGGCGGCACTACACCGGGCCGACCACCTCGGCCACCGTGTCGCCGTACTTCCCGAGGATGACCACCACCAAGACCACACCGGCCGGCAACACCGCCTACCTCGGTGAGTCCTTCAGCTGGCAGATCACCGCTCGCGACACCGGCCTCGGAGCGGCCTACCAGGTCGGCACCGTCGACACCCTGCCGGCCAACTGGACCTATGACGCCGGCAGCGCGCGGGTCTCGATCAACGGTGGCCCGGCCAGCCAGGTCGAACCGGGCCTGAGCACCGCGGCCGGCGTGCAGACCCTGACCTGGACCGGTCTGGGCACGCTCGCGGCCGGCACCGCGCTGACCATCAGCTTCACCGCCACCCCGCAGCCGTCGGTGACCACGACGCCGGGCGTGGGCATCGCGGTCAACCAGACCAACACCGCCAGCTCGAACGCCCAGGACGCCACCGGCGCCACCGGTAACGCCAGCGGTTCCTACACCGCCGGCCCCGGCACCGCGGTCGCCCACATCGCCTCGGCCGATGTCAGCCTGGCGAAGGCGGTCGGTACCGCCCCGACCGCAGGCGGCACCGGCAGCTGGACGGTGACGGTGCACAACAGCGGACCGGACACCGCGGCCGGGCCGTTCACCGTCACCGACGGCTTCAACAACCCGGCGCCGGCCGGCATCACCGACATCACCGCCGCCGACACCGGCTGGTCCTGCCTGACCGCCGCGCCGATCAGTTGCAGCCGCACCGTCAGCACCGACACGCTGGCCAGCGGCGCCAGCTTCCCGGCCATCACGCTCAGCTACAACGTCAGCGCCTCGGTGGTCGCCGGCACCAGCCTGGCCAACAGTGCCACGGTGTCCGAGCACACCTATGATCCCAACCCCGCCAACAACACCGGTAGCGCGAACACCACGGTCAACGCCTCGGCCGACCTGATGCTGGACAAGGCCCTGGCCTCACCACAGCTCATCGCGGGCGCGCCGGCCAGCTACAGCCTGTCGGTGACCAACGCCGGCCCGGCCAACGCGGCCGGTCCGATCACCGTCAGCGACCCGCTACCTGCCGGCACCACCTTCGTCTCGGCCGGCGGCACCGGCTGGAGCTGTGACCCGATCGCCGCGGGCACGGTCGGGGCCACCCTGCACTGCACGCTGCCCGGCCCGCTCGCGGTCGGCGCCACTCCGCCGGCCATCTCGGTCACCGTCGGCATCCCGGCCGGGCAGACCGCCGCGGTCACCAACACCGCCAGCGTGAGCTCGCCGACCACCGACCCGGTGCCGGCCAACAACACCGACACGGTCACCACCAGCCCCACCGTGCGCGCCGACCTGTCCATCCAGAAGCGGCACCTGAGCGCGACCTTCGTGGCCGGCCAGACCGCCGACTACCAGATCGACGTGCACAACGCCGGTGAATCCGACGCTGCCGGCGTCCAGGTGGTGGACAACCTGCCGACCGGGCTGAGCTACCACGGCTTCAGCTCCACCGACCCGAACTGGGCCTGCGCCGCGGTCGGCGCCCAGCTGACCTGCAGCTACACCGGGACGTTGCGCGCCGGCACCACCACCAGCATCACGCTGACGGTGGACCTGGCCAGCAACTTCGTCGGGCCGGCCATCAACACCGCCACGGTCTCGTCCACCACCACCGATCCGGTGCCCGGCAACAACAGTGACACCGACAACTCCTCGGTCGCCACGCTGGCTGACCTCTCGATCGTGAAGACGGACTCCGGGACGACCACCGCCGGCACCGCGCTGACCTACCACCTGGCGGTGCACAACGCCGGGCCCTCGGATGTGGCCGGTGCGGTGACGGTGACCGACTCGCTGCCGGCCGGCCTGAGCTACGCCTCGGCCACCGGCACCGGATGGCTGTGCACCTACACCAGCGCCACCCGCCTGATCAGCTGCACGCTGGCCGCCGGCCTCGCCTCGGGCACCGATGCCGGTTCGATCACCGTGGCCACCACGGTCAATTCCGACGTCGGCGCGTCCACCATCACCAACACCGCGGGCGTGGCCAGCGGCACCACCGACCCGGTGCTGTCCAACAACTCGAGCACCGATCCGGTGAACGTGGTGACCAGTGCCGACCTCAGCCTGACCAAGGTGCTCAGCACCCCGGCACCGGTGATCGCCGGCACCGACGCCACCTTCGTGCTGAGCGCCAGCAACGCCGGCCCGAGCGATGCGGTCAACGTCAGCGTCATCGACACCCTGCCGGCGAACCTGAGCTTCGTGAGCTTCACCGGCACCGGGTGGGACTGCGTCCCGTCCGGCCAGCTGGTGATCTGCACCCGTGACAGCATCGCCGCGCACACCAGCGCCCCGGACATCACGCTGAGCACCCTTGTCTCGGCGTCCACGCCGGTGACGCTGCCGGCCGGCACCGCCACCCTGGTCAACAACGTCGGCATCGACTCGACCACGCCGGGCACCAGCACCAACCCGGCCCCGGTGGACGTCCCGGTGCAGGCGAAGGCGGACCTGAGCCTGGTCAAGACCCCGAAGACCGGGACGGTCAAGGCCGGTGCGACCTACACCTGGAACCTGGCGGTGCGCAACGACGGCCCCAGCGACTCGGCCTCGCCGGTCACCGTTATCGACACGCTGCCGGGCTATCAGAGCTTCGTCTCGGCCAATGCTGGTTGGGACTGCACCGCCAGCACGCCGCCCGCGCCACCGTCGGCCACCGATCACCAGACGGTGACCTGCACGTTGAGCCAGCCGCTGGCGGCCGGGGCTGACGCGCCGGCACTCCAGTTGCTGGTGCAGGTGGACAGCGCCGCGCCGGCCGGTGACCAGATCAACCAGGCCACCGCCAGCTCGCCGACGCCGGGGGCCAACGGCAGCGACAGCGCCACCGTGACCGTCACCCGGACCGCGCAACTGGGCCTGACCAAGGTGCACACCGGCGACGGCGTGGTCGGCCAGGATCTGGCCTTCACGCTGCGGGTGCACAACACCGGCCCGTCGGTCGCGGACCAGGTCGTGCTCAGCGACCCGCTGCCGGCCGGGCTGAGCTATGTCTCGGCCACCGGCACCGGCTGGACCTGTGCGGCTGACCCGGCCAACGTGGTGTCCTGCACGCTGGCCGACTCCATCGCGGCCGGCACCGACAGCAGCGACCTGACGCTGACCGCGCTGGTCGGCGCGCAGGCCTACCCGTCGGTGACCAACGTCGCCGAGGTCAGCTCCACCGATCCGGATCTGCCCGGCACCGCGATGGCCTCGGACCCGGTGACGGTCGGCCCGTCGGCCCTGCTGAGCCTGGTCAAGAAGCACCTGGGCACCTTCGCGGTCGGCAAGAAGGCCAGCTACCAGCTCACCGTCGACAACTCCGGCGCGACCGCGACGCCCGGCCCGCTGGTGCTGAGCGACAAGCTGCCCACCGGGTTGAGCTACGTCTCGGCCACCGGCACCGGCTGGACCTGCGCCGTTGCCGCCAGCACAGTGACCTGCACCCACCCCGGTGCGCTGGCCACCGGCGGCTCGTCCAGCGTGACGCTGGTGGTGACGGTGTCGGCGGCGGCCTACCCGTCGGTGGTGAACACCGCGACCGTGTCCGGCCCGGGCTCGCCCTCGGCGACCGGCACCGACACCGCCCCGGTCACCCCGCTGGTCGCGTTGCGGATCAGCAAGTCGCTGACCTCCTACCACGACAACCTGGCCAGCTACTTAATCACGGTGACCAACGACGGTCCGAACAACACCGTCACGCCGATCAAGGTCAGCGACCCGCTACGGGCCGGGCTGTCCTTCCGGTCCGCCGGTGGGGCGGGCTGGTCCTGTTCGGCCGCCGGCAGCGTGGTGAGCTGCCTGCACGCGGCGAGCCTGGCGGCCGGCACCAGCAGCGCGATCACGCTGGTGGTGGCGGTGCGGGCCACCCCGGGCACCACGATCGGCAACGTGGCCACCGTCAGTGGCGGCGGCAGTGGCGGCACCACCAACCAGCTACCCAGCAACTCCGCGGTGCTCTCGGTGACCGCCGCGGGTGGTTCGGGTTCCGGCCAGCTGTCCCAGACCGGTCGCAACACCGAGGACCCGATGTTGCTGGCTGTCGGGCTGCTGCTCGGTGGGTTGGGGCTGCTGTTGCTCGGCCGGCGTAGACGAACCGTCTGATTTACCGGGCAGGGTTAGCTTCGTCCGTTTTTGGCCGATGCTGGGGGCATGCCCTTCTACGACGACGGCCCGGCGCTGTTCGGCATGCCGGCCTCGCCCGACCGGCCCCGGCAGCGACCGGTGGACCCGTTGCTCGGCCTGCTGGCAGCCGAACTGCTGGCCGGCTGCGGAGCGGGCCAGCCGCTGAGCGCTGAGCTGCTGGCCTGGCTCGAGGGGTGCTTGGCCACCGACCTCTCCGCGGTCCGGGTGCACACCGGCCCACAGGCCCAGCGCTGGACGGCCCTGCTCGGCGCGCAGGCGGCCACCACCGGCTGCGACATCTACTTCGCGGCGGGCGCGTTCCAGCCAGCCACCGCCACCGGTCGGTTCCTGCTGGCCCACGAGGTTGCCCACGTCGTCCAGCAGGCCGCTGGGACGCTGCCCGCCGCGCCGTTCCGGGGCCGGCCGGGGGACCGGTTCGAGCGGGCCGCCGACGAGATCGCCACCAGGGCGATCGCCGGCATCGCCCTGGCGCCGGCCGCTCGTGGGGTGCCGGTGCGCCGCGATCCGAGCGCGCCGCTGGTGATCCAGTGCCACGACTCGTTCGAGCACCGCGCGCTGGGTGACCTGCCGACCGCGGACCTGCGGACCATCTCCGACAACGGTGGTCGGCGCACCGAGATCATCCAGCGGCAGATCCAGCTGCTGTGGTTGTGGTCCCAGAATCCCGAGAGCGTCACCGAACAGCAGATCAATCAGCTGTGCCCGTGGATCCGCACGATCCGGTTGGCTGCCAGCGGATTGCTGGTCACCTACGGCGAGCTGAACGCGCTGCCGGACTACATCGCCACCGCCGACACCGCGGACACGATCGGCAAGCAGGTGCTGCTACCGATCCTGCAGTTCATCCGGCAGGAGGGCTACATCCAGTTCAACAAGCTGCTCGGCCGGACGGTGAGCGATCACTTCCAGGACTCGGTGTTCACCCCCAGCCAGTACCTGCCCGGCCTGGTCAACACCCTGCTCGGATCGCAGGCGCTGGACGAGCTGACTAGCCGGCTCGGCTACCAGGGCACCGGTCACTACAGCGGCCTGCTGGCCCGCAACGCCTGCCACTTCGCGCCGTTCGCCTGGTACCGCTGGCAATCGTCCTACCTGATCGCGCGCGACCTGGCTCTCAAGGCGTTCCAGGCTGTCGACCCGAACGTCAAGGCGGCGCTGACGCACGAGGCCTGGACCCGGATCGGTTACGCCGACCACTTCTTGCAGGACTCCTTCGCGGCCGGTCATCTGGTCAACAAGAGCCTGATCATGCAGTGGTTCATCGAGTGGGCCGCCGGCCAGTCGCTGGTGCAGGTGGTCGACTGGGACATCGTCAAGCTGATGACCACCCGCTTACAACCGGGACTGGCCGGCCGCCAGCTCTACGGCCTGGACTACCCGGGACCGTCGAATGACCCGCAAACATCGGAGGATCTGGCAACCTACGACGCGCGCCGGGCCAACACCGGTGTGGTGGTGGGGGAGTCGGGCAGCCTGTCCACCGGCTACCAGGACTACTGGACGCTGATGTCCAACCTGATCACCCAGTCGGCCTCGGCCTCGATCCACGACTACTACAACGCGAACTCGCTGTGGGTGGCCTCGGTCGCCCATCCCGCCGCCTACGAGGTGTGGGGCGACGACACGCTGCTGAGCGGCAGCAACGGCGGCGAGGGCGTGCAGCAGACCTCGGGCACCAGTCAGCTGTCACAGCAGAGCATCTCAGACCTGCTGCGGACCGGCCGCACCGAGATCGCGCCCAGCCAGATCCGGGCCAACTTCCCGACGCAGGTGGTGGATTCGACCGGCCGGCTGATTGCGCTGGAGCAGTGGAACAACGGCCAGCGCGGCTTCTGCGGCCAGAAGATCTTCCCGGACCTGCACGACATCGTGGTCCGGATCCTCAGCCCGCGGATCGCCAACGTCTCGCGCGACCAGGACCTGGCCACCCGCTGGAGCAGCAGCCTGCCCGGCTGTGGCTACCACGTCACCAGCGTGCTGGAGTCCGGCGGACGGGTCTTCACCGGCTGCAACGGCTACGTCTACGAACTGGACCCGGGCACCGGAGCAATCCGGCACAGCATGCGGGTGAGCGACACGGTCGGCGTGGGCGACTACGAGACCCGGCTGAGCACCAACGGGAACATCCTCTTCGTGGGAGTTCATGGTTACGTCTACGGTATAAACTTGGCCAACTGGACGAAGGCGTGGGAGCGTGGCCTGCCCAGCGCGGGTTATCTGGTGGTCGAGTTGGCCTATGGCGGTGGCAGGCTCTACGCCTGTTCCAACGGCTACCTGTACCTGCTGGACCCGGCCAGCGGCGCGGTGCAGCACTCGCTGTTGCTGGGCAGCCGGTTCGGCACCGGTGACTACACGGCCCGGCTGTGCGTCGTCGGGGACGCGGTGCTGATCGGCATGCACGGCTACGCCTATCTGGTCAGGGCGGCCCAGTTCTCCGCGGCTGCCTGGGAATGCAGTTTGCCCAACGCCGGCTATGACAAGGTGGACGTGCTGGTGCTCGGTGATCGGGTCTATGCCGGCTCCAGCGGATATGCCTATGAGATCGGGCTGAACACCGGACGCGTCCAGCAGGCGCTGCGGGTCAGCGGCCCGGTCGGGGTGGGTGACTACACCACCACGCTGGTGGCCGGCGACGCCGCGCTCTACGTCGGATGCCACGGCTACGTCTATGCAATCCCGTACGGCAACTGGTCCAGGCCGGCGTGGGCGGCCAACCTGGCCGGTGACCGTTACTCACCGGCGAACCTGGTCAGCTACGGCGGACGCCTGGTGGCCGGCTCCTACGGTTACCTGTACCGGATCGACCCCGCCGGCGGGCGGGTGCTGCGCAGCACCCTGCTCACCTCGGCACTCGGGGTGGGCGACTACCAGGTCCGGTTGGTGGCCAGCCCGCAGTCAGAAAGCCTGTACGTGGGCGTGCACGGTTACGGCTACCAGGTGGCCTCCGTCCAGCACTGAGCGATCCAGCACTGAGCGATCCAGCGCTGAGCCGAGCCCGGCGCCTGTCAATGCGGGCGGTAGACCATCAGGGCGACGATGACGGCGAACAGCAGGCCGATCAGGCCACCGGACGCAGCGACCCGGCCGGTCAGCGCGCTGGCCGGCGTGGGGGGGAGGAGGTGCGTGGCGGGGCGATGGGGGGTGGGGACCAAG
>JBPCPA010000080.1:0-16596 GCA_050999655.1 Jatrophihabitans sp.
GCACGTGGCACCGGAACTGCTCGAGGGTGGCCGCGCCACGCCGGCCACCGACGTCTACGAACTGGCCTCCACGCTCTACCAGTTGCTGGCCGGGCAATCGGCCTTTCGAGCGTTCGCCGGCGAGTCACCGGCGTCGATCATCCTGCGAATCCTGCGAGATCCGGTGCAACCGCTCACCGCGTCCGGGGTGCCGGTGCGGCTGTCGGACCTGCTGCTGGCCGCGATGGCCAAGGCCCAGCAGGACCGGCCGCCGGCCGCGGCGGAGTTCGCCGACGCGCTCGCCGCGATCGAGCGCAGCCAGGGCTGGCCGGCGACCCCGGTGCCGCTGGCCGAGCCGACCAGGCTGCCTCAGTCGTTAGCACAGTTCCAACCAGCCGCCGAGTGGTCCGAGCCGAGGCCGGCCCATGGTTTGCGCTGCCACTGCGAGGCCGGCCACCTAGTCCGGGTCGGCCTGCGGTTCTGCCCGATCTGCGGCTCGTCCCAGCTCCGGCCCGGGCTCGGGCTGCTCACGCCGACGGCGGGCAGCAGCTGATGCGTTGGCTGTGGACCCTCGATGACGGTGAACGGCAGCAGGACGTGGTGCTGCAGGCCGACCCGGACACCTCGATCGGGCTGATCGCCGAGGCGCTGGAACTGCCGCTGCCCACCGTGGCGCCAGGCGCGGACGCCGAGTCCTCGGCCGCCGAGTGGGCCCCGTGGAGCGGCACGATCCTGCCGCTGCGCAACTGGAATCCGGAACTGGCGCCGATCTCGGCCCGGTTCCGCGCCGGCCCGCTGGCTGGCCAGATCCTCGCGCTGCCCGAGCTGGTGCCGGGCCGGGACTGCTCGATCGGACGGGCCGCGCACTGCGACCTGCACCTGCCTGATCCGGCGGTGTCCCGCGCGCAGGCCAGTCTGCGGATCGAGGACCAGGCGATCTGGCTGACGCCGGCCGAGCAGTCCGCGCCGATTCGGGTGAACGGCGTGCCGGTGGCAGCCGAGGGCATCGGGTTGGGTGTTGAGGACCTGATCGAGATCGGTGCCTCGGTGCTGAGCATCGGGCCGTTCAGCAGCACCGCCGCCGACCTCTGGCGCGACGGCTCGGGTGACCGGGCCTTCAACCGGCCGAGCCGGATCCAACCGGCGACCCCCGGCAACCGGGTGCAGCTGCCCGGACCGCGGCCCGAGGCCCAGGACCGCACGCCGCTGCCCTGGGCGATGGCCGCGGTGCCGGTGGTGATCGCCTCGGCGCTGGCCTTCGTGACCGGCCAGCCCACCATGCTGATGATGGCCGCGGCCAGCCCGGTGATGGTGTTCGCCAACTACCGGACGCAGGCCAAGAGCACCCGCAAGCGGGGTACCAGCGAGCTGCAGAAGTGGCGGGCGGCGCTGACCCGGTCGAGCCGGCAGCTGCGTGAGATCACCGTCGCCGAGCGGCGGGCGTCCTGGCGGCTGCTGCCCGATCCGGCGACTGTCCGCGAGATCTGCCGGCAGCCCGACAGCCGGCTGTGGGAACGACGGCGCACCGACCCCGATGCGCTGACCATCCGGCTGGGAGTCGCCGAGCTGCCGGTGCCGGTGCAGTTGGACGGCCAGCCCGCGGTCGCCGAGGCCGGACCGCCGGTGATGTCACCGGTGCCCGTCGCGGTCGACCTGGGCCAGGCCGGCGTGCTGGGGGTGGCCGGCCGGGCTGCCGAGGTGCAGTCCATCGGGCGTTGGGCGTTGCTGCAGCTGGCAGCATTGCGCAGCCCGCAGGACCTGCGGCTGGTGGTGCTGTGCGAGCGACCAGCAGCCAATTCCTGGGAGTGGCTGCGCTGGCTGCCGCACGCCCGGCCGGACGCCGCCGACGCCCCGGTCAGCCTGCTCGGCAACACCGAGCAGACCCGGCTGCAACGGGTCCGCGAGCTGACCAAGCAGGTCGAGACCCGGCTGGAGGTGCTCAAGGAGAACCGGGAGGCCAGCTTCGACCAGCAATGGGTGGTGCTGCTCGACGGTGCCCGCCAGCATCGCACCATCGCGGGCATGGCCACCGTGCTGCGAGACGGCCCGTCGGTCGGGGTGTTCGCGATCTGCCTGGACTCCGACCGCTCCCGGCTGCCGGAGGAGGTCACCGCGGAGCTGATCGTGGACCGCGCCGAGAAGTCCCTCGGCCTGCTCGACGTGGCTGGCGCCGGCAGCGTCAGCCGGCTGCTGCTGGACAGCGTCAGTCCGGATATCGCCACCGAGTGCGCCCGGCACCTGGCGCCGATCCGGCACGTCGGTGGCGACGGCGACGCCGGGGTGCTGCCGAGCGCGGTGCGCTTCGTCGACCAGATCGGCATCGACCTCGAAGACCCGCAGTGGGTGGCCAGCCGCTGGCTGCTCGGCGGCCGGAGCACCCGGGCAGTGGTCGGCGCGGGCCCGGACGGCGACTTCAGCATCGACCTCAAGGCCGACGGCCCGCACGCGCTGGTGGCCGGCACGACCGGCGCCGGAAAGTCTGAGTTCCTGCAGACCCTGGTGGTGAGCCTGGCCATCAACAACCGGCCGGACTCGCTGACCTTCGTGCTGGTCGACTACAAGGGCGCCTCGGCCTTTGCCGACTGCGAGCGGCTGCCGCACACGGTGGGCATGGTCACCAACCTCGACAACCGCGAGACCGAGCGGGCGCTGGCATCGCTGGACGCCGAGCTCAAGCGCCGGGAACTGGTACTCAAGCACCTGGGCGCCCGCGATGTCGATGACGCCTGGGATCGCGACAGCGATTTCGCCAGCAGCAACGGCCTGGCCCGGCTGGTCATCGTGATCGACGAGTTCGCCGAGCTGGTGCACGAGCTGCCCGACTTCGTCACCGGCCTGATCCGGATCGCCCGGGTCGGCCGCTCGCTGGGCGTGCACCTGATCCTGGCCACCCAACGCCCGGCCGGCGTGGTGAGCGCGGAGATGCAGGCCAACGTCGGGTTGCGGGTCGGCCTGCGCATGGTGGACAAGGCCGACAGCACCGAGGTGCTCGGCTCGCCGGAGTCGGCCTTCATCGCCCAGTCAACCCCGGGCCGTGGTTACGTCCGGCGCGGCCCAGGCAACCCGCCGGCCGGTTTCCAGACCGCTCGCGTCGCGGGTCGGCGGCCCGGCGCGCATGCCCTGGTCAGCCGCAAGCCGGTGCTGCGTGCGGTGAGCTGGCACGAGCTCGGCGAGCCGCTGGCGCTCGGCCGGCCGAACAGCGGCGTGGACGACCCGGCCGCGACCGATCTGCACGCGCTGGTCGAGGTGATCGCGGCCGCGGCCGATCGGGCTGGCATCGCTCGCAATCCCAGCCCGTGGCTGCCGGCGCTGCCGCAACTGATCACCGTCGAGGAGCTGCTGGCCCGCGAGCCCGATCCCGCCGGCGCGCTGCTGGGACTGCGCGACATCCCGTCCGAGCAGGCGCAGGCCCCGCTGACCTACCGGGTGGCCGACGGTGAGCACCTGCTGATCGCCGGCTCGGCCCGCTCGGGTCGGTCCACCGTGCTGCGCACCCTGATCAGCCAGCTGTGCCAGCAGCATCCACCCGAAGACCTGCACCTGTACGCGATCGACTTCGGCAACGGGGCGCTGCTGCCAGCGCGTGACCTGCCCCATTGCGGCGCGGTGGTGTCGGGCACCGAGACCGCCCGGTTCGTCCGGCTGCTCGGCCGGCTGGCCGATGAGCTGGTGCGCCGGCAGCTGATCCTGTCCACCGACGGCTTCGGCGACATCAACGAGCAGCGGACGATCACCGCCGGCACGCCCGCCGCGCTGCCCTATGTGGTGGTGCTGCTGGACCGCTGGGAGGGCGTACTTTCGGCTTTCAGCATCGAGCAATTGCAGCAGGTCCGCGACCGGGTGGTGACGATCCTGCGGGAGGGTCCGGCGGTCGGCGTCCGGTTCGTGGTGACCGGTGATCAGGCCCTGCTCACCGACCGGATCGCGAGCTTCATCGAGACCCGTTACCTGCTGCGATTGGCCGACCGGGACGACTACCGGCTGGCCAACATCAGGCCGAACACGCTGCCCGAGACCATCCCGGCCGGCCGTGCGTACTTCGGCGATCCCACCAACGAGGCGCAGTTTGCCGTTATCTCACCGGATGTTTCCGGTCAGGGCCAGGCCGCTGCGCTGCGGCGCGTCGTGGCCGAGGTCCGGCAGCGTCAGGACGGCCCGCCGGTCATCAAACCGTTCCGGTTGGACGTGCTGCCCACCGTGATCGGGCTGTCCCGGGCACTGGAGCTGCCGATCGCCTCGCCGGTGGATCCGGCCTTCAACCTGCTGGTCGGGGTCGGCGGCGACGAGCTGTCCCAGTTCCGGATCGACTTCACCGGCGGCCCGGGCTTTCTGATCGCCGGCCAGCGCCGCACCGGACGCAGCACCGCCCTGGCCGGCGCCGCGATCGTCTTGCATTCACAGGATATTGCGCTGCTGGTGGTGGCCGCCAAACCATCGCCGCTGACCGAGGCCGCCGCCGGCCTGGGGTTGCCGGTGATCACCGACCTGGCTGCCGCCGCCGAGGTCACCGAGTGGGTCAGCGGCCGGCCACGGTGCGCGGTGCTGGTCGACGATGCCGAGGTGGTGCACGGCTCAGAGGTGGACGCGGCCCTGATCGAGCTCGCCCGGCAGCGGCCGGCCGGCAGCTTCGCGCTGGTGGTGGCCGCCGGCATCGACGACCTCAACACCCTGCTACGTGGCGTCGCGGTGGAGGCCAAGCGCAACAAGCAGGGCATCCTGCTGTCGCCGGCGAGCTCGCTGGACGGCAACCCGCTGGGCGCCGGGGTGCCCCGGGAGTTGCTCGGCCGAGCCGCCGCCGGCCGGGCGCTGCTGCTGGTGCACGGGGAGTACCTGTCGGTGCAGTTGCCGGTCCCGGACGTCGGGACACCACGATGAGCCGCCACCGCGACGCTCCCGGCCGTGACGCCGGCCCCGACCGGCTGGAACTCGAAGCCCGGGTGCTGGGCCAGGCGGTGCCCGAGGCGCTGGGCGCTGAGCTGCTGTCTCGCTCCGACCTCGCCGCGGTGTTCCGGGTGGTCGGGCCCGAGCAGGGCTCGCTGGTGGTCAAGCTGATCGAGCCCTCGACGCTGGCGGCGGTGACCTCGAACTACACCCGGGTCGGCGCGGCCACCGGGCTGGGGCCGCTGCTGCGCAGCGGGTGTGAGGACCAGCTCGGCTACCTGGTGTTCGGGTACTACCCGCGCAGCCTGGCCGATCGGCTCGACGACGGCCCGATCCCGGCAGCCGAGCTAGGCCCGCTGCTCGAACCGGTGGCCGAGGCGTTGGAGCTGCTGCACCGGGCTGGCATCGTGCACGCCGACGTCAAGCCGTCCAACATCATGCTCAGCGCGGCCGGCGCAGCGGTGCTGACCGATCTGGAATCGGCCGCCGACGAGGGCAGCGTGCCCACCCGGGTCACCGTCGGGTTCTGCCCGCCCGAGCAGCTGACCGGCACCCCGCTCGCGCTGGCCAACGACACCTACTCCTTTGCCAGCACCGTGCTGACCGCGCTCACCGGCAGCACCGGCTGGATGGCCGACCCGTCGGCCTGGCTGACCTCGCCGGCCGCGGCCCGGTTACCGGCCGGCGCGCTGGTCGGGTTGCGCAGCGGCCTGGCCACCGATCCGGCCGGCCGGCGGACCGGTCCGCGCGAGCTGCTGGCCGCCCTGGCCGGCCAGCCCACCATCGAGCGTCCGGATGGGCCGGAGCGTGCGGTCGCCATCCGGCAGGTGCTCGTCCCGCTGCCCGCCACCCCGGTACCGCCGGCCGTCCCAGCACCTGCCGTCCCAGCCGATTCGGGCACCGGCCGGGCGAGCACCGTCCCGGCACAGCTGACCGGGCTTGCCGCGGCCGCCCACCAGGCATGGGGCTTCGTCGACCTGCATGCGGTGACCGCCGACCGGCTGGCCCTTCAGTTGCAGCCGCCCGACGCCGAGCCGGACCCGGACGTGGCGCAGCGCTCGATCTGGCGCAGCCCGGCAATGCTGGCCGCGATCACCGCTGCGGTGCTGCTGGTGGTGCTCGGCGCTGTCCTGCTGCTCTGGGGCTGACCAACATCCCGGCCGCCGAACAGCGTTCGAGCCAGGCGCTCAGGCTGTAAACGTTATTGCCGATGAGAAAACCGTGACCTTGAGCGATCTGCGCCTGCAGCAGTCCCGCCGAACCACCGACCGTGGCTCGTTGCACCACCATGCCCGGTCGGTTGCCGCCCGATTCGGCCAGAGCCTGGACCCGGTGGCCGGTGGCCGGCTGATGTGGATTGCCTCGGGACTGGTGGTGATCCTGACCCTGCCGCTGGTCGATCACCGAGTCTGGCGCCCGCTGGCGGCGATCACCGCGCTGGTCACCATCGGCGGCCTGCTGCTGTCCTTCGCGATCCCCTGGTCGAGACTGCCCCGGCGTTGCACGCTGCTGTTTCCGGCCGCCGCCTGGCTGGCGCTGACCGTCCTCGGCGCCGCGACCCACGGCATCGCGGCGTCCTACAGCGGCCTGTTCGTGTTGTGGTTCGCCTATATCGGCCTCAGCCACCGGTCGGGCACCAGCTTCGGCATGGTGCCGCTGGCCATCATCGCCTACGTCACCGCCTGGGGGCACTGGTCCGAACCGATGCTGGCCCGGCTGCTGATCGCGGTCTCGGTCTGGCTGCTGCTGGCCGAACTGCTGGCCTCGCTGGTCAATCGCCAGCGGCTGATGACCGAGGAGTTGCGCCGGCTGGCGCACGTGGATCCGCTGACCAGCCTGGCCAACCGGCGTGACCTGGATCTGCGGTTGGCCGATGCCCGTCCCGGCGACAGCCTGGTGATCTGCGACCTCGACCATTTCAAGGTGCTCAACGACACCCTCGGTCATCCGGCCGGTGACCGGGTGCTGGCCGAGTTCGGGCTGGTGCTGCGCTCGTGCCTGCGGCAGGAGGACTACGCCGCACGCTACGGCGGCGAGGAGTTCGCGCTGGTGCTGCCGGCAACCAGCACCGCTCAGGCGGCGATCACCCTGGCCAGGTTGCGCGACTGCTGGAAGTTGCTGCAGCCCGAGACCACGTTCTCCTCGGGAGTGGCAACCTTCCGGGCCGGACGATCCACCATGGATACCCTGACCGATGCCGATCAGGCGCTGTACTCGGCCAAGGCGGCCGGACGCAACCGCGACCACGCTGGCAGCGCCCGGCTCACCGTCGGGGTCACGGCCGCGCTGGTCTGACCTCAGCCGAGAGTCAGCCGACAGCTCGCAATTCGGCGCGATCGGTGACTCCTCGCCACCGGAAGACTATGACCAATTTGTCAATGACCGTCCTGACAGCATTAGGCCGCCCCTGGGCACCGGTGCCGCCCCATCAGGCCAGCCCAGCGAGGGAGCTGACTCTTGGGCGCGGCTGAGGCAGTTCCTCTCAGCCCGACCCACACCTCATGACCAGGACGCGGCCGATGCTGGGCGACGCCGGCTGGCTCAAACCAATGCCACAATCGCCCACCCCCATCAGACGGGAGCAGGCAAACAAGCTGCTAGCTGCGGACCACGCCGGCTTTCACCGTCACCGCCGCGCGCAACAAGCAGCATGCGCTGCCAGACGGCCCTAAGAGAAGTTGTCCGATGGTGGCGTTGACGTGGCTGGGTTGTAAGTCGGTGGTGGCCAGCTACCGCCCCTGGTCCTTCTCCGCTCGTAACTGGGTGTTCTGGGCTTCGAGATCTAGGACCATGCCGATACCAGCCAGGTTCAGTCCGGCTCCCAGCAGGTCATTGATGTGGCGCAGCCGATCGAGATCGTTGGCGCTATAGCGTCGCGTCCCGCCCTTGGTGCGCTCGGGTTCCAGCAAGCCGCGGGCCTCATACAAGCGCAGGTTCTGCACACCTGTGCCGACTAGCTCGGCGGCGACCGAGATGCCATACACGCCACGGTCGCCGTCGGGCCCGGGCAGTCCCATCGATCACGTCCTTCCCTCTCAGAATTATTCGCGCTCGGCTCTTGCGTCAGCATGCCACGGATGATAAAAGAAATCTATATCGAACACCACAGATTGCTAGCGGCTGTGGCCACCATAAAAGCATCAGAAGACGACACGATGGAGGTAGAAACGATGCTGATGCGCACCGACCCTTTCCGTGAACTGGACCGACTCACCCAACAGGCTCTCGGCACCAAGGGCACCCTCGCCCGCCCGTCGCTGATGCCGATGGACGCCTGGCGAGACGGTGACATCTTCCACGTCGAGTTCGACCTGCCCGGGGTCAACCCGGACTCAATAGACCTTGACGTCGAACGCAATGTGGTCACCGTCAGGGCCGAACGACCGCCACGGGCCAGCGACGCGGAACTGATCGCCGCCGAACGGCCGCGCGGCGTCTTCAGCCGGCAACTGATCCTCGGCGCCAACCTTGACACCGACCACATCGCCGCCAGCTACGACAGCGGTGTGCTTACTCTCAACATCCCGGTCGCCGAAAGGGCCAAGCCCCGCAAGATCTCCATCACCAGCAATGGTGAGGACCGGCAATCCATCAACGTCTGAACCAGCGGTCACGTCCGTGCCTACCCTGCCGACACCCACCACAAAGTCCGCGCCAGCGATCGAGGACGAGTTCCTCGCGATCGTCTGCTCGGACGAGGATCTGGTGCGAGCGGAGTTCTACGCAATCATCGCCGTCGAATGGCAAAGCCTTCCGCCGGATTCGCCCGAGGATGAGAATGCGATCGAGCGCCTCCCGGGCGCGACACAACACCAGCCGAGCGGCGGCCAGGCGCTACCGGGAGGGTTACGCCACCCTGGTATTCACGAGTGGGCTCCGGAGCGCTCACCTCCGCCCGTGACAGCCGGCACCGCAGACCGGAAGGAAGGCGTCGCCACTATTGACTTCCTCGCCAACCTCGGCTGACATAGGCCGCCATCATCGAACCGACTTGCCCGGCCGGGCCTTCCCGGCCGGGCAAGTCCCCTGTCCTCAGAACCGCTGGACGCGGGTGCTTCGAGGTTCAATGGCACCGGGTGTGTGGCCTCGCCTGCCGCGTGGTCTGGCTCCGAGAAGCAGGATGGCGCCGAGGCCGACAAGCAGGAGAACGAGCACCAGGGCGGGTTGGGGAGCGAAGCCGGTCTGGGCTAGCGCGATGCTGGTAGGTCGGCCGCCGAAAGGAGTTCCCGGCAGGGCGCCGGCTCGCGCAGAACGGTCGGCGGTGGCCAAGATGCCAGCGCTGGGTGCGGTGTCACGTGCCTGGGTGACTACCGATGTGGCGCCACCTCCCGCGCTACTTGCCGCGGCGGGAGTAGGCGTGGAAGCCGGGGTGGGAGTGGTCGTCGGGGTAGCCGTCGAGCTTGCGCTAGTCGGGGTGATCGGTGCGCAGTTGGGGGCGGTGAAGACGTCATCGTCCAGCGAGACCTGGCCATTGCGGGCCAGTGCGCGTCCGTGGACGATTGTTGCAGTGGTGACCGAGATAGAGGTCAACGCCAGGACGGTGCCCTGGAACCGAGATGCGGTGCCCAGCGTTGCAGAGCTTGCGACCTGCCAGTAGATGTGGCATGCCTGGGCGGCGTTGACTACCGCGACGGTGCTCGCCGAGGCGGTGATGAGCGAAGAGGCGATCTGAAAGATGAAGACCGCGTTCGGGTTTCCCTGGGCGTCCAAGGTCAGCGTGCCGCTGAGTCCGATGGGCCCGGTTGATTTGTAGACCCCGGCGGTCAAGGTTCGGCCGACGAGGTCGCCGGCGATGCTGGCGGTCGGCGCCCTGCTCGCGGCGTCGTCGTAGGCGGTGACGACGTCGGATTGTGCTTGCGCAGCGGGCGCATCGGCTGCGTGAGTGGCACCGCTGGCCAGGCCCGGTGGAAATCCTGTGATCGCCGTGCCGGGGCTGACACCTAGGTTGCCGGCCAGAGTGCTCGGCCCGGTGTTGGTCACAGCCTGCCCGCCCAGGACGGAGTAGGCACCGGCCGTGCCTAAACCAACCCCGGCCTCGGCAGCGGTCGCGGTGGACCCGGCAAGAGGCAGGCTGATGATCGTCAAGCTGATCGCCGTTGCGGCAGCTAGCAGGAGCCCGTGCGTTCGACGGTTGCCTGAGAATGGTTGTTGTTCGACATGACCGAGCATGATGGGATTCCTCAGTGGTTCTGCAGTGACAAATGGGCGCTGGTCGCGGCGAGACCTTCGACGATTGACCTGACATCACCGGCGAGTGCGGGTTTGCTGTCAGGGCTGAGTTGATGAAGAAAACTTCGGGCGGCTGCGATGACGGCGTCGCGGTTGTGGGTGTAGATGTAGTCGTATCGTCGTTCGGCTTCGTTGCCGGTGTCGCCGCAGTCCCTGGCGATGAATGCGCTGGCGAAATGCGGGCTGACGACAATCACTGCCCACTCCCCCTTGAGCTGATCCTGATTGTTGAAACTGGTAATCCGGTAACGGGGCGCCGATTGGGCCTTGGCGCCTGCTGCTTGAACGACGGTGAAGGCGTTCAGCCGGGACAGGTGCTCATAGCGTTGTCGTTGCCGGTGGGAGAACTGGCTGCTGTCGGGAAGGCTTGCGAGTAACACCGACGCTTCGCCGCCGCGACCGCTCTGCTCTTCCAGATGGTGGCTGATGTGGAGCAGTTGAGCTTTCGCCTCCCGCCTGGGTTTCATGCTGGCGGCGAGGATGTCGAAGGGTGTCATGCCGCAGACCGGTGTCAGCCGCTGCCGGAGCGGGATGATGTGTGTGGGCGCGGCGACGGTGTGTGGCAGGCTGCCAGGTCGTCCGTATCGGTAGCCCTGGGCGTAGGTCGCTCCGAAGACCTGGGCTAGCTGCTCCTGTGCCAAGGTTTCGATGCCTTCGGCCAGGATCACGGCACCGGTCCGCTCGGAGTAGGCACGCACGGCGGCGGTTATCGAGGCCGCGTCGCAGCGTTGCACGGTGCTCACGAGGGACATATCGAGCTTGACGACATCTGGACGGAGGAACGGCAGGAGGGCTAGCGAGCCTGCCTCTGCGCCCACGTCGTCCAGCGCGACACCCCAGGAGTCTCGGCGCGCCTGGTCGGTGGCGTTGAGCAGTTCGCTGACGTGACCTTCCACGTCCCGTTCGACGACCTCGAGAATGACTCGCAAGCTGGCCTTCGCGCGGGCCTCGGCCGCGCGCAGGTGGGCAGGGCATTCGATCGCCAGGCCCGCTGGTTCGACATTGATCAGCCAGGACAGGTCCGGAGGCAGGTTGGCCTCGGTTGCGGCTTGCAGCGCGTGGACGCGGCATAGCCAGTCCAACTCGCTGAGGCGGCCCGCTCTGCTCGCAGCCTGCAGCAGGGCAAGAGGCGTCTCCAGGCGGCTATTGATCGGACCACGAGAGAGTGCCTCGAAGCCGGCGATCGTGTGAGATTCAATATGTACAACCGGCTGAAACACCGTCCGGATCGCGCCCTGGTCGATGACGGCACCGATCGAGGGCGCCCCTTCGGCTTCGCCTCGCACCGGCGGCCAGCCCAGAGCTGGCCATCCCCCGCTTTTTTTGAGCGCAGCTGAGCCAGGAATGCCACTGAGGATGCTGGGACGCTGCACCCGGTGCGGGTCGGTGATAGTCCGGTGCTGAGGTGATGAACGCATACCGTCACTATCCGTGACCGACAGTGACCTTACTTAGACGAAACGTTGAGATGTACCTAGGCGTCCTCATGAACCTGCCGAGCGGCCCGGACCAGATCAAGCAGTTCCTGCTGAGAGCTCACTCCGAGTTTGGTGTACACAGTTGCCAAGTGGTTGCGTACCGTGCTTTGGGTCAGGAACAGCTTGGTTGCTATTGCCGGTGGCCGGTCGCCCTCCAGCAACCGGGTCAGAATCTCGAGTTGCCGCGTCGTCAGCCGGCTGATCCCTGGCAGGTTCTTCTCGGTCAAAGCCCGGGTTAGAGCGCGGGCAACCTGCGCGACCTCGGCCCCCCGACCCAGGCGAAGCAGGATTTCGGACAGGTCGTCCGAGATCCGCGCCCGAGGCAACGCCACCGTGCTCGGCAGGAACACGAATGCGCAGCTGGGCGCAGGTTGTAGAGGAAGGATGAGCACTTCACATCCCCGTCCAACTGCGGTCTCCGGCGCGACCCGAATATCGAGATACAGCGTCACCCCGTGCTGGCGATGGCTGGCCTCGCTCAGCGCTGCGAGGCAGTTCGCCACATCGCCGGCTGACACCAGGCTTATCAGGGATCGTCCAAGCAGGTCGATCACCGGACGCCCGAACAGCGCCTCGGCGTCACTGCTGATCCGTTCGATCAGCAAACTCGCATCGGCCGTGCCCACCACCGCGGCTGCCTCTGACTCGGCCGTCGGCGCAGGCAGCCGAACCGCCTCACCGGCGACAATGAGGACGAGAACGAACCGCGAGGCCGGCTCGTGGTCGAAGCTCCGGATCCACATCCGCACCGGTTGATCATCAGAGCCTGGCCTGCGCAGCACCCACGGAGTCTCGACCCCGTTGAGCTTTCCACCAGCAAACAAATGAGATCCTCGGTCAGGACGATCGACCGTGAAGTCCTCCAGCAACCGGCCAACCACCTCACCACCGCCGGGCTGTAGCAACTCGGAAGCCGCTCTGCTCGCTGCAATGATCTTTTCTGACGGCACCTCAAGAACCAATGCCGGAAAGAGGCTTGCCGAAAGAACCTTCGCCGCCTCAGCTAACCGGGCAGCGGACTCACCGGCGGCGTGAGAAGCCAAAGAGGCCTGTGCTGGTGGCATCGCCCACCCCCTGTTAGTGGAGATGGCCCTAACTTACCGGGCAACCTTTACTTTGGGCAGATACAGATATCCCACATAGGACGCAGACTGCGTTAAATTCCACGTCCTCGTAAAGGGTGATCGAAAGATAGGTGTGAATTCGACACGCCGCGCCGTCACCCGACACTTCGTCTACTCACTGCACCTGCGCTCGGCCAGTGACCATACACAGACACCGGCGCGGCGAGCGGCGCACCCGCCGGGGAACCTGTGCGCAAGAAAGGGCAAGAGGGTGCTGTTCCTCGACTGCCAGGCGCTCTACCCGAAGCCCGGATGCGATGATCCGCCAGACGGCGCCGGGTCGCTCGAACACAATAAGGTGATCGGCGTCTCGGAATGCTCAGGTCATTCTTGGTATCTCAGGGTAGGCCCTAGCTATCCCCACAAGTCGCTTCCAGCAAAACCCCGAGGCAAGGACGCGGCCTGCTCGAAACGCCAGAGCCCAGTCGCGCACCATGCCCCACGCGGCAAAGCACAGGTCCGGCACCCGCACTTTCCCGGAAACGCCCGTCCGGCTGCTCCGGGGTGCGACAACACGCGTGGCTACGGGCCACGTCGTCCCGAGTCAGCTCCGCTCGTGCGGAGAGGCGAACCTGTGAGAACGGCATTGTCGCCAGCAGCCGGGGCGTGCCGCTCGGTTACCTTCGGGACAAGGCCGCAAACACGCCGCCGAGTGTGATCTCGAAGTGGAGCACGATGATCGAAGCTCGATCGCTGACCAAGAAATATGGCAGCAAGCTCGCCGTGGACGAGCTGTCTTTCACGGTCTTGCCGGGTCTGGTGACCGGCTTTCTAGGCCCGAACGGCGCCGGCAAGTCGACCACCATGCGCATGATCCTGGGCCTGGACGCGCCAAGCTCGGGCTCGGTGACGGTGAACGGCAAGCCTTACGCCGAGCACTCGCGCCCGTTGCACCAGGTCGGGGCGTTGCTGGAGGCGCGGGCGGTGCACACCGGTCGCTCGGCGCGCAATCATCTGCTGGCGATGGCCCTGACCGCGGGCATCTCGGCACGGCGGGTGGACGAGGTCATCGACATCGTGGGCCTGCGCGAGGTTGCTCGCAGCCGCGTCGGTAGCTTCTCACTCGGCATGGGACAGCGCCTCGGTATCGCCTCGGCATTGCTTGCCGACCCGCAGACGCTGATTCTCGATGAACCGGTGAACGGCCTTGACCCCGACGGCATCCGCTGGATACGTAACCTGCTCAAGCGCCTGGCCGATGAGGGACGGACGGTGTTCCTCTCCTCCCACCTGATGAGCGAGATGGCGTTGACCGCCGATCACGTCATCGTGGTCGGCAAGGGCCGGCTGTTGCGGGACCAGCCGATGGCGGATTCCATCGCAGCTGCGTCCGGTGACGTCGTCCGGGTCAGGTCCCCCCATGCCGACCAGCTCGCGGCGCTGCTGGCCGCAGAGCAGGCGACGATCCGCTCGGTGGCCGAGAACACCCTTGAAATCGAAGGGTTATCGAGCGAGCAGGTCGGCAGCGTCGCGGCCGGCGCCCAGCTCACCCTCTTCGAGCTGACCGTGCTCTCGGCGTCGCTGGAGGAGGCCTACATGGCACTGACCGAGGACTCGCTGGACTACCGCAGCAGCACCGAGGGAGCAGCGGCATGACCAGCGCACCCGCAGTTGTCCGCGAGCGCGCAGCGGACCGGCCCAGTGCCGTCGACAGCTACCCCGTCACGTTGCCCCGCACCATCAGGTCCGAATGGTTGAAGTTCCGGTCCTTACGCTCGACGCTGTCCGTGCTCGGGGTCGCGGTGCTGGGCATGGCGGGCATCGCGATGATCGTGGCGTACAACACCCGGCACCTGAGCGCGGCGATCCAGCCCGACGACGCCGTGCCGTCGTCCACCATGCAGGGTTATTACCTCGGCCAATTGCTGATCGGCGCGCTCGGGGTGCTGTTCGTGAGCGGCGAGTACAGCACGGGGATGATCAGATCGAGCCTGGCCGCGGTACCGAAGCGGGTACCGGTCTTGTGGGCAAAGCTGATCGTCTTCGTCTCGGTCACCGCCGTGTCGATGATCGCCATCTCGCTAGTCGCCTTCCTCGCCGCCCAGGCGCTGATCGGTCACTACCGGCACTCGTTCTCCCTTGGCGACCCGGGCGTGCTGCGGGTGGTCATCGGTACCGGTGTCTATCTCACGCTGGTCGGGGTGATCGGCGCGATGCTGGCCTGGATCGTCCGAAGCACGCCCGGTTCCCTGGTCGCCTATATCGCGGTGATCCTCGTCCTGCCGGTGCTGTTCGCCAACGTGCTCGGCACCTGGGGCAAGGACATCGCCCAGTTCATGCCCAGCGAGGCGGGCGGCAGTTTCATCCGCAGCATCCGGGAACCGCACACCCTGGCGCCCTGGCAGGGTCTGGGCGTCCTCGGGCTCTGGGCGGTTCTCGGAATCGTGGTCGCCGCCGTCCTGCTGCGCCGTCGCGACGCCTGAGCGCTGACACCACCGCGCGGGCGGGTCACACCCGCGTGCCAGGCTGTCAGCATGCTGCTGCACTCGGTTGCCGACACCTCCGACGAGCTGGCCATCACCGCCGCCCGCGGGGCGAAGGTCGCACGGCTGGCCACACTGCTGGCCGCCGGCGAGGGCAAGGACGAGACCGCGGTGGTGGTGTCCTGGCTGTCCGGCGAGCTGACCCAGCGCCAGATCGGCGTCGGCTGGGGCAGCCTGCGCGACCTGCCGGAGCCGGCGGAGGCGGCCAGCCTGACCGTGCGGCACGTCGAGGCTGTCTTCGACCGGCTCGCCGCCCCCTCGGGGCCCGGCTCACAGGGTGTCCGGCGGCAGCTGATCACTGAACTGTTCGGCGCGGCGACGACCTCGGAGCAGGCCTTCCTGCGCCGGGTGATTACCGGCGAGTTGCGCCAGGGCGCGCTGGTCGGGGTGATGACCGACGCGATCGCCAAAGCCGCCGGCCTCCCGCTGGCCGACATCCGGCGGGCCGCCATGCTCAGCGGTGACCTCGCCGAGATCGCTGCCGTTGCCCTGCACGACGGCGCCGCGGCGCTGGCCGGCTACCGGCCGCAGGTCGGCCGGCCGATCAGCCCGATGCTGGCCCAGACGGCCACCAGCGCCACGCAGGCACTGGCGAGCCTCGGTCGGGCCGGCCTGGAGTGGAAGCTCGACGGCTTCCGGGTGCAGATCCACCGTCGCGACCAGGAGGTGACGATCTTCAGCCGGACGCTGAGTGAGATGACCGCGCGGTTGCCGAGTGTCGTCGAGGCGGTCCGGGCGCTGCCGGTACGCGAACTGGTGGTCGACGGCGAGGTGATCGTGTTGCGCCAGGACGGTCGGCCCTTACCGTTCCAGGGCACCGCGTCTCGGCTGACCGGCCAGAACGACGGCAGCGGTGTCGCGCCGACCGCGTACCTGTTCGACATCCTGGCCCTGGACGGCGCCGACCTACTCGACGAGCCGGCCGCCCGGCGCAGCGAGATCCTGCGTGGTGTGGTCCCGACCACCGGCCCGGTCCGTACCACCCCGCGGCTGGTCACCGACGACCCGGAGCAGGCCACCCGGTTTCTGGCCGAGGCGCTGGCCCAGGGCCACGAGGGGATCATCGCCAAGTCGCTGGACGCGCCCTACCAGGCCGGCCGCCGCGGCGCCGGCTGGCTGAAGGTAAAGCCGGTGCACACCCTGGATCTGGTGGTGCTGGCCGTCGAGTGGGGCTCCGGCCGGCGTCAGGGCACACTGTCCAACATCCACCTGGGCGCGCGGGACGGCTCCGGGTTCGTCATGATCGGCAAGACTTTCAAGGGCATGACCGACGCGATGCTGCGCTGGCAGACCGAGCGGTTCAGCGAGCTCGCGACCGGCCCGACCGACGGCTGGGTGGTGCCGCTGCGTCCGGAGCAGGTGGTCGAGATCGGCTTCGACGGCGTCCAGTCCTCCTCCCGCTATCCCGGCGGGGTGGCGCTG
>JBPCPA010000145.1:0-3611 GCA_050999655.1 Jatrophihabitans sp.
ACCAGCCCGTCGTCGGTGGCGACCTTGCCCTCGGCCTGGTGGATCAGATCAGCCACTTCGCTGTGGCCGGCCGGGCGCAGGTCGGTGCCGCGGGCGGTCCGGGCGGTGGTGGCCACCAGCAGGCCGGCCAGCAGCGCCACCACCGGCACCAGGACCTGCCACAGACCAGGATTGCCAGGCTTGCCAGGCAGCCGGGCCGGTAGGCGGCGCGGCGATCCGGCCGGTAGGTCGGTCGCCCGGGTGCGCGTCCGGGCGCTCAGCAGCCCGCGACGGGGTTGGGCCGGCATCGGGCGTCCTGCCTTTCTGATGGCACCTGCACATGATTACGGAAGCTGCGACGATTACGCTAACCGCAGAAGTTGCCAGCCGGTCGGCAGGCACCGCCATGCTCGGTGTTTTCACAACTTCGACCGGTCACCTAAGGAGATCTGCAGTGCCGAAGTCCAAGGTTCGCAAGAAGACGAGCTATACCGCCACGCCGGCGACCGTGTCCGGCTCGACGGCCGGCGGCAAGGTCGTCAGGCCCAGCCCCGCCTGGTATCCGATCGTGATGTCGGTTTTCCTGGTCATCGGCCTGGCCTACATCGTGGTCTATTACATGGCGGCCGAGAGCATCCCGTTCATGAACAGCCTCGGCAGTTGGAACTTCGCCGTCGGCTTCGGATTCCTGGTGATCGGACTCGGCATGGCGGTGCGCTGGCGCTAGCCAGCACCGTTATCCACAGCTCCTTCCACTGCTGTGATTACACCGGTGTAGTTCTCCCCAGGCCCGTCCACACTGTGGATGAGCGTTGACGGACGAGTGGCCGTGACGGCTGTGCCCGCCGCGCCGACCGCGCCGGCGGGCTGGAAGAACATCTGGTGGATGTCGTTGGCCCGCCAGATCGCCGCGCCCAGCAGCACCACCACGATCGCGGCCAGGCCGGCCAGTTGGATTCGCAAGGGTGGCGGCGCGACCGGCCGGGCCCGTAGCCGCCAGGCCATCAACGCCAGCGTTGCCAGGCCACCCAGTACGAAGCCGCCGACATGGGCCAGCTTGGAGATGCCGGGCACCGAGAAGGTGAACACGAAGTTGATCCCGATGGTGATCCACAGCGACGTGCTGTTGAAACCGACCCACTTGGACAGCACCACGGCCGCCGCAAACAAGCCGAAGATTGCGCCGGACGCCCCCACCACCGGCTGACGGATGTCGCCCAGCAGCAGGATTGCGACCGAGCCGCCGAGGGCCGCGATCAGGTAGACCGCCAGGAAGCGCCACCAGCCGAGCACCTTCTCCAGGGCCGGTCCGATCATGTAGAGCGCGAACATGTTGAGCAGGATGTGCAGCGGGCCGTAATGCAGAAAGGCGGAGGTCACCAGCCGCAGGTACTCGTGGTCATAGCCCACCAGCACCGGGGCGAGCTGCCAGTCCGCGAACAGCTTGCTGCCGGTGTTGTCGACCAGCGTGCCACCGGGACTCAGCGCGGTGATCAGATACACCAGCACGTTCAGCCCGATCAGGACGTAGCTGACCACCGGCGGGGCGTTACCGGCGACCGCGCCGACCACCGTCCGGCCCCGCCGGATGGTGGCCGCACCGGCCTTCACATCGTCCGGGCATTGGAAGCCGACCGCGGCGGCGCGCTGGCATTCGGGGCAGATCGGCCGGTTGCAGCGGACGCACCGCACGCCGGTGAGCCGGTCCGGGTGGCGGTAACAGCCCGCGAACCCGTAGAGCGGTTCCGGTCCGGCGGACGGTGGCGTCGGCTGCATGTCGGCTCGGCCCGTCAGGCCTCGGCGATGGTGACCGAGTTGATGGTGATGTCGGTGACCGGACGGTCGCCCGCGCCGGTCTTGGCGGTGCCGATCCCGTCCACCACCTTGCGGCTTTCCTCGGCGGCGACCTCGCCGAAGATGGTGTGCTTGAAGTTCAGTTGCGGGGTCTTGACGGTGGTGATGAAGAACTGGCTGCCGTTGGTGTTCGGTCCAGCATTGGCCATCGCGAACAGGTAGGGCCGGTCGAAGCTCAGCTCGGGGTGGAACTCGTCGGCGAAGTTGTAGCCCGGCCCGCCGGTGCCCCGGCCCAGCGGGTCGCCGCCCTGGATCATGAAGTTGTCGATGATCCGGTGAAAGACGGTGCCGTCGTAGAGGTTGGCGGTGGTCTTCTCCCGGGTCTGCGGGTGGGTCCACTCCTTGGCGCCGGTGGCCAGTTCGACGAAGTTGGCGACCGTCTTCGGGGCGTGGTTGCCGAACAGGTTGATCTTGATGTCGCCGGCCGAGGTGTGCAGGGTGGCCGTCTGGGTTGCTGACACGGGTAACTCTCCTGTCATATCGATTACGTGATCTTCGGGACTATCGCTCGGGCGAGGTTCAGGGCATTGAGTGCAGGGTAGGGCTGGCGGGTGCGCACGGTGACCACCGAGGTCCCCCTGGCGAAGACGCACTGCCAGGTCAGGGTGCCCTGCAGGTCGGTGCGAAAGGCCACCGCACCGTCGCCGATGGACGGGTCGGACTGCACCTCGGGATGGTTCTTGGCCGACAGCACCATGGCGTTGTACGCCTCGGTCGCGGTGGCGAAGGTGTCCCGGTCGATCTCACCGACCACGGCGCTCGCGTCGTACTGGAAGTAGAACCGGCAGCCGACCGGCCTGGTCTGCAACACGGTGACCCGGCCCACCCGACTGCCCTCGCCGTCGGCAAAGGCCTGGGCCGAGATGTAGGGGCAGGTGCCGTCCACCTCGCGGACGCCGTGCGGGGTGGACAGGCTCGGTTTCGGCGTGCTCAGCACGGTGCTGCGCGACGTGCTGGCCTGCTCGCCGTCACCGCCGCCGAGCCCGCCGGGCTGGGACACCGAGCCGGACGGCTTCGCCGAGCCCGACGTGCCGGTGCAGCCCGCCAGTGCCAGCACCATCAGCATCGTCAGCAGCGCCGGCACGGCCAGGGCGACGGGACGGCGTTTCATCGCGGCCGCCGGACGGCATTTCATCGCGGCCGCCGAACGGCGGGTCATCGCGGCCGCCGGACGGCGACAGCGGCGGCGGCCAGCGCCAGCGCATCGTCCAGTGGCTCCAGCGCATCGTCCTGGCCGGCCCGGACCAGCGCGCGGCGCAGCAACTCGTCGGCGAAGGCCGGGCTCTTGGCCAGCACCGGCCCGTGCAGGTAGCTGCCGAAGACGTTGTCACGCACCGCGCCCTCGGTCAGGTCGGTGCCGTTGTTACCGCGACCGGTCAGCGTCTGGCCCAGCGGCTGGACGCCCGCGCCCAATTGGGTCAGCCCGCTGTGGTTCTCGAAGCCGACCAACCGTCCCCAGGGCGTCTGCACGTGGTTGTTGCCGATCAGCCGGGTGTCCGATCCGGTGGTGGTCACGTCCAGCACGCCGACCCCGTCGATCCGCTCGCCGTCCTTGGTCAGAAAGTGGTGGCCGAGCATCTGGAACGTCCCGCAGATCGCCAGCATCACCACGCCGTCGGCCGCCATCGCCCGCAGGGCGGGCCCGCGGCCGACGAAGTCGGCGCCGATGTCGCCCTGGGTGGCGTCCTGACCGCCGCCGCCCAGCACGATGTCGGTGGCCGTCGGCAGCCGGTCGCCGGCGTTGATGGCGACCACCTCGGCCGTCAGGCCACGCCACT
>JBPCPA010000182.1:0-19971 GCA_050999655.1 Jatrophihabitans sp.
CCTGCAGCTCACTGCCGGCAAGGCGACGCCGTCCGGGCCGTTCGTGCAGGTCTCCCGGCTCGGTAACCCGCTGATCAACGAGGTGATCGTGCCGACCGGCCTCAAGGACGCGTTCAACTCGATCACCCCGGATGTCGACCACACCATTGCCGCGGTCGTCAACCGGGTGACCAGCCCTGAGGTGCCCAAGCTCATCCAGGCCATCTACGGCATCCCGGCCCCGGCCACGCCGCGCAACGACCTGGTCGAGATCTTCCTGACCGGCATTCACAAGACCACCCCAGGTGATCCTGCGAACCCGATCCAGGCGGATCTGAACTCCCAGCTGCTCAACCAGGACGTCACGCCGGCCAACTTCGTACCGTCTGAGGAGCTGCGGCTCAACATGGCGGTGCCGCTGACCGCCAAGCCGAACCGGCTGGGCGTGCTGGCCAACGACCTGCAGGGCTTCCCGAACGGTCGCCGGCTCACCGACGATGTGGTCGATATCGAGCTACAGGCGCTGGAAGGCGCGGCCAAGACCGGCAAGCTGGTAGCCGCTCTGGCCGCCGGCGATGGCGTCAACGCCAACGAGGTGCCGTTCTCCAACACCTTCCCCTACCTCGCGCTGCCGCATAACACCGCGTTCAACCACGGCGTGAACACCCCCGTTGCCGCGGCGACCCAGTCGGGCGGCATCACGATGCCGACCGGTGGTGTCGACACCGGCCTCGGTGGCACCGCGCACAGCGGGCACGGCACGCCGATGGTTCCGGTGACCACCGGCATCATCGCCGCGCTGCTGCTCGGTTCAGCCGGTCTGGTGCGGCGTCGCCGCAACCATGCCGGGCAGGCCTGAGGCCAGCTAGCTCGCTAGCCAGCATCGGCTGGGGGTACGACGGCATGCTCTCGCCGTCGTACCCCCAGAATGCCTTTACCGCAGGAAGAGATCGTGATGTCTGACCAACCGCCCATCTGGGAACAGCCCGACGCCGAGCCCGAACCAGCAGCTGCGGCCCCCTCGACCAAGCATCGATCCGGCGGCAACCTGCCGGTGATCCCGCTGGCCTTCGCCGCCGCCGGCCTGGTGCTCGGTGTCATCGCCACCCTGCTGGTGTCCCAGCTCGGTGGCTCGTCCAAGCCCGCCCCGGTCGCGGCGGTGGCCGTACCCAGCCGGAGCAGCGTCGCCAGTTCGACGGCGCCCCCGCGCACCAGCACGCCGAGCAAGAAGCCGTCGACGACCCCGGCGGTGCTGCCACCGGCCGCCGAGGCCGGCCTGGCGCACGCGGCGCCGACCGCGGTCGAGATCCCCAGGATCGGTGTCTCCTCCAGCCTGGTCAGCCTCGGTCTGGCCTCCGACGGGACGCTGCAGGTGCCCTCGGACTTCTCCAAGGCCGGTTGGTACTCCAGCGGCGCCTATCCCGGCGACGCCAACGGACCGCCGGCGCTGATCGTCGGCCATGTCGACAACTACAAAGGCCCGGCGGTGTTCTACCGGCTCAAGCAGCTGGCCACCGGCGACCGGGTGCTGGTACCGCGCGCGGACGGCAGCACCGCGACCTTCGTGATCTACAAGACCGAGAACTACCTCAAGACCTCGTTTCCGGCGCAGGCTGTCTACGCCCCCACCCAGCGGCCGGAGCTGCGGCTGATCACCTGCACCGGTCAGTTCGACTCGAATGCGCGCAGCTACCTGTCGAACTTCGTCGCCTACGCCTACCTGGCCAGTAGCCATTGATGCCGGTCCGCTGGTCGCTACCGGGGGCGCTGTTCGCGGCCGGGCTGCTGGCCCTGGCCGGTACCGCGGTGGCCTTCGCCGTGCACGACGATGGCGCCGGATCATCCGCCTCGCCGCCGGCCAGCGCCGCCGGCCGGACTCCGGCCACCGGCCCGATCGCCACCGACCCGATCGGCGCCGACATCGCCAAGCAGCAGGACACCGTCCGCCAGACGCCGGCCAACTACGGCGCGTGGGCTGATCTCGGGTTGGACTACGTCCAGCAGGCCAAGATCACTGTCGACCCGTCCTACTACCCCAAGGCCGAAGCGGTGCTGAAGCGGTCGCTGGGCATCAACAGCAGCGAGAACTACCTTGCGATGGCAGGTGAAGCCGCGCTGAAGGCGGCCGAGCACGACTTCACCGGTGCGCTGGGCTGGGCTCGCCGGGGGCTGGCGATCAACCCCTACAACGCGACCCTGTACGGCTCGCTCAACGACGCGCTGACCCAGCTCGGCCGCTACCCCGAGGCCTTCGCCGCGGCGCAGAAGATGAACGACCTGCAGCCCGGCGTGGCCGCGTTCACCCGTGCCGAGTACGTCTTCGAGCTGCGCGGCGACATCGCCAATGCCCGGCTGGCGATGCAGCAGGCGCTGGCGGCCTCGTCGGCGTCGGCGGACAAGGCGTTCGCCTACTACTACCTGGCCGAGCTCAGCTTCAATGCCGGCGATCCCAAGGCGGCGCTGGCCACCTGCGAGACCGGGCTGCGGCTGGATCCCAGCTACTACGCGCTGATCCAGGGCAAGGCGCGGGCCGAGGCGGCACTGGGCCAGAGCGAGGCGGCGGTCCGGGACTACAGCGCCGTGGTGAACGCGGTGCCGCAGCCGGAATACGTCGTGGAATACGGCGAATACCTCCAGTCGCTCGGACGCGATCAGCAGGCCGAGGAGCAGTTCACCGTGTTCGACACCGAGAACCGGCTGTTCCAGGCCAACGGCGTCACCCTCGACACCGACCCGACGCTGTACTACGCCAACCACGGCAACCCGACGCTGGCGCTGCACTACGGCACCACCGGAATCCGGATCCGGCCGTTCATCGAGATGGATGACGCCTACGCCTGGGCGCTGCATGCCAACCATCGGGACGCCGAGGCGTTGAGCTGGCAGCACAAGGCAATGGCGCTCGGCACTCGCAACGCGCTGTTCTATTACCACGCCGGGATGATCAACAAGGCACTGGGCAACACCGCGGCCGCCAAGGCGGACCTGACCCAGGCTCTAGCGATCAACCCGTATTTCAGCCCGCTCGCGGCACCGATCGCACGCAGCACGCTGGCGGGCCTGTGAGCCGGCGGAGCGCGCTGCTGGCCGTCGCGCTGCTGGCCACGTTCGGTGCTGCCGGACTGGCGGGCGCGCCCGCTGCCAGCGCCCATCCGCTGGGCAACGCCACCGTCAACCATTACGACGGCCTGCAGCTGTTCCCGAACCGGGTCCTCGACTCGGCCGTCGAGGACATCGCCGAGATCCCCACGCTGCAACGCAAATCGCTGATCGACAGCAATCATGACGGCAGCCTGGACGATGCCGAGCGGGCCGGGTACGCCGGCCGCCAGTGCGCCGCCATGGCCGCCGCCACCGCCATCTCGGTCAGCGGCCGTCCGGTCGCGCTGAGCGTCGACTCGGCCTCCTACACCGAACGGCCGGGTGTCATCCAGCTGACGGTGGGTCGGCTCTCCTGCCAGCTGAGCGGTGTGGCCGAGCTGTCCGGGCATGCCGAGCTGGCGATCAGCAGCAAGTGGGACTCGGCCGGTATCGGATGGCACGAGATCACCGCGGTCGCCACCGGTGTCACCCTGCACCAGTCACCGTTTCCGGCCCAGAGCGTGAGCGATGAGTTGCGCGCCTACCCCAACGACATGCTGTCCTCGCCGCTGAATGTCCGTTCCGGTTCGGTCTCGGTCACCGGCGGCAACGGCGCATCCACCTACGCCGCCGCCAAGGATCTGCCGGTCGCGGGGGCCGCGGTGCGGGCGCTGAACCGGGTGGCCACCGCCTTCGACAACCTCGTCGGCAGCAAGCACCTGACGCTGGGGGTCGGCCTGCTGGCGGTGCTGCTGGCGATGGCGCTCGGCGCCGGACATGCCTTTCTGCCCGGGCACGGCAAGACGATCATGGCCGCCTACCTGGTGGGGCGGCGCGGCCGACTGCGCGACGTGTTCCTGGTCGGCGCGACGGTCACCGTCACCCACACCGCCGGCGTGCTGGTGCTCGGGCTGATCATCAGCATCACCGCGGCGTTCTCTACCACGGCGGCCGAGCAGGACCTGGGCATCCTGTCCGGCCTGATCATCGCCGGGGTGGGGCTTGGCCTGTTGATCTCGGCACTGATCCGGCTACGCAGCCAGCGCCGGGCCAGCGCGATCGGCGAACTGGCCGACCTCGCCGAGCTGGCGTTGGTTCCAGCCGGCGCCGGCGAAGCGCACAGCCATGAGCCGCTCAGCTATCAACCGCACAGTCACGAGCCGCACAGTCACGAGCCGCACAGTCACGAGCATGCCGAGCCGCACAGCCATGAGCCGCACAGCCACGAGCATGCCGAGCCGCACAGTCACGGTTTCGGGTCACACCGGCATTCCCACGGCCACCCACACGGCCACTCGCACGGTCCCGGTTTCAGCCGTGGCGGCCTGGTCGGGCTGGGCGTCGCCGGCGGCCTGGTGCCGAGCCCGTCCGCGCTGCTGGTGTTGCTCGCCGCGATCGCGCTCGGGCGCACCGCCTTCGGCATCACGCTGGTGTTGAGCTACGGAATCGGCATGGCCGGGGCGCTCACCGTTGCCGGCCTGGTGCTGGTCAGGCTGCGCGACCAGTTCGCCCGGCTGGCCTCTGGTCGCCGACTGAGCATGGCCAACCGGGTGGCCTTCCTGATGCCCATCATCACCGCCGGCCTGGTGCTGGTGGTCGGCCTCGGACTCACAGTGAGGGCAGCCCATGGCATCGTCTGACCGTCCCCGTCGCAGCCAGTTCCTGGCCGGCCTGGCCGTGCTGGCCCTGACCGGGGCGCTGGTCGGGTGCGGGCACCACGCCTCGCACGCCACGTCCGGCCTGTTCGACAACCAGCAGCAGGCGAGCCTGAGCTGCATGGCACACCAGGGACAGCAGCCCGGCCCGCTCTACACCGCGGGCGCGCAGGGCGCTGACACCGCCCACGTCCTGCAGATGATGCAGTACTACACCAGCAACGGCAGCAAGCCCTACTGCGACGGCGCTAAGCCGTCCGCGATCGATCAGGCCTGGGCCCGGCTCTACGTCTTACTCGGTGGCCAGGCCACGATGGTGCGCACCGCGGCGGGCAGCTCGTAAGCGGCGCCGACGCAATCCGAGCAGGCCGCCAGCTCCGAATTCCGATCAACACCCGGCCCGACAACGCGCCGCACGCCGCTGACCGCGGCCTTGCATTCCCAGATCCCGATGGGAGCTTCGTTGATTGCCCTCGATCTGCCGTCGGCTCGCCTCGTCCTTTCCCAGATCGATCTCGGCCGGACGTCGCTGCCCGAGGTGCTGGCGCAGGTGGCCCGGCTGGCCTACCAGTCGATACCTGAAGGCGCCGGTGGCGTGAGTGTCCGGCTGGTCGAGGCGGACCGGGCGGACCTGCTCGAGGTGGTCGGTGAGCCGGTCGGTGAGCTGGAGCGGCTGCAGCACCAACTGGCCGAGGGTCCGACGGTGCAGGCCGCGGCCACCTGGTTGCCGGTCGAATCGGGTTCGCTGGGTGGCGACCCGCGCTGGCTGCATTTCGGTCCGCGGGCCGGCCGGGCCGGGGTGCACAGCGTGCTCGTGCTGCCCCTGCTCACCGAGCACCCGCTGGGCCTGCTGACCCTGTACACCCAGGCCAAGAACGCCTTTCTCGGATCGATCGATCAGACCTGGCAGGCCTTCGCGGCCGCGTCCGCCGCGGTACTGGGCAACGCCCACGCGCTGGCCCGCGCCCACCGGTTGGTCGCCGGCGCTCACTGGTCGGCCACCGACGGGGCAGTCGTCCAGCGCGCGGTCGGAATCCTGATGGGCCGCCGCGGTATCGGCGCGGACGAGGCGCTGGCCACCCTGCGCGAGCTCAGCCAGCACCAGAACGTCAAGCTGGTGGCCCTGGCCAGCCAGCTCGTGGACGAGGCGGTCCGGCGGGCCCGGGGTCGGACGGCGGCCGGCTGACCCGGGCAACCTGGCGGCAACGTCGCTCGGCCAGACTGGGCTGATGCGCACCGTCGGGGTCGAGGAAGAGTTGTTGCTGGTCGATGCCGGCCGGTCCAGGGTGGTCCCGATCGGCGAGGCGGTGGTGGCCGAATCCGACGGCGGCCCGGTGCCCGCGGTGGAGCACGAGTTCAAGCTGGAGCAGATCGAGATCGGATCGGCGCCGGCCACCGAACTGCCGCGGTTGCTGGCCGAGCTGACCACGCTGCGCGCGGCCGCGGACGAGGCCGCCGTGAGCCGCGGTGGCCGGATCGTGGCGATCGCCACCAGCCCCTGGAAGGCGAGCCCGCACGCCACGCCGGATGGCCGCTACGCCCGGATGATCGATGAATTCGGTCTGTTGGCTCGCGAGCAACTGACCTGCGGTCAGCATGTGCACGTGTCGGTGGACTCCCGCGACGAGGGCGTCGCGGTGCTGGACCGGATTCGCGGCTGGCTGCCGGTGCTGACCGCACTGTCGAGCAACTCGCCCTTCTGGCAGGGTCAGGACACCGGCTACGCCAGCTTTCGCAGCGTGCTGTGGGGTCGCTGGCCGACCGCCGGGCCGACCGACACCTTCGGCGACCTTGCCGGCTATGACGCTCAGGTCGCCGAGCTGATCGAGTCCGGTGCGGCGCTGGACGACGGGATGATCTACTTCGACGCCAGGCTGTCCGCGCACTACCCGACCGTCGAGGTCCGGGTAGCCGACGTCTGCACCGACGTACGCGACGCCGTGCTGCTGGCAGCGCTGGTGAGGGCCCTGGTGGACACCGCCTACCAGCAGTGGCAGGACGGCCGGCCTGGCGGGCGGCCCGCTGGGGGATGGCCGGCAGCCTGGTCGACCCGCGCCACGGCCGGCCGGTGCCGGCGTGGACGCTGGTGGACGAGCTGGCCGGGTTGCTGGCCCCGGCACTGCGCGCCAATGGCGACAGCGAGTGGGTGAGCGCGGGGCTGCGCCGGCTGGCCGGGCAGGGCACCGGTGCACAGCGACAGCGCCTGGTCTTCGCCGAGCACGCCGACCTGGACGAGGTGGTGCGCGACGCCGGGCACCGGACGTTGACCCCGCCATGACGCTACTGGACATAGCAAGGTAGTTGGCATAGCCTGGCTGGGTGAGCCTGCCGCACGATCCCCAGCTACTCAAGGGGGTGCTGTCGCTGTTGCTGTTGCGACTGCTGGCCGATCAGGAGTCCTACGGCTACCAGGTAGTGCAGCGGCTGCGGCAACTCGGACTCATCGACATCACCGAAGGCAGCGTCTATCCGGCGCTGGCCAGGCTGGAGCGCGAGGACCGGCTGACCTCCAGGCTGGTGGCCTCGAATTCCGGGCCGGCCCGCAAATACTACCGACCGACGCCGGCAGGCGATCGAGCGTTGGCGGCCGGCACCGCCAGCTGGCAATCGCTGGCCGAGGTGGTCGACACGGTGCTGGTCAGGCCACCGGCCCGGGCAGAGGGGAACTGAGATGGGACGACCGCAGGAACTGATCGATCGGCTGCGCATCGAGCGCACCGTCTGGTGGGTGGACGCCCGGCTGCAGGACCTGCCCCGCCGGTCGCGAATCGCCAAGCGTCGCGAGCTGCGCGAGAACCTGCAGGCGGCCGCGGCCGAGGTCGGCGCCCACCAGGCGGTACGCCAGCTCGGCGGGTTGCGTGCCCTGGCCCTGGACTACCTCAGCGCTGAGTACGGCGACCGCTCGCCCCGGCCGTCCTGGACCGCCGCAGCACTCTGGCTGGCCCTGGTCGACCTGGTCATGCTGGGTGTGCAGCAGGTGGGCGAGTCGGCGTTCCGCTCCGGCCTGAGTGCCACCGGCGCGCCGGCCGGCAGCTTCGACTGGCCCGGGGTGCGGTACCTGATCAGCAACAGCACCGTCCGCTACGCCGACGGCCATTCGAGCACGGACGGTGGCGCCTGGACGCCCTGGGTGTACCTGCTGATGTTCGGTGGTGCGGTGCTGGCGGGCCGGCTGTGGCGGCTGCTGCCGGCTCTGCGCGGCCGGCCCGTGATGACCAGCATCGGCGACTAGCGGCCCGGCGACTACCCTGGTTCGGACAGCTGGCCGCCGGGCCGATGACCGCACACCCTTCAGGAGCCATTGCCGTGACCAGCAAGATTGCCGGAATTCTCGCCGCGACCGCCCTGACCGCCGGCCTGCTGTGCGGCTGCGCCAGCTCGTCCAGCCCGGCCGCGCCGGCTGCCCCGGCCAGCTCGCCGTCCACGGTGAGCTTCGAGGATGTCACGGTCGCTGACGCAACCACCCTGTCCAGCAAGCCCAAGGTGAGCGCGGCCTCCACCAAGACGCCGGCCGCCCTGGAGGTCAAGGATCTGGTGACCGGCACCGGAGCGGCGGCCAGCCCGTCGTCCACCGTCACCGTGCAGTACGTCGGCATCCGCTACGCCGACGGCAAGCAGTTCGATGCCTCCTGGGATCACAGCGGCGCGACCAGCTTCTCGCTGCAGCAGGTGGTTGCCGGCTTCACCCAGGGTATCGGCGGCAACGCCACGATCGCACCGATGAAGGTCGGTGGCCGGCGGATCATGATCCTGCCGGCGGCGCTCGGCTACGGAGCCAGCGGGACGCCGGACGGCAGCATCCCGCCGAACGCGCCGATCGTGTTCGTGGTGGATCTGGTGGGCCTCAGCTGACCAGGCTGGTGATCCGCGCCCGGGGCTGCTGCAGATCGTCGTGGCCCGGCTGGCTCGGTCTGGTGTAGAGCTGGCCCAGTTCCCGCACGTCCGAACGGATCAGCCTTACCGCACCGAGCAGTGCGGCCTGATCCGAGCGGCGACGTGGCCCGCGCCAGCGTGACCAGCAGACCGTGGCCAACACGCCCAGCAGCACGCCGGCCGCCGCCGTCGTGACCATGCCCAGCACCAGCGCCATGATGTCGCAATCCCTTCGGGTGGCCTGGTAGTCATTCGGAGCCGCCGGGCCGCCAGACTGCCGATCTCAGCTGGTAGTGACTGTGGCGGTTCAGACGAAGGCGCCCTTGCCGGTGATCGCGCGCCCGACGATCAGCGCGTTGATCTCTCTGGTGCCCTCGTAGGAGTACAGCGCCTCGGCGTCGGCGAAGAACCGGGCGATGCCGTAGTCGAGCAGGATGCCGTTGCCGCCGAACAGTTCCCGGGCCCAGGCCACCGTCTCGCGCAGCCGGGACGTGCAGTAGGACTTGGCCAGCGCGGCCTGCTCGTCGCGAAACGTGCCGGCCTGCTGCAACTGGGCGACCCGCACGGTCATGCCCAGCGAGGCGGTGATGTTGCCCAGCATCCGGGCCAGCAGGTCCTGTACCAGCTGAAAATGGCCGATCGGCCGGCCGAACTGCTGGCGTTCGGCGGCATAGTCGACGGCGAGTTCGTAGGCGCCGATCTGGCAGCCGACCGCCGACCAGGCCACCCCACCGCGGGTCTGGCGTAGCACCGCGCTGGTGTCGGCGAACGAGTGCGCGTTGGCCAGTCGGTTCGCCTCGGGAACCCGGCAGTCGGTCAGCTCGATGTCGGCGTTCTGCACCGTGCGCAGTGCCAGCTTCTTCTCGATCTTGGTGGCGGTGAAGCCGGCGGTGCCCCGCTCCACCACGAACCCGAGCACCGGGCCGCCGGTCTCGTCCTCGGTGACGTCCCTGGCCCAGATGATCACCAGGTCGGCGAAGGTGGCGTTGCCGATCCAGCGCTTGGCGCCGTTGAGCAGCCACTCGTCGCCGACCCGGCGTGCGGTGGTACGCAGACCACCGGCCACGTCCGAGCCGCCCTCGGGTTCGGTCAGCCCGAATGCCCCGATCAGCGACAGCGAGCGCATCCCGGGCAGCCAGCGCTCCTTCTGTTCCGATGAGCCGCAATGATGGATGCTGCCCATCGCCAGGCCGTTGTGCACCCCGTAGAAGGTGGCGATGGAGGTATCAACCCGCGAGATCTCCAGGCCGAGAAAACCGGTCAGCAGCCTGCTGGCCGGCGGCGTGCCGTCATGGCCGTAGGACAGCCCCATGATGCCCAGCTCGGCCATCTTCGGCACCAGCTGATGGGGAAACTCCGCATCGGCCCAACACTGTTCGGCGATCGGAGCGACCTGGTCGGCCATGAACTCCCGGGTGGCCAGCACTAGGTCCCACTCGTCGGGCTCCAGCAGCGACTCGTAGCCGTAGAGGTCAGCGTCCAGCAGTTGCGGTTGGCTCACCCGGCGTCAGCGACTCAACGTGCCGTCGATGACCAGCGAGGTGCCGATCGAGTTCAGCCACACGTCCTTGGCGATCGCGACGCCGGCCAGGGTGGGCAGGTAGTGGTCGTCGTGCATCGCCGGTGTGCGGAAGTACAGCCCGAGCAGGCCGCCGGAGAAACCGGTCAGCGCCATGCCGGACAGCCGCGGCCCGACGAAGGGCAGCAGCAGCAGCGAGCCGATCCCGATCTCGGTGAGCGCGAGCACCTTGAGAAACACGACCGGCGGGATCGAGCGCAGGAACGGGTAGGCGCCGACAGCCAATCCGTGGATGCCCTTGGCGGCATCGATGTCACCGGACAGCTTTCCGACACCAGAGGTGACCAGGAACATTCCGGCGGACATCCGACCGGGTGCCCGGCGTAACTTGGCGGCTAGCGACATGCGATGCTCCAATCGAGAACACACTTGTGCGATGGCGATGTTCCGCCAGCCTCCCATAATGGCCCCGGCGGAAGTGCTCGGAGTATTGCTCTTGTTGACCCGCTACCGGGCGTCGGCGTGCGAGGCTGGAGCAACGGTGCCAATCCGGCACGGCAGCGAGATCCGAATCGCTTACCCGACCAGGCTAGGAGATCGAGATGGCAGCCACGGCAGAGCAGAAATCCGGGATGAGCCTGACCGCTGCCGACCGGTGTGACCGGTGCTCGGCACGGGCCGCGGTCGTCACGGTGATGCGCGGCGGCGGCACCCTGCTCTGGTGCGCCCACCACTACCTGGACAACGAGAGCGCGCTGAGCACCGGGGGAGCGGTGGTGGTTTTCGATGACCGCCGCGGTGGCTGACCTGCTGGCCGGTACCGGCCGTTGCGGCCTCAGGCTCGCTCCACGACAACCGGGCAGTCACCGTTGCGGACGCAGTACTCGGCGACCGAGCCGAGCAGCATGCCCGGAAAGGCGGCCCGGCCCTTGGCGCCCACCACCAGCAACGCGGCTCCCTCGGCCTGGGTGAGCAGGGCCGGCCCGGGTGGCCCCTCCACCACGTGCCGGGTGACCTGCAGGCCGTCGAAGTCGGTGAGCACCTCGGCGATCACCTCGTCCAGGGTGCTGGCGGTCTCGGCGGCCGGATCGATGCCGGGTGGCAGCCGGGTCAGGTAGTTCGGCCAGCGCCAACTGGATACCGCGCGCAGCGAGCCGCCGATCAGCTGGGCCTGCCCGGCCGCCCAGCGCAGCGCGTCCTTGCTGGCCAGCGAGCCGTCCACGCCGACCACCACCAGCGGGCTGCTCACGGCTCGTCCGTGGGGTTGGGCTCGACCCGCAACGGGCTGAGCTGGCGCCAGAGCAGGAACAGCAGGCCCACCACCAGCATCCCGATCCCGAGCCAGAGATTGATGTTGACATCACTGGCCTTGTGCCGGGCCGAGCTGGACGTGAAGAAGCCCGCGATCGTGAGCATCACGCCATACAGCGTGAACAGGCCGCCGATCAACAACCTGATGTCGAACAGCTTGGCGGCCGCCGACGTGGGCGTATCCCCGGCGGCCGGCGCGCCGGGGTCTGCCGACCTCGATCCTGGTTCGGTCATGGCTGCCTCCCTAGACGAAGATGATGGACAGGACGATCACGATGCCGATGGACGTGCCACCCAGCAGTCTCGGCGAGGCCCACCAGACCGGCTTGGGCACCGAATCCGGGTCCGGCGCCTTCGGATCGGGTACCCCCCAGACCAGGCCGGCGAGTTCGGCGATCGGCTTGGGCTTGGTGACCAGGGTGACCAGGACGGTGACCACCACGTCGGCGAGGAACGCCGTCATCGCACCGTAGAAGTTGAGCATCTGGGCGTTGATCTTGGCGTGCGTCGGGTCGAACACGCCACCGGGATAGAAGTAGGCGATATGGTAGCCGCCGAAGTGCATGACGGCCGCCCCCGTGGTGCCGGCGATGAGGCCCCACAGGCCGGCCCACGGCGAGGTCCGCTTCCAGAACATCGCGATGATGAAGGTGGCGAACAGCGGTGCGTTGAAGTAGGAGAACAGCAATTGGATGTAGTTCATGATGTTGCTGTAGCCCGAGGCGATGAACGCGGTCCCGATGCCGATCACGATGCCGGCGACCGTGACCACCCGGCCGACCCGCAGGTAGTAGCTGTCGCGCCGGCCCTTGGCGATGTAGGTCTGCCAGATGTCGTAGGTGAACACCGTGTTGAACGAGCTGACATTTGCTGCCATGCCGGCCATGAAGGCGGCCAGCAGGCCGGCCAGCGCCACCCCGAGGGTGCCGTTGGGCAGGAACTTGTTCATCAGCAACGGGATCGCGTCGTTGTAGGTGAGGTCCTTGGTCTGACCCAGCTTGGGAATCAACACCAGCGCGATCAGACCGGGAATGATGGTCAGGCCAGGAATGAAGATCTTCGGGAACGATCCGATCAGTGGCGTGCGCTGGGCGGCCGAGAGGTCCTTGGCCGACAGCGCCCGCTGCACCTCGGCGAAGTTGGTGGTCCAGTATCCGAAGGACAGTACGAAGCCCAGACCCATCACGATGCCGATCCAGTCACCGAGCGGGTTGGTCCAGTGCCCGACGTTGGTGCCACCCCAGGTCGAGAACGAGTGGGTGCCGAGTGCGGTGTGGCCGACCTTGGCCTTCAGGCCGCCGTAGCCGCCGACCGATTTCAGACCGATCACCACCAGCGGAACCAGACCGGCGATGATCACGAAGAACTGCAGCACCTCGTTGTAGATCGCGCCGGACAGGCCACCGAGGGTGATGTAGACAAGGACGAACACCGCGGAAATGACGATGGAAAGCCAGATCGGCCAGCCGATCAGCGCGTTGATCACCAGGGCGAGGGCGTAGAGGTTGACCCCGGCGGTGAGCACCGCCGCAGCCGCGAAGCTGAGCGCGTTGAACAGGTGGGTGGCCGGGTTGAAGCGGCGGAGCAGGAACTCGGGCACCGTGCGAACCCGCGAGCCGTAGTAGAACGGCATCATCACCAGGCCGAGGAACACCATCGCCGGCACGGCCCCGATCCAGTAGAAGTGCAGGGTCGACATGCCGTATTGCGCGCCGTTGGCCGCCATCCCGAGAATCTCGATGGCACCGAGGTTGGCCGAGATGAAGGCCAGGCCGGTGACCCAGGCCGGTAGCGACCGGCCCGACAGCAGGAAGTCCTCGCTGGTGGCTACCGCTCGCCGGGCCATCACCCCGATCGCGATCACCAGCAGGAAGTAGATACCCAGGATGGAGTAGTCGAAGAAGTTGACATCGAGCCGGAGCATGAGGCCACCTAACCTAGGGTTGGATCTCGCCGATCACGACGCCCGGCTGGGATTGCTCGACCCGCGTCACGCTGGCAATCGGGCAGGGGCCGCCCGCGCTCTGCCATTTCTCCACCAGGGTCTGGCCGAAGGCTTGGGCAAGGTCGAAGTCGTCGAACGGACCCACCGCTCTCGGGGTGACGGAGGGCTCCTGCGGGTCGGTGATGACGACAACGAACATGCATCAATCCTTTCGCCGGTGCGCGGCGCGATCGCAGCGCAACACGCGGCTGCCGGTTTGAGCCACCAGAAGGAAGTTACTCAGCTATCCGGCACTTAGGAAGATGACACTCAGACCGGCCAGGTATGGACCGGCTCGTTGGAGTGCATGTGCTCGAGGTACTGCCCGAGCATCTGACGCAGGGCGTCCGGCCGTTCCAGCGAGCGGTTGTCGCGCTCGAGCTGATGGACCTTGTGCACCTGCCACTCGGCGCCGTTGGTGTGGCGGATGCACCGCTGCTCGATGACACCCAGCAGCCGGTCACGCACCCCGGCGTCGACCCCCCAGCGGTCCAGGCCCTGGTGGGCCATCGGCAGCAACCGGCGCAACACCAGTTCGGTGGCCGGCACCTCGCCCAGCCCCGGCCAGTAGATCTTGGCATTGATACCGTGCCGCGCGCCGGCGTAGAAGTTGTCCTCGGCCGCGGCGAACGACAGCCTGGTCCAGACCGGCCGGTCCTCCTCCGACAGCATCCGGACCAGGCCGTAGTAGAAGGCGCCGTTGGCCAGGATGTCGATCACGGTCGGGCCGGCCGGCAGCACCCGGTTCTCCACCCGCAGGTGCGGCTTGCCACGGTAGACGTCATAGATCGGTCGGTTCCAGCGGTAGATGGTGCCGTTGTGCATCCGCAGTTCCTGCAGCCGGGGGGTGTCGCCCCGGGCCAGTACCGCCACCGGATCCTCGGCGTCGCAGACCGGCAGGATCGCCGGAAAGTAGGTGACGTTCTCTTCGAACTGGTCGAAGATCGAGTTGATCCAGCGCTCTCCGAACCAGACCCGGGGCCGGACGCCCTGGGCCTTGAGCTCGGCCGGCCGGGTGTCGGTGGACTGCTCGAACAGGGCGATCCGGGTTTCGCGCCAGAGCTCCTTACCGAACAGGTAGGGCGAGTTCGCGCCCAGCGCCAGCTGCACGCCGGCGATCGCCTGGGCGGCGTTCCAGTTGTTGGCATAGTCCTGCGGGCTGACCTGCAGGTGGAACTGGACGCTGGTGCAGGCGGCCTCCGGGGCGATCGTGTCGGAGTAGGTGGACAGCCGCTCGGTGCCGTCGATGACGATGTGCAGGTCCTCGCCCCGGGCCGCGAAGATCTGGGAGTCCAGCAGCGCGTAGCGGGTGTTGTCCGACAGCGCCTCGCTGGTCAGGTGCTCCGACAGCAGCGTCGGCAGGATGCCGATCATCACGATGTGCGCACCCCGGGTCCGGGCCCGGCTCTCGGCATCGTTGAGGCTGGCCCGCAGGTCGCTTTCCAGCTCGTTGGTGGAAGTGCCGCTCAGCTCGCGGGGCCGGACGTTGATCTCGATGTTGAACCGGCCGAGCTCGGTCTGAAAGTCGGGATTGGCGATGGCCTGCAGCACGTCGTTGTTGGTCATTGCCGGATCGTGCTGGGCGTCGATGAGGTTGAACTCGATCTCCAGCCCGGTCAGCGGGTGCGCGAAGTCGAACTTGGCCTCTGTCAGCATCCGGGCGAAGACATCCAGGCAGCGCCGGACCTTTTCCCGGTAGCGTTGCCGATCCTGGCCGGTGAACTCAGTGCTGTCGACATCGTCGCCCACGCCGACACCTCCTCGGTGCTCTGCCAGCACAGCTGGGTCAGCTAGAGCTTGTCAGACTACGGCGGCGATTGGTCAAGGCATTGCTCGACGTCTGCGCTTCGCCCTGGACTGCCGCTAGGGTTTGCAGACGATGACCACCGCGACTGCTCCGCAAACGCCGCCGCTGATCTCCTCGGCCGGCGTCACCTTTCGGCTACCCGATCCGCAGGCCCGGCTGGTCGGCGTGCGGCTCTACCAGGAGGTGCGGGTACCGGGTGATCAGGTGGATTTCAGCTACCGCCGCGGCATCTGGACCCTGCGGCTGGTCCGGCCCGCGGTGGATCGGATGGAATACCTGCTGGAACTCAGCCACCGCAACTCCGGCCGCGAGATGATCACCGATCCGGGTAACCCGCTGCGGGTCGCCGGTGCCTTCGGCGACAAGTCGGTGATCGAGTTTCCCGGCCATCAGGCGCCGACCTGGCTCGGGCAGCAGGGCTGCCTGGGCGCCGTGAGCGAGTTCTCGGTGGCCAGCCGCAACCTCGGCAGCACGGTGCGCGGCGAGCTGTGGACGCCCGAGCAGCTGCCGGCCGGCCGGCCGGCGCCGTTGCTGGTCGTGCACGACGGTCCGGAGTATGCCCGGCTGGCCGCCCTGCTGGGCTACGTCTCGGCGCTGATCGCCGCCGGCCGGATCGAGCCGAGCAGGGTGGCACTGCTGGGGCCGGGGGACCGCAACCGCTGGTATGCCGTCAACCCCGCCTACGCCCGGGCGCTGTCCGGCGAGGTGCTGCCGGCGCTGGCCGAGCTGGCCTCGAGCACGGTCCGGATCGGTGTCGGGGCCAGCCTGGGAGCGCTGGCCCTGTTACACGCGCACCGGTCGTTCCCGACCTGTTTCGACGCGCTGTTCCTGCAGTCGGGCAGCTTCTTCCTGCCCGAGCTGGACGCCCAGGAGCGACGGTTTCCCCGGTTCGGCCCGGTCACCCGGTTCGTGGCCGACCTGAGCCAGGCAGTGGCCGATCCGCATCCGCTGCCGGTGGCCATGACCTGCGGGGTGCTGGAGGAGAACCTAGCCAACAACCGATCCGTGGCCCAGACCCTGGCCGGCCTCGGCTACCCGGTGCGGTTGCACGAGGTGCGTGACGTGCACAACTACACCGCCTGGCGCGACGGCTACGATCCGGGCCTGACCGGATTGCTCACCTCGCTGGCGAAGGAGCACGAATGAGGCGCGAACAGGCCGACGTCGGCTGGCAGGGCTTCAGCGGCACCGTCATCGCCTACGGGCACTACGGCCGTCCGGTGCTGGTGTTTCCGTCCGAGCAAGGCCGGGCCGAGGACTTCGAGAACAATGGCATGGTCGGGGCGGTGGCCGAGCTGATCGAGGCCGGCCGGCTGAAGCTGTACTGCGTGGACAGTGCCGATGGCTACTCCTGGTCCGACGTGAGCGTCTCGATCGAGGAGCGGGCCCGCCGGCACAGCCGCTACGAGTCCTGGATCGTCGAACAGGTGCTGCCCTGGATCTCTGATGACTGCGGCGGGGCAACCGAGTTCGCCACCGTCGGCTGCAGCCTGGGCGCCTTTCACGCCGCCAACTTCGCCCTGAAACGAGCCGACCTCTTTCCGTTGGCCCTGTGCCTGTCAGGCAATTACGACCCGACCAGCTGGCAAGCTGGCGACCAGCAGGGCGAGCAGGGCTCGGCCACCTATTTCAACAGTCCGATGTCCTACGTCGCCAACCTGCACGGCGATCACCTGAACTGGCTGCGCGAGCGGGTCAGCCTGGTGCTGGTGGTCGGGCAGGGCGCCTGGGAGGAGAATCCGACCCGGGCGCTCCCGAGCACCCGGGACTTCGCCGGCCGACTGGCCGAGAAGGGCATCCGGCGCGAGCTGGACGTCTGGGGCCACGACGTCCCGCACGACTGGCCGTCCTGGCGTGCCCAGTTGGCCCACCACCTGCCGCGATTCTGCTGAGGAGCCCGCATGAGCGAGACCACCCACCTGATCGGCCTGCTGCTGGGCACCGAGCAGGACTGGCCCACCGCCTTCGAATCGATCATGCGCCGGCTCGGCCCGGTGTCCTCCGGCGCCGTCGGGGCCGGCGACACCCACCACTACGACGTGGAGCGGGTGACCGTCGAGCCGTTCGACCTGCGCTACAAGCCGCGCTATGACCTGGTGATCGACCGGCTGGCCTACTGGTACTACCACCCGCGCGAGTGGCTGAAGAAGACCGCGCTGATGGACGACGTGTACCTGCTCAACAGCCCGTTCACCTTTCAGAGCATGGAGAAACACGCCGCCTACTGCGCCATGATGCGGCTCGGCCTGAAGGTTCCAGAGACCGTGCTGGTGCCGTACAAGAACCCGCCGGAGCACGCCAAGTACGCCTACACCGCGGCCCGCTACAACCAGCCCTTCGACCTCGACGTGATCGCCGAGCGGATCGGCTACCCGCTGTTCATGAAGCCCTACGACGGCGGTGCCTGGGTCGGGGTGACCCGGATCGGCGATGCCGACGAGCTGCATCGAGCCTATGACCAGTCCGGCCAGCGGCTGATGCACCTGCAGAAGGCGGTCGACGGCTTCGATGTCTTCGCCCGCAGCCTGTCGATCGGTGCCGAGACCATGGTCATGAACTTCGACCCGGACCAACCGATGCACGCGCGGTACTCGATCAGCCATGGCTTTCTCGATGCCGAGGCAGGCGAGGAGGTGGTGACCATCGGCCGGCTGGTCAACGCGTTCTTCCGCTGGGAGTTCAACTCCTGCGAGACGCTGGTCAAGGACGGTGAGGTCTACCCGATCGACTACGCCAACGCCTGCCCGGACGTGGCCCTGACCAGCCTGCACTACTACTTTCCGTGGGCGATGAAGGCCCTCGTCAAGTGGTCGGTGTTCTGCACCGCGACCGGGCGCAAGCCACGCTTTGACCTGGATACCAGGCGGTACTTCGACGTGGCCGACCGCGAGGACCTGTCCTACGCCGAGAAGCTGGCCGCCTACCGGCAGCTGGCCGACGCGCACTTCGAGACCGAGCGGTACGCCGACTTCTGCGCCAGCCGCCTCAGCCACCTGGACGAGATCGTGCTGGAGTGGGTGGCCGGCGCCGACTTCGACCAGTTGCTCGTCGAGACCGTCCGGTCGACCTTTCCGGCGCACGAGCACGACCATTTCGTCGAGCACTACCGTGGCCTGCTCGGCTCCTGGGTGCGCGACGAGCAGGCCGGCAGCTGATCGAGCGGTCTCAGCTGTAGAGCAGCGAGCCGGGCGTGGTCAGCACCTCGCCGGTCTCCAGCCAGGACTTCAGCCCGGACAGGATCATCGGCCAGCCGCCGTAGATCTGGTTGTTGCAGCCCTCGCGAAGCTGGTCATGGGTCACCACCAGGCAACAGGTACCGCCGCCGATGTCGTTGATCTCCCAGGTGATCCGGGTGGTTCCCTCAGCCTTGACGTCCTCGTCCCACAGCGCCACCATGCTCTGCACCAGCTTGCGGGGCGGGTCGATCTCGAGGACCTCTCCCTCGCCGAGCAGGCCCGGTGCGTTCGGGTGGCGCATCTCCAGCCGCGAACCCGGCTTCCAGTCGGTATCGACGCTGACGCCGAACTGGTACTTGCCGCGGATCTCGCTGTCGGTGATCGCATCCCACAGGCGTTCGGGTGTGGTGCGGATGTAGACCTCGTAGATCTTTTCCATCGTCTTCTCCAGTCTGGTCTTGAGATCGCTGAGCCCAGCGACCCACGGTTGCGCGTATTTGCTGACCCACCGGTCGTGGACCAGTCGGATCGGCACCGGGTTCAGAAAGTGCAGCTTCTGCCGACCACGCCGGCGGGTCACCACCAGCCCGGCCTCTTCGAGCACCTTGAGGTGCTTCATCCCCCCGAAGCGGCTGATCGGCAGCCGCGCCTCGAGTTCGCCCAGGCTCTGGCCGTCCTGCCCGAACAGCTCGTCGAGCAGGCTGCGCCGGGTCGGATCGGCCAGCGCCTTGAACACCAGATCCATCCCCTGAAAATAGGTGACCGTATGGTCACATGTCAAGAGACCGGGCAACGAGGTCACGCGCCAGCGCGCAGGGCTGTAATTTCTGGCCAGGTTCTGGACACCTACCTGATAGCGGTGCGCGTCACCGGCGAGGAGGTCTGGGTGAACGACGCCGAACGGCGCGCGGTGATCGACGAGTGGTTCCGCGCCTATGCCGCTCGGATCCTGGGCTACCTGCTCCATCGCACCGATCCGCACACAGCGCAGGACGTACTCCAGGAGGTCTTCGTGACCGCATTCGGCAAGGCCGACCAAGTGCCCGACCCGCCATTGGGCTGGCTGTTCGGCACCGCCCGCAGGCTGCTGGCCAACCGGCTGCGATCCCTTCGCCGCCAGGATCAGCTCATCGATCGGCTGATGCAGGACGTCGGCCACGAGCCGGACCCGGCCGCCGGCGAGCTCAAACAGGCCTTCGCGCTCACCCTGGCCACGCTGCCGGCGGCCGACCGCGAGGTGCTCACCCTCACTGGCTGGTACGGCCTGACCCCGGTGCAGGCCGCCGAGGCGCTCGGCTGCAGCGTCTCGGCCTATGCCGTCCGGCTGCACCGGGCCCGCAAGCGGCTGGCCCGCGCACTGCAGGTGGCCGGCTACCGCGGCGACACCCCGGCCGGCCAGTTCGCGGAGGCACTCCGTGGTTGAGGACGACAACGTGGCTGAGGACGACAACGTGGCTGAGAACGGCAACCCCGGCTCGGACGACCTCAACCGCTGGCTGCGCGCGGTGCGCCCGTCCACCGCGGCCGATGAGGGCTGGGCTGCCACGACGGCCGCCGCCGAGGTGCTGGCCGGCGTGCACCGCGAG
>JBPCPA010000185.1:0-4072 GCA_050999655.1 Jatrophihabitans sp.
CTGGGCAGCGTGCCCGGCAGGCTGCCGTCAGCCAGTAGCGGAATCACGTTACCGGCAACGATCACGAGGTCGAACGGGTCGGCAGTGCGGCCCGGTCGGGCAGCGGCAGCGATGCCGGCGGGGTCGAACGGGTCGGCATTGCGGCCCGGTCGGTGAGCGGCATCGAGGGTGGCGGGGCTGATGCCGGCGGGGTCGAGGCTAGCGGGGCCGAAGGTGGCCAGGTCGTGGTGCACCCAGTCGAGATCGGGCGCGACCAGGCGCGCCTGGGCCAGCATTGACTCGTCGAGGTCGACGCCGAGTACCTGATAGCCCCATTCGGCAAGGGTGATCGCGATCCGGCCGGTACCACAGCCGGCGTCCAGTACCCGCGCCGGCGCCGGCACCAGTGCGGCGCAGAACCGGGCTTCGCCATCGAGGTCCTTGCCGGTGGCCGCCAGCGCGGCAAAGCGCGCCGCGTAGAACTCGCCGGACGAGCCTCCGCTGAGTTGTGCCCAACGGGTGCTCGTTCGGTCGGCTGGGTCGGTCACCGCTTCAGGTTAGCGGCGGCAGGCCAGGTCGGCGGTCAAGCGAGCGCGCTGAGGCCGGCCCGTTCAGGTCGGTGGCTGGTCAGGCCGAGCGTCAGACCATCGGGGGCCTGGACGGTTGGCGTAGCGGCTTCCGATGCTGCTGGTCCAGGTGACGGTGCCGTCGTCGGCGAGTCGGTAGCTCCAGCCAGTGTTGATCTTGCAGAGGTTGTGACGTTTGCAGCACAGCGCACCGTTGTCGCGACTTGTCTGCCCGCCCTGCAGATAGGGCGTGATGTGTTCGTATTCGCAGCGATAACCAGGTCGGCTGCAGGTCGGGAACACGCAGTTGCCGTCCCTGGCGCAGACGAAGTCCTTGAGCCGGGGCGAAGGTCTGTACCGGTGGCGACCGATGTCGAGCAACTGGCCGGTATCGGGATCGGTGAGCAGCCTGCGCCAGGTACCGGACTGGTCCGCGGCCAGCCGGCGCGCTGTGTCGGCAGTGATTGGCCCGTAGCCGGCCAGGTCGGCTGGCTCATCGTCGAGATTGAGCAGGGTGTCGGCGGAGACGATGATCTGGATGCCGGGCCGGTGACCCTGCAGTTCGGGCAGGGCGTCGGCCGGCAGCCCGGTGAGGACAGCGTCGACCAGCAGGTCGGCACGCCGTTGGTCCATCGTCCTCGGGTCCTGCGCGGGTAGCAGTTTCGCGGCGGCGGTGAGCCGAGTAAGATCGTTTGGGCCTGCGGCGCCGGCAACAGGACCGGTAGCAATGCCATGCCATCATCGAGGGATTGGAAGCTCACCGCCCGATCGTCCACGGCGCGCTGATGGCGTGCCTGCGCGGTGGCCGGGTCGAGGGCCATCGTTGCTCGTCGCACTGCCTGACGTAGCTGGGACAGGGTCTGATCGGGCGCGCGTTCGATCACCCGAGACTCGAACCGGCTCAACACCTCGGCAGGTAGGGACCAGGATGCCTCGGTGATCACCTGGGCGTGCCCGCCCGAGATGGCACCCTGCTGCAACAGCGCGAAGGTCGCGGGCAATTCGTGCAGCAGCGTGCGTGCCGAGACCAGCTTGAGCTGCGCGGTTCGAGGCGGCACCGTCAGGGCCAACGACACCGTTTCTTGGGCCAATCCCAGCTCGGTCTCATCGGCCGCCTGGATCTCGACCAGCAGCCGAGCCTGCACCGAGTCCAGCCAGTTCTGCTGTTGCTGCACCATCGTCAACAGGGCCACCCGGGCAGCCTCGGACAACCTCGCGACAGCCAACCCGGCCAGCACCCTCATCGAGCGGGCAGCCGGTGCCTCAGCCACCAGCGCGGTCACCTGCGCTGTTATCCCGTCAGGTATCCCGTCAGGTATCCCGTCAGGTGTTGTATCGAACATACCAACGATTATATGGTCGAGCCTGCCACTCGTGGCCGATGTTCACCACCCTGTGGATAACGGCGAACCGCATCGAGTGGTTGTCCCCAAGGGACACCGGCATCGCCCAACGGCGTGCTCACCCGTTGCGAATGCGCAACTGCTCGGCGAACACGGCCCGGCGCAGCAGCGCCGCCTGCTCCTCGCCGATCTCGAACACCAGCACCACCTCGATCGCCTCCTGATCGCGCCGGTCAGGCTGCAGCTTCATCACTGTGGCGGTGAAGCTGAAGTCCTGGTGAGCCAGCGTGAAGTCCACCAAGGCCTCGGCTTCGATCGTGAGGCCGCCGACCGCGTCCGCCCGAACCGCGCAGCGCAAGGCAGCCTCGCTGATATCGAGGAGTTGGCCGGCAACCGGCACCGAACCGGCCAGGCATGCCGGACCAGCCGGACCAGCCGAACCAGCCGCTTCGCCCTCCCCGACGACCGGCACCAATCGCACCGGACCGGCCAGTGGCACCCGCACGAAGCGCCGACGTTGCTCGCGCCGGTAGTCACCGATCACCCGGACCGTCCACAGCCCCAATGGTCCGCGCAGGGTGGACTCGATGAGTTCGGTGGTCGCGGAAGTGATGCCGCCCGGGTCCGGCCAGCTGAGCAGCACCGTCTCGCCGATCCCGAACTCGTGCTCGACCGGCAGGTTCAGCGGCCGCGCCAGCACCAGGCAGTCGCCAGCCACGTCCTCGATCCGGCTGCGAAAGGCCCGGCCCTCGAGGTCGGCGATCGTCACGAGACGATGAATGTCGGGCGGGCTCAACACGCTAGATTATCGGCAGCTATCGCTGGAAGATAAGCGAAATCGAGCTGGGAAGCACACCGGCGTAACCCTTAGGATCCAACGATGCCGACGGACACCGCGAGCAGGTCGGTACTGACCACCCCGGACGGCCGGCAACTGGAGTATCTGGTCACCGGGCCGCCGGATGGCCCCGTCCTGCTGTTTCAGGTCGGCACTCCCAATCCGGCGATGAACTTCACCCGCGTGACCGGGCCGGCAACCGCCCTCGGCCTGCGGACGATCAGCTATTCCCGTCCCGGCTATGGAGATTCCACCGAGCTGCGCGGCCGGACCGTCGCCGATGCGGTGACCGACATCCGGACCCTGCTCGACACGCTCGGCGTGGACCGGTTTCGCACCCTGGGCTGGTCCGGCGGTGGCCCGCACGCCCTGGCGACCGGCGCGCTGCTGCCCGACCGCTGCCAGGCGGTGGCGGTACTGGCCGGGGTTGCGCCCCACGACGCGGCCGGGCTGGACTTTCTGCAGGGAATGGATCAGGGCAACGTCGATGAGTTCAGCGCGGCGGTCGCCGGGTTCGACGAGATCGATGGCTTCCTGCAACCGCTGACCACGCACTTTCAGACCGTCACCGGAGCTTCCATCGTCGAGGCGTTGGCCGGGCTGCTGTCCGAGGTGGATCAGGCCGCGCTGACCGGTCAGTTCGCCGAACAGATGGCCCAGGCCTTCAGGCACGCGATGAAGAACGGCATCGCCGGCTGGCGGGACGACGACCTGGCCTTCGTCCGTCCCTGGGGGTTCAACCTGAACGAGTTGACGGTGCCGGTCGCCATCTGGCAGGGCCGCCAGGATCGGATGGTCCCGTTCGGGCACGGCCAGTGGCTGGCAGCCGAGGTCCCGGGCGCGCAACCGCACCTGTTCGCCGACCAGGGCCACCTGTCGCTGATCGCCCAGATGGACACGGTGCTTGCCGACCTGGTCAGGCTCTAGCTAGCGGCTGGCGGTGACCCGGCCGTTGGTCAGCTGGATCTCGCGATGGCAGCCGGCCGCCAAGTCGGGATCGTGAGTGCAGATCACCACGGTCGATCCCCGCTCGGCCAGGCTGAAAACCCGGCCGAGCACCCGTTCGCGCGAATTGTGGTCAAGCTCGGCGGTCAGCTCGTCGGCCAGCAGCACCGACGGATCGGTGACCAGCGCGCGTGCGATGGCCACTCGTTGCTGCTGGCCGCCGGACAGCTGCTCGACCAGGTGGTCGGCCACCTCGGCAAGGCCTACCGCGTCCAGCACGTCCTCGGCCCGGTCGCGCAGGTCCTGGCGGCCCATCCGCTGTCCCTGCAACACGATCTCGACATTCTCGGCTGCGGTCAGCACGCTGACCAGGCCGTAGCCCTGCAGCACCAGGCCGTACC
>JBPCPA010000247.1:0-2559 GCA_050999655.1 Jatrophihabitans sp.
GGTTCATAGCGCCCCGGTGGCAGGTCTACCTGGTTACGCGACCAGGCCAGCCGGCGGGCCAGGTCGGCGGTCAGCGCCTCGACATCGACATCGGTGAAGTCCCGGCTCTGCCGGCCCACCCACGCCGACCGGCTCAGGTCGGCGGACTTGGCGTTGAGCTCGATACGTCCGGTGGGCTGGTCGAACCGGCGCCGCAGGCCGGTGGACGAGGCGAGAAAGACCGAGGTCAGGACGTGCTCGGCGAAGCCGTAGAGCAACCAGCCACCGGTCCGGGCCGCGGCGAAGGCCAGCCCCAGCTCCGGCGCGAACCCCTCGAACACCTCGATGCCGGTGGCTGCGGCCGGCGCGTCCCAGCCCTCGTCGGTCGGGCCGGTGGGCTCGACCAGCGGGGCCGCGTCGTCGGCCGGGGACGCCGCACGCGCGGCAGCCTCGCTGGCCGACACCAGGGCGGCGAGTTCGGCGCCCGGATCGTCGCCGGTGACCGGGCCGGACACCACACCGGAGGTGGTGCTGCCGTCCGGGTGCCGCAGGGTCGAGATCACGCACAGCTTGCGGGAGTGCATCTGACCGTTGGTGGTGAGGCTGTTGGCCGCCCAGCGCAGGTTGGCCTGGGTGCGCTCCTCGCCGAGCACCACGCAGCCGTCGGCGCTGGACAGGGCCAGGGCCTGCTCCACCAGCTGCTGGATGCGGACGCCGGTCGGAGCTGCGGGCATCATCGGCCGCCTTCACTGAGGGTGTTGAGCACGTTCACGCCACGGAACAGCGCCGACGGGCAACCGTGCGAGACAGCCGCCACCTGGCCGGGCTGGCCCTTGCCGCAGTTGAAGGCACCGGCGAGCAGGTAGGTCTGCGGACCGCCGGTGGCGCTCATGGACCCCCAGAACTCGGTGGTGGTGGCCTGGTAGGCCACGTCGCGCAGCTGCCCGGCCAGCTCACCATTGACGATCTCGAAGAATCGCTGACCGGTGAACTGGAAGTTGTAGCGCTGCATGTCGATCGACCAGGAATTGTCACCGACCACGTAGATACCGCGCTCCACGTCGGCGATCAGGTCGGCCGTGGAGCCACCGTCCGGGCTGGGTTGCAAACTGACATTAGCCATTCGTTGCAGAGGAATATGGCCCGCCGAGTCGGCGAAGGCGCAGCCGTTGGAGCTGCCAAGGTCATTCGCCCGCGCCATCTGCCGGTTCAGCTGGAAGCCGACCAGCACGCCGTCGCGGATCAGGTCGAACTCGCTGGTGGCGACCCCCTCGTCGTCGTAGCCGATGCTGGCCAGCCCGTGCTCGACCGTCCGGTCTCCGGTGACGTGCATGATCGGGCTGCCGTACCGCAGGCTGCCGAGCTGGTCCAGGGTCGCGAACGAGGTCCCCGCGTAGGCGGCCTCGTAGCCGAGCGCGCGGTCCAGCTCGGTGGCGTGGCCGATCGACTCGTGAATGGTCAGCCAGAGATTGGACGGATCGATCACCAGGTCGTAGCGACCGGCCTGCACGCTCGGTGCCTTGACGTGGGCGGCGAGCAGCTCGGGCAGCTCGGCCAGTTCGGCCTCGAAGTCCCAGCCGGTGCCGGTGAGGTACTCCCAGCCCCGGGCGACCGGCGGCGCGAGGGTGCGCATGGCCGAGAACCCGCCGCCGGCCAGGTCGACCTGTACCGCGCTGAACTCCGGATTGATCCGAACCCGCTGCTGGGTGGTCACGGTGCCGGCGGTGTCGGCGTAGAACTTGTTCTCCTGCACCTGCAGCACCCTGGCGTCGACGTGGTCGACGCCGTCGGCACTGAGCAGCCGCTCGGACAGCTCCAGCAGCCGGCCGATCCGGTCAGCCTGCGGAACATCGAACGGGTTTATTTCATAGGCTGAAACCCAGCTCACCTGGTCATATACCGGCTCGGCCGCCAGCTGCACCGGGTCCGAGCTGAGCACCCGGCTCAGCTTCGCGGTGGCCACCGCCTGCTCGGCCAGCCGGGCCGCGGCCGCGGGGGTGCGCTCGATACCGCTGGCGAAGCCCCATGCCCCTTGGTGCACGACCCGGACGGCCAGCCCCAGATCCTGGTCATCGGAGGTAGCGTCTAGCTGCCCGTCCCGCAGGGTGATCTCGGCTGTGCGGACCCGCTCCAACCGGAAATCGGCGTGCTCGGCGCCGAGCTCTCGCGCTCGGGTCAGCGCCGCGTCAGCCAGATCGATTGCGGGCAATGCGAGAAAACTGGCGTCGACGGGTGACATAACGGCCCATGATAGTGGGCGGCACGCGATCGTTGCGGCTCGGTGCTGCCAGTGTCGGTTCCCGGACGGCATGCGTGCGCTCGGAATTTCTCCGAGACGCCGCGGCTGGAAGGGTTTAAGCTCAGCGTGATGAGAAAGGCTGGGGTGACTTCGCTGAATCGAATTCTCATCGCCGGCGACGGCACCCTGCTGGTTGCGGATAGCGCGCTGACCGACCCTCGCCCGGTAACCGAGGTACTGCCTGCCGACCAGCCGCTACGAATTGCCGCCGAAGCGGTGCTGGGCGGCCGCGAGGGCGGCACCCCGGCAGGGCTGCTTGTCCGCCGGAGCCATTCCCCACC
>JBPCPA010000254.1:0-4349 GCA_050999655.1 Jatrophihabitans sp.
TCCAGCCCAGGACACTTTGCTCGATCAGCACTTGGTGGACCGGACTGGCCTCGAGGCCGGCCGTCGAGCGGCGTGCGCAGCGCCTGCAGCAGCTCGTCCCGGGTGGACTCCGGCTCCCCTCCGGTCCAGAAGCCGGCGGCGGTGGTCTCCATCGAGCGCATCGCCTTGCCCAAGGCCTCGGTGAAGTTGCGACCGATCGACATCGCCTCGCCGACCGACTTCATGTGGGTGGTCAGCACCGGGTCAGCACCCGGGAACTTCTCGAAGGCGAACCGCGGCATCTTGACCACGACGTAGTCCAGCACCGGCTCGAAGCACGCCGGGGTGGCCCGGGTGATGTCGTTGCTGACCTCGTCCAGGGTGTAGCCGACCGCGAGCTTGGCGGCGATCTTGGCGATCGGAAAGCCGGTTGCCTTCGAGGCCAGCGCCGACGAGCGCGACACCCGCGGGTTCATCTCGATCACGATCAGCCGGCCGGTCTGCGGGTCGACCGCGAACTGGATGTTGCAACCGCCGGTGTCCACACCGACCTCGCGCAGCACCGCGATGCCCAGATCGCGCATCCGCTGGTACTCCCGGTCGGTGAGCGTCATCGCCGGCGCCACCGTGATCGAGTCGCCGGTGTGCACGCCCATCGGGTCGATGTTCTCGATCGAGCACACCACGACGACGTTGTCCTTGCGGTCGCGCATGAGTTCGAGCTCGAACTCCTTCCAGCCGTAGACGCTCTCCTCGACCAGCACCTCGTGCACCGGGGACGCAGCCAGGCCACGACCGACCAGGGTCGCCACCTCGCCGGCCGTGTGCGCCATCCCCGAGCCGAGGCCGCCCATGGTGAACGAGGGCCTGATGACCACCCGGTTGCGCACCGTCTCGGCGAAGGCGAGTGCCTCGTCCAGGCTGTGGCAGACTGCCGAAGCCGGCACGTCACCGCCGACCGCGCGGACGATGTCCTTGAACTTCTGCCGGTCCTCACCGCGCTGGATGGCGTCGATGTCGGCGCCGATCAATTCCACCCCGAAGCGCTCCAGCACGCCGGTGTCGTGCAGGGCGACCGCGAGGTTCAGGGCGGTCTGACCGCCCAGGGTCGCCAGCAGCGCGTGCACCGGAGTGCCCAGCCGGGCCTCGGTGGCCAGCACCTTGGCCACGTACTCCGGGGTCAGCGGCTCGATGTAGGTGGCATCGGCGAACTCCGGATCGGTCATGATCGTCGCGGGATTGGAGTTCACCAGGCTGACCCGAAAGCCCTCCTCGCGCAGCACCCGGCAGGCCTGGGTGCCGGAGTAGTCGAACTCGCAGGCCTGGCCGATGACGATCGGACCGGAGCCGATGACCAGGATGTGATCGAGGTCGGTGCGCTTGGGCATCAGCTACCTACCTCGCTCATCACACGCTCGCTCCGCGCCTCACTCGTCCCTCGCTCGATGCTCACTCGCTGATCCCCTGGCTCTTCGCGCCAACGCTCATCACACGCCCGCTCCGCGCCTCACTCGTCCCTCGCTCGATGCTCACTCGCTGATCCCCTGGCTCTTCGCGCCAGCGCTCATCGCACGCTCGCTCCGCGCCTCGCTCGTCCCTCGCTCGATGCTCACTCGCTGATCCCCTGTTCGAGAAGCTCGACGAACCGGTCGAAGAGGTAGTCCGCATCGTGCGGTCCGGCCGCGGCCTCCGGGTGGTGCTGGACGGAGAACGCCGGCCCGTCGCGGGCGCGCAGGCCCTCGACCCCGTTGTCGTTGAGGCACACATGGCTCACCTGGATCGCGCCGAACTCGGTCTCGCGCGGCTCGAAGGACGGCGCTGTCGGCCACTGGACGGCAAAGCCGTGGTTGTGCGCGGTGATCTCTACCTTGCCGGTCGCCAACTCGGCCACCGGTTGGTTGATGCCCCGGTGCCCGTAGCGCAGCTTGTAGGTGCCCAGGCCGAAGGCCCGGCCCAGGATCTGGTTGCCGAAGCAGATCCCGAACACCGGCAGCCGGCGACCGAGTAGCTGGCGGACCAGCTCGACGGCGGCGTCTGCGGTGGCCGGATCGCCGGGGCCGTTGGACAGGAACACCGCGTCCGCGCCGGTGGCCAGCACCTGCTCGGGGCTGCTGGCGGCAGGCAGCACATGCGTGGTGACGCCCCGCTCGGCAAGCCGATGAGGGGTCATCTTCTTGATCCCGTAGTCCAGCGCCGCCACCGTGAACCGGTGCTCGCCGATCGCGTCCACCCGGTAGGGCTGGGGGGTGCTCACCGCGCCGGTCAGGTCCGCCCCGGCCATCTGCGGCGAGGCCAGCACCTTGTCCAGCAGCGAGTCGGGGTCGCTGTCCAGCGAGGAGATCACCGCACGCATCGCGCCGCGCTCGCGCAGGTGCCGGGTCAGTGCCCGGGTGTCGATGTCAGAGATGCCGACCACCTGGTAGCGCTGCAGCTCCTCGGCCAGCGAGCGGGTGGCCCGCCAGTTGGACGTCCGCCGCGCCGGATCACGCACCACGTAGCCGGACACCCAGATCCGGTCGGACTCCGGGTCGGCGTCGTTGACCCCGGTGTTACCGATGTGCGGTGCGGTCTGCACCACGATCTGGCGGTGATAGGACGGGTCGGTCAGGGTTTCCTGGTAGCCGGTCATGCCGGTGTTGAACACCGCCTCGCCGAAGCTCTCGCCGACCGCGCCGTAGGCCTGTCCCGCGAAGGTCCGGCCGTCCTCCAGCACCAGCGTCGCCGGCCGGGTCACCGAGTCGGTCATCGGGTGGTCCCCTCCTCGTCCTGTCGTGGCAAGCCAGAACCGCGCCGCGCCGCTGTAATCGGAGTTGCCGTGATCCGAGCCGCCGTGATCATGCCGGCACCTGCGCGGGCTGACCGGCCAGCGCGCCGTCGAGGACGGTGGCCCGACCGCGCAGGTAGGTGGCCAGCACCCGGCCCGGCAGCCGGTGCCCGGCGAACGGGGTGTTGCGGGCCAGTGAGGCCAGCCCGGCCGGCTCCACCAGCCAGTCGGCGGCCGGGTCGATCAGGGTGAGGTTGGCCGGCTCGCCCACCGCGATCGGCCGACCGTGCCCGGCGAGCCGGCCGATCCGGGCCGGCCGCACGCTCATCCGGTCAGCCAGCCCGGCCCAGTCCAGCTGCCCGGACGCGAGCATGGTCTGGATCACCACGCCGAGCGCGGTCTGCAGGCCGAGCATGCCGAAGGCGGCGTCGGGAAAGGCATGGTCCTTGTCGTGTGCGGCGTGCGGTGCGTGATCGGTGGCTACCGCGTCGATGGTGCCGTCGGCCAGGCCGGCCTGCAGCGCCTGGACGTCCTCGGCCGGTCGCAGCGGCGGGTTGACCTTGTAGACCGGGTCATAGCTGCGCAGCAGGTCACAGGTGAGCAGCAGGTGATGCGGGCTGACCTCGGCGGTCACCGAGATGCCCCGGGCCTTGGCCCACCGGATCACCTCGACGCTGCCGGCGGTCGAGACGTGGCAGATGTGCAGCCGGGAGCCGGTGTGTTCGGCCAGCATCACGTCCCTGGCCACGATCGACTCCTCCGCGACCGACGGCCAGCCGGCCAGGCCGAGCTGGCCGGACAGCTCCCCCTCGTGCGCGCAGCAGCTGGCGTCGGCCAGCCGCGGGTCCTGGGCGTGTTGGGCCAGTACCGCGCCGAAGGGCTTGAGGTATTCCAGCGCACGCCGCATCAGCCGGGCGTCGGCGACGCAGTGCCCGTCGTCGCTGAACACCGTCACCGCGGCAGCCGAGCGGGCCATGTTGCCGATCTCGGCCAGCTGGGTGCCCGCCAGGCCCTTGGACACCGCGCCGACCGGGCGGACGTCGACCAGGCCCGCCTGGCGGCCGAGCGCGGCCACCTGCTCGACGATCTCGGCGGTGTCAGCGACCGGAGTCGTGTTGGCCATGGCGTGCACCGCGGTGAAGCCGCCCAGCGCGGCCGCCGCCGAGCCGGTGGCGATGGTCTCGGTGTCCTCCCGGCCGGGTTCGCGCAGGTGGGTGTGCAGGTCGACCAGGCCGGGCAGCAGCACCGCTCCGGCAGCTGGCAGCACCTGGCAACCGTCGGGCGCGTCCAACCGGGCCCCGATCTCGGCGATCCGGCCGCCGGCCAGCAGCACGTCCACCGGCGGACCGCCGAGCGGTGCCACCTCGCGCAGCAGCACCGGCCGCGTCGCCGCCGTCATGCCGGCACCGGCTCGAGCTCGGCCGCCGGCAGCACGGCCACCGGCTCGTCCGCGCCGGCCAGCACGTGGTAGAGCACCGCCATCCGGACGGCGACGCCGGCCCGGACCTGGTCCAGCACCAGCGAGCGTTCCCCGTCCGCGGCCATCGATGAGATCTCCAAGCCGCGGTTCATCGGACCCGGGTGCAGCACCGGGGCATGCCCGGGC
>JBPCPA010000119.1:0-3118 GCA_050999655.1 Jatrophihabitans sp.
GACCGGCGGTGCCCGGGGCGGCAACTCCAGCCGCGGCGGTAACGCCGGCAGTGGCGCGCGCAGCGCGGGTGCGGCAGGTCGCGGCGGTGCCCGGCGGGCCGGCTCCGACAGCTCGCCCAAGCGTGCCGGCTCCCAGCGGCCGGCGATCATGCACACCTCCTCCAGCAGCCCCCGGCCGGCGACCGCAGCGCCGCGGACCGGTGGTGCGGCGGCGTTCTCCAGCCGGGCCCGGACCCGCTAACCGAGCCGGGAGTCCACGTAGCACCAGCGCCACGCCTCGCCCGCCTCCACGCTGCGCATCACCGGGTGGGCGGTGTCGGCATAGTGCTTGTCGGCGTGCTTGCCCACCGATGAGTCGCAGCAGGCCACGTGCCCGCAGGTCAGGCACATCCGCAGGTGCACCCAGTTCAGCCCCTCGTCCAGGCAGTCCTGGCACGCCCCGGGAGTGTCTGGCCGGCAGGTGCGCGGCGCGGCGGCCAGGTGCTCGCACTCGTCGCCGCCCACCGTGGTCTTGAGCGGTTCGGCGCGCAGGTCGTCCTCGGCCTCGTCGAAGCGATCGATCAGGGACTCCTCCAGGTCCAGCACCCGCATCACCGCCTGCAGCACCTCGTGGTCAAGTACCCCCGAGTCGCGTACCAGCAGCAGTTCCTCGCGCTCGGCCTGCAGCATCACCAGCCGCAGCCGGCGGTAGTGCTCGCTGGGGGTGAGCAGCGCCGTCTCGTCCGGGCCAAGCCGTTCCCAGACCGCGTTGACCTGGTGGCCCACCCGCTGGCGCAGGCTGTCGACCACGTCGTCGGGAGTGTCGTCGTCGGTATGCTCGTCCAGCGCGCGCAGGCCGGCGTCGGTCACCTGCTGCATCAGGCCGGCTTCCTGCAACGCGTCCTCGGCCCGGCTCGGCCCGCGCAGCCGCAGCCAGCGCACCAGCCAGGGCAGCGTGGTGCCCTGGAACAGCAGCGTGCCGCCCACCACCACCAGCGCGGCCAGGATCAGCACGTCGCGGTACTCGGTGTCCTTCGGGATCAGGAACACCGCCGCGAGGGTGACCACGCCGCGCATGCCGGCCCACGAGATGACCGCCGGGTACTGCCAGGGCGGGTACGGATCGGCATCCAGGACCCGGCGGAACAGCCTTCGGGGCAGGTAGGTGGCCGGAAACACCCAGATCGGACGCATCAGCACGGTGGCGCCCAGGATGCCCAGGCAGGCACCGATCAGCTGCGCATGGTCGAGGTTCGAGCGCCAGGCGTTCTCCACGATCACCCGCACCTGCAGGCCGATCAGCAGGAACACCGAGTTCTCCAACAGGAACTCGATCGTGCGCCAGTTGGTGCGCTCGGCGATCCGGGACGCCGCGCTCTGCCAGACCGGCGCCCGATGGCCGAGGATCAGCCCGCACACCACCACCGAGATGACCCCGGAGGCGTGGATCTCTTCGGCCGGCAGGTAGGCCAGGAACGGCGCCAGGAACGACAGCGAGGTGTCCAGCACCGGATCGGTGATCTGGCGGCGCACGACGCCGAGCAGCAGAGCCACCGCCACTCCGACCGCGATCCCGCCGCCGGCGGCGAGCACGAACTCACCGGCCGCGTGCCACAGGCTCACCGAACCGGCCGCCGCCGCGATCGCGGTGCGCAGGGTGACCAACGCCGTCGCGTCGTTGAACAGCGATTCGCCTTCCAGGATCGTCACGATCCGCCTCGGCATGCCGACCCGGCGGGCGACCGCGGTGGCCGCCACTGCGTCCGGCGGAGCCACCACGGCGCCGAGCGCGATGGCGACCGCGAACGGAATCGGCAGCGTCCACCAGGCAACCAGGCCGACCCCGAAGGTCGAGGCCAGCACCAGGCCGACCGACAGCAACCCGATCGGTCGCCGGTTTGCCTTGAAATCAATCAGGGACGTGCGGATCGCGGTGGTGTAGAGCAGCGGCGGCAGCAGGCCCAGCAGGATCAGCTGCGGGCTCAGCGACACCTCGGGGATGAACCACAGGTAGGAGCCGGCGATGCCGGCCAGGGTCAGCACCAGCGGTTCGGACAGCGACAGTCGGCGGGCCCCGGCCGCCAGCGCGGTCGAGGCGGACACCAGCAGGACCAGGCCGAGGGCGATGTGCACCTGCCCATCCTGCCAGCAGCCCGGGTCGGCGACGTAGATTCGACGTGTCGCAAGCCCACTGCTCAGGAGGATCGCCGATGCCCGGCTCGCGCGCGCTGCTCGTGGTCGACGTGCAACCCACCTTCTGCGAGGGCGGTGAGCTGCCGGTGATCGGTGGCAACGCGGTCGCCGGCCGGATCGCGACCTATCTCGACCTTCGTGGCGGGGACTACCGGTTGCTGGTGACCAGCCAGGACTGGCATGCCGACCCCGGCGCGCACTTCTCCGCGCAGCCGGACTACGCCGACAGCTGGCCACCGCACGGCCTGGCCGGCACCGCGAGCGCCGAGTTGCACCCGGCGCTGGCAGCCGTGCTCGCGGGTCGGACGTCCATCACGATCAAGAAAGGCCTGCACGAGGCGGCATATTCAGCCTTCGATGGCACCGCGCCGGACGGCCGGACACTGGCCGAGGTGCTGGCCACGGCGGGTATCTCGGCCGTCGACGTGTGCGGTATCGCCGAGTCACACTGCGTGCGGGCCAGCGCGCTGGACGCGATCCGGGCCGGCTTCGCGGTGCGGCTGCTGACCGACCTGACGGTGCCGGTGACCGCGGCCGGCGGCGCCGAGGCCCGGGCCGCGATCACCGCGGCGGGTGGCGAGCTGGTCAGCAGCGGCTGATCGCCGGTCGGGCTACCCGAGCTGCTCGATCTACCGTGGGCCGATCGTGCCGCTCAGGTGCGGCTTGCCCGAGCGCGCCCCGTGCACGTCGAGGTCCCAGCCGTCGCCGGCCGGGGTGGCGCTCAGTTCCAGCACCGCAGGCAGGAACACCGGTGTCTTGAAGGCCACTTCGACGTCGAAGGCCGGGCCGAGCCGTCCCTCGAAGGCGGCCAGGGTGCGTGCTTTGAGCCACATCCCGTGCGCGATGGCGGCCCGAAAGCCGAAGAGCCTGGCGCTCAGTGGGTGCAGGTGGATCGGGTTGCGGTCACCGGAGACCGCCGCGTAGTGACGGCCGAGGTCGGCAGGGG
>JBPCPA010000278.1:0-11626 GCA_050999655.1 Jatrophihabitans sp.
CGTGATCGAGGCCGTTGTGGGGAACCTGAGCGAAACCCACTTTGGGTTCACGATCTGTGGGCTGGTCACCCGGTGGGGTGACCGGCCCGCGGCTTATACCCTGATATGGCGCTGACGGCCTCTTTTCTTTTGCTGGCCGATGATCCACAGTGGTACTCGCGCGGCTGGCTGTCGGCGCGACCACGGGGATTGAGAAGGTATGGCCGGACGACACCAACGAGGCGCACCAACCAAGCGGCGACGACGCTCTGCACTCGCGGCTGCCACCGTGCTCGTCCTGGTCGCTGCCGGAGTCGGCGGCACGCTGTACCTGACCCGGACCAAGCCGGTCACCAACGCCGCGATCATCACCCCGACCAACTGCAGCGGTCCCGAGGTCACCCTGGTGGTCGACGGCTCGCCGACCATGGCTCAGCCGGTCAACCAGATCGCCACCGACTGGGCAGCCAGCAACCCCAGGGCCGGCGGCAAGTGCGTCCAGATCGAACTCGATTCCGACACGGTGGATCAACAGGAATTGCGACTGTCCAGCCAGTCCGGCACCAACACCGACATGTGGCTGCCCGACTCCACCACCTGGGCGCAGCGCCTGAGCACCGACCGGAGCTCGGCGCCGGCCGCCGCGGCCACCATCACGGTGCATCCGAGCCTGGCCAGCTCGCCGCTGGTCGCGGTCACCTCACCGGCCCGGGCAACCGCGCTGGCCGCCCAGGTGAGTGGGGCGAACTTCGATCCGCTGGCCGGCGCCATCATCGCCGAACCCATGCAGAATGCCGAGGGACTGCTCGCCCTGCTGACGGTCAACGAGCAGCTGATCTCGACCAGCACCGCCAGCCCGGCGCTGGTTGCCAAGCTGCTCGCGCTGAGTCACACCACGATGATCTCGGTCTCGCAGGGCTTTGACCAGCTGGTGGCCGACCCGGCCAAAGCTCCGGTCTTCGTGGCCAGCGAGCAGGCGGTCATTGCCGAGAACGCCCAGCACGGCAGCCTCATCGCCGACGCGGTCTATCCCACCAAGCCGACCCTGAGCCTGGACTTTCCGGTGGTCCGGCTGTCTCGCACCAGCGCTGATCCGGCACTGGCCAGCGCCGGTGACCAGTTCGAGAAGGTGCTGCGGCTGCCCTCGTCCCAGGCCCGGTTCACCGCCATCGGCCTGCGCACCACCGACGGCGCCCCGGTGCCGAAGCTGGGCATCGCCCAGGGCGTGACCGCCGACATCGTGCCGGCGCTGCCGGCGCCCAGCCAGGCCCAGTCAGTAGGTCTGCTGCGGCTGTGGAACGCTGCCGGCGCGGACGCCAACACCCTGGCCGTGATCGACGTGTCGGGTTCGATGGTCGAACCGGCCGGCAACGGGCAGAGCAAGATCGCGGTGGCCACCGCCGCCGCGAAGGCGGCCGTGTCATTCTTCCCGAACTCCTCCGCCCTTGGCCTGTGGGTGTTCTCCTCCGACCAGTCCGCCAGCACCCCGTGGGCGCAACTGGTGCCACTCGGCCTGCTCGGCGACCAGCTCGGATCGGCCAGCCGGCGGCAGGCCCTGCTGACGGCGGCCGGTTCGATGGCGGGCCGGGTGCACGGCGGAACCGCCCTGTACGAAACGGTGTTCGCCGCCTACCAGCAGGTGCAGCGCAGCTATGACCCGAGCAAGGTGAACACCGTGGTGCTGATGACCGACGGGCAGAACGACTACCAGGGCGGCAAGAGCCTGCCGGACGTGCTGGCGGCGCTGCACACCGTGGCCGACCCGCGGCGGCCGGTGAAGGTGATCACCATCGGCATCGGTACCGACGCCGACGGGTCCGCGCTGGCCCAGCTCGCGTCCGCGACCGGTGGAAAGTTTTACTCGGTCAAGAATGCCAATGACATCACCGGGGTTTTCCTGGACGCGGTGGCCCAGCGGCGCTGCCAGCGGGCCTGCTAGCGCCGGCAGCACGCCAGCAGGCCGGCATCAGCTGCCGGAGCGCTGCAGGATGTCGTCGAGTTCGCTCTCGTCCTCGAACAGCGTGCTCAGCTCGGCACGAACCAGATCGTCGGGCATCCGGGCGCGGTCCACCGAGTTGTAGCTGGCCTCGTCGCCGGCGGTGACGATCTCGAGCCGGATGCCGGACGGGTCGAACATGTTGATGCTGGTGTGGCCATCGCCCAGGTAGAGCGGGCCCAGGTAGTCCACGCCGTGCTCGTCCAGCCGCGCCTTGGCCTTGTCGAACTCCGGACGGCCGGCGTGAAAGGCGATGTGCTGCAGGCCGGCGATGGAATCGCGCACCGCCTGCGGGGTGCCGGCCGGGTACTCGAAGAGGCTGAACACGGTGTCGTTGCCCATATCCAGGCAGTAGTGCCGGATGTCGTCGAACTGCGGGGCGCCGGGCGGCCGGCGAAAGGACGCCTTCTCCTTGTCGGGATCGTCATCGGCCACCAGCGGGTTGCTCTCGTCCGGCGCCGGGTGGGTACGGCGGGCCATCACCACCTTGAAACCGAGCACCTTCACGTAGAACCGAAGGCTCTCGGCCATATCACTGGTGCCGACCGCGATGTGGTCGATCCCGCGGATGGACAGCGTGTCGATATCGGACTGTTCGCTCATGTATGCCCCCTTGCGCTGAGTGTATGACGGCTGACTTCAGTGAACAACGAGCCGGGCGAACCGCTTGCCGTTGATGACGGCCTCGTTCGATTCCAGCTCGGCAAAACCTGCCTGTTCGAACAGCTCGGCCAGCTGCGCCACCGCGTAGACGGCGTTGCGCTCCTGCTGCTGGGCGAACCCGGCGACCTTGTCGGCCAGTTCGGCCACCGGCAGTCGCGACACCGCCGGCCACCAGCTCCAGCTGTCCTGGGCGACCTGGCGCCAGAGCTCGGCCTGGCTGCCGCTGCGAGCCGCCTGGACCGAGTTCTCGTCGTGGATCCGAACGGTGGTGATCACCGTGCCGCCGGGGCGCAGCGAGCGCCGCCAGGCAGCGACCAGCACCACCAGGTCCGCGCTGCTGAAACGTGGCAGGAAGGAGTCGCTGATGATCAGGTCGTAGGCGTCGGCAGGCTGGTGAATCAGCGCGTTCTCGCGCAGCAACAGCGGCGGTTGCAGGCCGATCTCGCGGGCGTACCAGCGGGTGGCGATCAGCGGCGTCCAGCACCAGTCCAGCGCGGTCGCGTTCAACCGGGGGCCGAGCGCGGCGGCGGCATGGGCATAGGTCGAGTAGTCCGCGCAGCCGCTGACCAGCACGTCCAGGCTGGCGCGGTCGGACCCGAGCTCAGCAATCCGCTCGATGAGGAATTCGCTGTGCCAGCCAGGGTTGGATACCAGGTTGAGCAACCTCAGGTACTGCCAGGTGCCGTGGTACCAGTCGCATGTTCCCACCTCGCTGCGGCAGGTGTGCGGGGCGGCCGCGTCCAGCCAGTCGCAGCTTCGGGTTACCGGTTCGCCTAGCATTCGCTACCCATTTCCGTACTCACTCGCGGCCGACACGATCAGCTGTTGCATCGACTCCAGATCCTGCACCATGGTCTCGGTCTGACCGTCGGGGCACTGCTCCTGCAGCCGCAACGTCAGGAAATCTCCGGCCGAGGCATGCAGGAATCGGGGGACGCCGTTGTCGCGGCCGGTGTCGCTGGCCACCACCCGCCAGCCGGCCGGGTCGGCCGGGTCGAAGGGCGGGTGACCGGCCGGCGCGGCCGGTGTCACCGGCAGGAAGTTGAAGAACGTCTCGATCCCGCTGCCGATGCCGTCGGCGTCCAACCGGTCCAGCACCTCGGCCAACTCATCGACGTTGAAGCTGGCGTGCCGGTAGGCGGTCAGCGCAGCCTGGTAGACCACCCCGATCGTGTCGAGAAAGCAACGGGATGGCTCGCCGACGTAGCGCAGCGGGCTGAGCTGGTCCATCGTGCACACCAGCTCCCGCCACCTGCTGTCGGTCCGGTTGCCCGCCAGCAGACCCACCACGAACTCGCTCTGCCCGCTGCGCCGGGCGACTATCTCGCAGTACGCGGCGAGCACCACCGCATGCACCGAGGCCTTGGCCGCGCTCGCCAGCCGGTTCGCGGCCCGCAGCGCCGGCACCGACTCCAGGCTCACCCAGCGGGTCAGCAGCCGGCCGGACTGCTCGGACTGCTCGGACTGCTCGGGCTGTTCGGGCCGGCCGGACTGCTCGGACTGCTCGGACTGTGGCCGCGCGACGCTGCCCGACATCACCGACACCCAGTGTTCGATGGCCGCGTCCCGGCGGGCCTGCCGAGCCGGCGAACGCTGCAACAGCGCCAGCGCGGCCGGCGTCGGTGCCGGCGCGGCGGGCTCGCCGCCCGCGAGCAGGTCCGCGAACTCCCGCTGCAGCTGGCTGATCGCCCACGCGTCGACGATCAGGTGGTGAAAGCACACCGCCAGCTGGGCCGGCACGCCGTCGCGGGTGAGCAGTTGGGCGCGCCAGGGCGGATCCTGGGCCAGATCGAAGGCCAGCTCACCCAGTTCCTTGCGCGCCACCTCGGCGTCACCGCCACCGGCCACGGGCAGTTCTCGGCTGGACAGCATCGGACTGCAGTCATCGGACACCCGCTGACGCGGCTCGTCGGAATGGTCGAGTTCGAATCTGGTGCGCAGCGCCTCGTGCCGAGTAGCCAGCTTTCCTAAGGCAACCTCGATCTCACCTGCCGTCGTGCCCGCCGGCACGTCCCACACCTTGGACAGCGCGGCCACGGCCATCCGTTCCGGCGGCATGAACTCGATCGATCGCCAGACCGAGAGCTGGCTGTAGGTCAGGTAGGACGGCGGTGAAGACATGTGGTCCCTTCGGGTATCTGGATTGTCCGCAACCAGATAGGTCATGTCCAGCTTGCTGGAACAATCAAGTTTCTGGTTTACAACCCTTTCGGGCTCGTGTTCACTGGGGCCGGTGATTGCCAGGTTTCTCCCCGAGAGCGGGGCCGGTCGAATCCTGGCCAGCATCACGCTGGTCAACACCATCGGCACCGGCCTGTGGGTCACCTCCAGCGCGCTGTACCTCACGCGGATCGTAGGATTGCGCGCCACCGACGTCGGAATCGGCTTCACGGTCGGGGCCCTGGTCTGTCTGATAGCCAGCACGCCAATGGGCTACCTGGCCGACCAGCGCGGGCCGCGGACCATGCAGATCCTGTTCTACCTGGGCCTGGCCGGCTCGTATGCCGCGATGTTAACGGTGCATTCACTTGTCGCCTTCATCATCGTGGCGTCGCTGACCTCGTTGGCCGACGCCGGCCAACGGGGTGCCCGTGCCGCGTTGATCGCCGGCACCATACCCAAGGAGCAGCGGGTACGCACCCGCGCGCTGTTCCGCGCGACAGCCAACGTCGGCTACACGATCGGCTCGGCGGCCGGCGGGGTCGGCCTGGCGTTCGGGACCGCGACGTCCTACCGGCTGCTGATCCTGGGCAACGTGCTGAGCTACCTGGGGGTGGCGCTGCTGGCCACCCGGCTGCCCGAACTCGCTCCCGCGCCGCGCAAGCAGTCCGAGCCCCGGCTGACCGCGTTGCGCGACCGGCCCTACCTGAGCTTCGTGATCCTGGACGGCATGATGTCGATGCACAATGACATCCTGAGCCTGGTGCTGCCGCTGTGGATCGTCGGCCACACCCATGCGCCACGCTGGATGGCTGCTGTCTGCATCCTGGTGAACACCGTCATGGTGGTCCTGCTGCAGGTACGCACCTCGCGTGGCACCGAGGAACTCACCGGTGCGGCAAGGGCATCGCGCACCGCCGGGCTGCTCATTGCCGGTGCCTGCCTGGTGTTCGCGGCAAGTTCGGACAGGTCCGCGGTGACCGCCGCCGCGCTGCTGGTGCTCGGCGCGTTCATCCACGTGCTCGGCGAGCTCAAGCATTCCGCGGCCGGCTGGGGCATCTCCTTCGGCCTGGCTCGCGAGGACGCGCAGGGCCAGTACCTGGCCACCTACGCGATGGGTGCCCAACTCGGCCGGATGCTCGCGCCGGCCGTCCTGACCTTTCTGGTGCTCGGCTGGGGTGGCCCCGGCTGGATCGTGCTGGCGGTGCTGGTGGCCGCTCCCGGCTTCGCGGTGGCGCCCACGGTCAACTGGGGACGACGCCGGTTGGTCGCCAGCCAGCAACCCGTACCGGCCACGCCGTGAGATCCACCACGGCGGACGGGCCGAACGAGACTTCTCCGGACCGGTCACCGACCGGCCCGGAGGGGAACCGGTCACTTCAAGCGGGAGAGGGGGTGGTTCTGTGAAGACCATGCCGAAGAAGGCCGAGAAGTCGGTGAGCCGTGCAACCGTCATGTCGATGGTGCACTGACCTGACAGCCGCCGCGCTCGCTTGCGGGCGCGGCGGCGCCTTCTGTCCTTTCGAACATGGGGGATTCTATGTGTGGCCTGGCAGGCATCGCGCGGATCGACGGCCAGCCCGGTGACAGCCGCACCGAGCAGCGCCTGCTCGCTATGGCCGCCGCGGTCGCGCATCGCGGCCCGGACGCCCACGAGCTGCTGATCGACGGGCCGGTCGGGCTGGCCTTCGCCCGGCTGTCGCTGGTGGATCCGGCAACCGGCGGCCAACCGCTGCTGAGCCCGGACGGCTCGCTGGCCCTGATCGCCAACGGCGAGATCTACAACCACCAGGAGCTGGCCACCGCCCTCGGCGTCACCGCGGAGTTGCGCGGCGGCTCGGACTGCGAGATCCTGCTGCACCTCTACCGCCAGCGTGGCCTGCGCTTTCTCGACGACGTGCGGGGCATGTACGCGATCATCCTGTGGGACCGCGCCGCCAACCGGCTGATCCTGGCCCGCGACCGGTTCGGCATCAAGCCGCTGTACTTCCATCGCGACCGGCAGCGCATCCTGCTGGCCTCGGAGATGAAGGCGCTGTTCACCGACCCGACCGTGCCACGCCGGTTGGATTGGGCCGGCTGCCTGGCCAATCCGGTGCTGAGCGCCGCGCCCCGGTTGGGCCAGGCACCGCTGCAGACCTGGTTCGAGGGCATCGAATCGGTCCCGGCGGCAACCATCCTGCAGATCGACCTGCGCGACGGCACCACCCGCAGTCACGAGTACTGGCAGCTGCCCGAGCCGGCCGAGTCGCTGGCGGCCACCGACACCGAGGTTATCGACCAGTACCGGCAGTACCTGCGACTGTCCATCGCCGAATGCGCCACCGCCGACGCCGAACTCGGCCTGTTCCTCTCCGGCGGCGTGGACTCGGCTGCCGTCGCCGCGCTGGCCGGCAAGGTGGCCCCGAGCCTGCACACCTTCTCGGTGCTCAGCCCCAGCACCTTTCTCAATGGCGATGCCGAGCAGGCCAAACGGGTCGCCGACCAGCTGGGCCTGCCACACCACCAGGTGGTCTTCGAGCCGGACCGGCTACCGAGCGTGTTCGAGTGGCAACGGCTGCTGTGGCTGGTGGAGAACCCGATGTGCGGGCCGGAGCAGTACTACAAGCACGAACTGCACCGCTACGCCAAGCAGGTGCGTCCGGAACTGCGCGGCATGCTGCTCGGCGCGGCGGCCGACGAGTTCACCGGCGGCTACTCGGTCGGCTACGGCGGCGGGGTGGACTGGGCGCAGTTCATGCTGGCCCTGGACTCGATGGCCGACAACGAGGACCTGCGGCTGCGCGGCGACCTCGCCCCGTGGTTCAACATCGGCGGCCGGTCGTTGCTGCGCCGGGACGGCTCGCAGCCGGCACCGGATCGTTACGCCGGCTACCTGCGCTGGGAGTGGCGAAAGATCCAGCAGTACAACTGCTGGCATGAGGACCGCACCGCGGCTGGCAGCGGGATCGAGGCCCGGGTGCCCTTCCTGGACCACCGACTGGTCGAGCTGGCCGCCGGCCTGCCCGTCCAGCGGCGGGCGAATCTGCTGTGGAACAAGCGGATCGTCCGCGACGCGGCCCGCACCGAGTTGCCGGCCGTGACCGCCGACCGGGAAAAGGTCGCCTTCTACTACGGCCGCGGCCAGCGACACACCCAGTTGAGCTTTGCCAGGATGTTGCAGCAGGACGACGCCGAACTCGTCGAACGGGCGCTGGCCGCGCCGGGAGCGGCCGAGCACCTCGATGCCGACGCGATCCGCGAACTGGCCGGCGGCCTGGGCCCGGACAACGTCTCCGAAGAGGTGGAACTGCTGCTGCGGCTGGTGAATCTCGGATTGCTGTCGGCGATGGTGACCGAGCAACCGGTGCCCCCGAAGCAGTCCCGGGCCCAGTTGCAACCCCCGCCGCCGGAGCTGCGGGACTGGAGCCGGCACGGCCAGGACCTGGCCAGCGCGCTGCGCTGCCCGCCGCTGACCGCCTCGATGGTGCTGGCGCTGGGCGAGGACGTCGAACTGGTCAGCCCGACCGACGATCCGGACCGCTGCTACCTCGTGGTGGACGGCGAGATCGAGTACCTGCTGGATTCCGACGAGCCGGACTGGCTGGCCTTCTTCCGCGCCATCGACGGCACGAAGTCCCTGTCGGGCATGCACCCCGGCCTGGAGGAGCGGTTCGCGCCGATCCTGTCCGAGGCCGCCGATCGGGGCCTGGTCAGAGCGGTCACGTCATGACCGGCCAGCGAGCCTCGGCACTGCGCGAGCAGCCCGGCCATCGCGAGGCGGCGCTGTCCGAACTGGTGACCGAGCCCGTCGCGCGGCCCGACGGATCTGACGGTGCGGCTGCCGACGCCCTCGCCGGAGCGACCGGTGCTCCCGGCTACCTCAGCAGGTTCGATGCGTGGCATGACCGGGCCAGCATCCGGGTCAAGCCGCATCGGGTGCTGACCCCCGGCGAGGCGATCTACTTCAGCCCGGAACTCGCGCCGTGGGCCACCCATCCGCTGGTGACCGAGCGGGGCGAGCAGGCGGTCCGCCGGGTGCTGATCCGCCGGCTGTTCGACTACCTGCACTTCACCACCGAGCTGGAGCAACTGGCGGTGATCCCGATCGCGACCCGGATCGCCCGTGGCCGGTCGGGCCTGGAGCTGCCGGCAGCGATGCAGGCCGACGCGTTCAAGATCGTCACCGATGAGGCCTGGCACGCCCAGTTCTCCTTCGACCTGCTGCGCCAGGTCGAGGCCACCACCGGCGTGAGTTGCGGCAGCCCGGTACTGCCGGCCTTCGTGACCCGCCTCGACCAGATCCGGGCCAGCCTGGATCCGAGCGTCCGAGGCCTGGAGAGCCTGCTGTTCGCGATCGTCAGCGAGACCCTGATCTCCTCGATCCTGGTCGACCTGCCGCGTGACTCCCGGTTGCCGCCGGCCGTCCGCGAGCTGGTCGCCGACCATGCCCAGGACGAGGGTCGCCACCACTCCTACTTCTGGAGCCTGCTGCAGCACCTCTGGCCGCAGCTGTCCACCGATCAGCGGGCCGCGGTCGGGCCGCAGCTACCCGCGATCATCCAGGCCTTCCTGCTGCCCGACGCCCACGCGATCCGCGACGAGCTGCGCGAGCTGCGCCTGTCCCAGGACGAGCTCGACGAGGTTGCCGGCGCGTCCATCGCGGCGGTGGTCGACCGTGGTGACATCGCGGTCGCCGCCAAGGCCGCGGTCAGATACTTTTCCGAGGTGGGCGCGATCGGAGACTCGCGTACCCGCGACGCCTTTGTGGCCGCCGGCCTGGTGCTCGATGGTTGAGGACCACCCGCTGTCCTGGGGCCAGCAGGGCATCTACAGCACCATCCAAGCCCTCGGTGAGGGCAGCGGTTACCTCAACATCACCAGGGTGATCGCCGTCCCGGACGGTCCGTCGACCGCTGAGCTGATCGCTGCGATCACCGCGGTGGTCACCGAGCACGAGTCGCTGCGCACCCTGATCCGGACCGGCCCGGACGGACCCCGCCAGCTGCTGGCCGACGCCACGCGGTTCGAGGTCGTCACGGTGGCCGCGGACGGACCGGAGCAGGCCCGCCAGCGCGCCGGCAGCGTGGCAGCGCAGGTGAAGGCGCTGGCCTTCGACCATGCGGTGGAGCTGCCGCTGCGGTGCCGGGTGGTGACCGCCGCCGGGTTGCCACGCTTCGTGGTGCTGGTGGTCTCACACCTGGCGGTGGACGCGCTCGGCGCCGACGTGCTGGTGGCCGAACTGCGACGCCGGTTGGACCCGGGCGCACCGGCCACCGAGCCGGCCTGGCAGCCGCGGCAGCAGGCCGACTATGAGCAGGGCCCGACCGCGCGGGCGGTCAGCGAGCACGCGATCGGCCGCTGGCGCGAGACGGTGCAGGCGCTGCCGGCCGGGGCCACGGTGCCGGCCGCCACCGCGCCGCGCCGGCCGGACCGGTTCGTCGAGTTGTGCCTGACCTCGGCGCGCGCCGCCGTGGCGATCGCCGAGCTGGCCGGACGCACCAAGGCCTCGCCGGCCTCGGTGGTGCTGGCGGCCGGCTGCCTGGCGCTCGGGATGCTGGACGGTCGGCCGGTCGCGGCGATGACCCTGATCTCGGGCAACCGGCACCGGGCCCGGGAGCGGCGCTACGTCGGCCCGCTGGTGCAGGACGCGCTGTTCGTCCAGCACTGGGCCGACGAGCCGTTCGACAGCTTCGCCGAGCAGGTGCAGCGCTCGGCGCTGGCGGCCTACTCGACCGGCCGGTACTGCCCCGCCGACCTGCGCGCCGCGGTGGCCGACCTGGCCGCGCCGGTCAACCCCACCGCGAAGGCGCTGGATTTCTTCAACGATGCCCGGGCCGGTTCGGGAATCGGCCTGGTCAGCAACCCCGATCTGGGCCGGCAGGCCGACTCGACTCCCTACCGGACGGGCTGCTGGCCGCAGCTGGACCTGCGCCGGTTCTTCGTCTACCAGCAACTGCCGGGCAGTTGCCGGCTGCGGCTGATCGCAGACACCGAGCAGGCCGGCGAGCAGGTGATCGCGGGGGTGCTGCAGGGCATCGAGGACGTGCTGCTGCGGGCCGCCGCCGGCGAGCCGAGCACCGGGCAGCTGACCACGGTGCTGGCCCAGGCCGCCGGCCGGCAAGCCGTGCCGACCGGGCAGCGGTGACCGGCCCGGCCGGCGGGCCAGGGCTGTCCTGCGCGATCATGGGCCATCCCGACCGGGCCGATCACGTCCAGGCACTGGCTACCGAGCTCGCTCCGCTGCGTCCCCGAATCTCCTACGAGCACACGGCATTCTCCGACCACTCGCTGCTGGCGTCGGCCACGACGGCCTGGCGGCTGGTCGAAGCCGGCGCCAGCCACCAGCTGGTGGTGCAAGACGACGTGCTGGCCCGTCCGGACCTGGCCGAGCTGCTGGCGCCGATCATTGCCGAGCAGCCGGAGGCCGGTATCGCGCTGTTCTGCGAGTGGGGTTGCAAGACCTCCTACGCGGCCCGGATCGCCGCGCTGGCCGGCTTCGCCGGGGTCGAGGTGTGCGACAGATACACACCGACCAATGCCCTGGTGCTGCCGGCGCCGGTCGCCGCCGCGCTGGCCGACCGGCTGGCCGAGCGAACCACCCTCGGGCCGGCGCCCGATGACACCATCGTGTGGGAACTGCTCGCCGAGCGGGGCGTCCGCTGCCTGCTGGTGCTGCCCACCCTGGTCGAGGACCGCGCCCTGCCCAGCCTGGTCGGCAACGAGGTGATGGGCACCCGCCGGTCGGTCTGCCAATGGCCGGACGGCACCGGGCTGGCCCGGGAGGGCGGCGGGGCCCTGCTCGGTCCGCGCCCGTTTTTCCTCGTCTCGGTCGAAACCAAGCGTACG
>JBPCPA010000062.1:0-4708 GCA_050999655.1 Jatrophihabitans sp.
AGACCACAAAAGCCACCGTCAAAAATGGTGAGCAGCCCAGCATAAGAACTCCTCACTATGGGGTTGGCGGGAGGCGGCTTTGGCCTCCTGGCCAGCGCTGTGTTCGCGGCGCCATCGTGGGCCGCGATAATGCGTCGGTACGGTTCGAGGGCGGCACTAGCATGCTTGCTGAGTTGCGAAAATCGCCGCATCCGTGAGCAAGGGGAGAGCCTTCGTGTCCAGCGCCGCGCCATCGCCGTCCAACCAGCCGGATTCCCGGCCACAGGTCGTGGTGGCCGCCGGCACTACGCCGCGTTCGGCCCTGGAGGCAGCCGGCATCGACCTCAACGGCCCGTCCGGCGCGGTGGTGGTTCGGGACTCGGCCGGTCAGCTGCGCGATCTGGACGTGCCGCTGCCGTCCGGCGACGAGGTCAGCCCGGTCGCCATCGACTCGCCGGACGGTCTGGCCGTGCTGCGACACTCGACCGCGCACGTGCTGGCCCAGGCGGTGCAGGCGCTGTTCGGTGACACCCTGCTCGGTATCGGCCCGCCCATCGCGGACGGCTTCTACTACGACTTTCTGCCCCAGCGCCCGTTCACCCCCGAGGACCTCGGCGCCATCGAGAAGAAGATGACCGAGATCATCAAGGCCGCCCAGCGGTTCTCCCGGCGGGAGATCGACGACGACGCGGCCCGCGCCGAGTTGGCGCACGAGAAGTTCAAGCTGGAGCTGATCGGGCTCAAGAGCTCGGCCGGAAACCACACCGCCACCGAGCTCGATGCCGAGGAGGCCTCCCAGCTCGGTGACGGGGCGCTGAGCATGTATGACAACCTCGACCGGGACGGCGAGCGGGTCTGGACCGACCTGTGCCGCGGTCCGCACCTGCCGACCACCCGCCGGATCCCGGCCTTCAGGCTGATGCGCAGCGCCGCGGCCTACTGGCGGGGTGACCAGAACAATGAGCAACTGCAACGGATCTACGGCACGGCCTGGGCCAGCCGGGACGACCTCAAGGCCTACCTACTCCGGCTGGAGGAGGCCGCCAAGCGCGATCACCGCAAGCTCGGCGCCGAACTGGACCTGTTCAGCTTTCCGGACGAGATCGGCTCGGGCCTGCCGGTCTTTCATCCCCGCGGCGGGGTCATCAAGCGCGAGATGGAGGACTACGTCCGGCAGCGGCACATCGACGAGGGCTTCGAGTACGTCGGAACGCCGCACGTCGCCAAGGAGGGGTTGTTCTACACCTCCGGTCACCTGCCCTACTACGCCGACGGGATGTTCCCGCCGCTGGACGTCGACGGCAGCGCCTACCGGCTCAAGGCGATGAACTGCCCGATGCACAACCTGATCTTTCGCTCGCGTGGGCGCTCCTACCGTGAGCTGCCGCTGCGCCTGTTCGAGTTCGGCCACGTCTACCGCCACGAGCAGTCCGGCGTGGTGCACGGTCTGACCCGGGTTCGTGGCTTTGCCCAGGACGATTCGCACTCCTATGTCACTCCGGAGCAGGCGCCGGCTGAGATCGAACACCTGCTCACCTTCTGTCTCAGCCTGTTCCGCGATTTCGGCATGGACGACTTCTACCTCGAACTGTCCACCCGCGACGATTCCAAGCCGGACAAGTTCGTCGGCTCGCAGGCCGAGTGGGACGTGGCCACCGAGGTGTTGCGCAAGGTCGCTGTCGACTCGGGGCTCGAACTGGTCCCCGACCCCGGCGGCGCGGCGTACTACGGTCCGAAGATCTCGGTCCAGGCCCGCGATGCGATCGGCCGTACCTGGCAGATGTCGACGATCCAGTACGACTTCAACCAGCCTCGCGGCTTCGAGCTGGAGTACCAGGCGGCCGACGGCAGCAGGCAGCGGCCGGTGATGATCCACTCGGCCAAGTTCGGCTCGATCGAGCGGTTCATCGGGGTGCTGACCGAGCACTATGCCGGCGCCTTTCCGGCCTGGCTGGCGCCGGTGCAGGTGATCGCGATCCCGGTGGCCGACGAGCAGGCCGGCTACCTGCACGAGGTGGCCCGCCGGCTTCGCGCGCAGCGGATCCGGGTCGAGGTGGACGCGTCCTCGGACCGGATGCAGAAGAAGATCCGGACGGCCCAGCAGGCCAAGGTGCCGTTCATGCTGATCGCCGGCGGCAAGGACGCCGACGACGCCGCGGTGTCGTTCCGCTTTCGCGACGGCGAGCAGCTCAACGGCGTCCCGGTCGAGGTCGCGGTGCGCCAGATCGCGCGGTTCGTGGCCGATCGGCGCAACCACTCGCCGTCCACCGCGGACCTTCAGATCGGTGAGACCGGCGAGCCGGCCGACCGACAGCCGTGAGCGGGCCCGAGCTGGAACCTGGCCTGGAGTTCGCCGGGTCTCCCGACGCCTTTCAGCGACTGTGGACACCGCACCGGATGGTCTACATCGGCGGCGCCGGCAAGCCGGCCTCGGATGCCGCCCAGCACTGCCCGTTCTGCGAATTGCCCGGCCGGGACGACCGGGACGGCCTGATCGTGGCGCGCGGTGAGCTGGTGTACGCGGTGCTCAACCTGTACCCGTACAACCCGGGCCACCTGATGGTGGTGCCCTACCGGCACCTGGCCGACTACACCGAGCTGAGCGAGGCCGAGGCGGCAGAACTGGTGGGCTACACCCAGCGGGCGATGACCGCACTGCGCGCGGCGGCCGGCCCGCAGGGTTTCAACCTGGGCATCAACCAGGGTGCGGCCGGTGGCGCCGGCATCGCCGCGCACCTGCACCAGCACGTGGTGCCGCGCTGGGGCGGGGACATGAATTTCATGCCGGTGATCGGTCAGACCCGGGTGCTGCCGCAACTGCTGGCAGACACCCGGGACCTGATTGCCCAGGCGTGGTCCGCGCTGGACCCGGTGCGGCCGCCGAGCTAGCTGCCCGAGCCCGTGCTGCCCGAGCCCGTGCCGGTGCTGTCCGGCTCGACGAACCAGCTCTTAGCCGCCTTGGTCGCGACCGCGGCCACCCCGCCGAGCAGCAGCACGATGCCGAAGGTCTTCTTCTTGCTGCGCTTCTGCTTGCGCCCGGTGGCCTCTCGGGCCTGGGCCAGGACATCGCTGGCCTGGGCCCGGGCGTCCGACAGCGCGCTGGCGCCGCGCTTGCGGGCCTTCCTGGACTGCTTCTTGACCTGCTTGCGACGGGCAGCAGCCTCGTTCTGGGCTTGCTTGCGACGCCGCTCGGCCTCGGCCTTGGCCTGCTTGCGGGCCCGCCGGCCACGTTCGGCCAGCGCGTCCACGCCTGCCTCGACAGCGCTGCCGACCGAGCCTGCGGCGGTCCGGGCGTTGTCCGACACAGCCGCGCCGGCCGATCGAGCCGATTCGGCGACGGTGTGCACCGCGTCCTGCACCGCGTCAGTGATGTCTGACTGGGTTCGACTCCTGCTCACGTGGACTCCCATCCGGTAACGGCACCAGGTGGTTGCGGTACCTCACCGATGAACCTACCCAATGGCCGGTGTGCCCAGCCACAGCCAGGGGTCCTTGCGCGCGGGGTGGCGGTGGTCCGCCGAGTCGGCAAATCCGCTCGACGGGTCGGGTGGCCGGCTGCCAGGCTGACCGGATGGGCTGGACCTTCACCGATGATCCCGAACGGTATGCCGCGCAGGTGGTGCCGTTGCTGACCCGTCGACCGGCGGCCAACACGCTGCCGCTCACGGTGCTGGACACCCTGCGAACCGGCCAGCGCTGGTCTGACGGTCCGATTGTGCTGGGCTGGTACACCTTGGACGGCGAGGTCACCGGCGCGGTGTCGATGACCCCGCCCTACGGCATCCTGCTGGCCGAGCTGCCCGAGGCCTCCGAGGTGGACCTGGTTGCCGAGCTGCGAGCCCTGGACGTGCCGGTACCGGACGTGGCCGGCGCGGACGCCGACGTGGCGCGTTTCGTCGCGTGCTGGACGGCTGGTGGCGGGCCGGGCACGGAGGTGATCATGCGGCAGCGGCTCTACCAGCTGGCCGAGTTGCGCCCGCCGCAACCCGCGCCGGCCGGCTCGGCCCGGCCGGCCGGACCGGGGGATCTGGGGCTGGTGCTCGACTGGATGCTGGAGTTCCAGCAGGAGGCCGAACCCCGGGCGGTCGCGCCGTCCCGGCCGATGTATCAGCGACGGATCGAGCTGGGCCTGCTCTGGCTCTGGATGGATGCGGGCGGCAACCCGGTGTCGGTGGCCGGCCGCAATGCGACGGTAGCCGGCACCGCCCGGCTCGGGCCGGTGTACACCACGCCGCGGTTTCGTCGGCGCGGCTACGGCGCGGCTGCGACCGCGGCCTGCAGCCAGGACGCGCTGGCCCGCGGCGCGGAGCAGGTGGTGCTGTTCACCGACCTGGCCAACCCGACCTCCAATGCGATCTACCAGCGGCTGGGCTATCTGGCGGTCGAGGACCGGCTGATCCTGCGGTTCATCGACTAGCTCGCGCTGTCGGGCTGTCTCGCGCTGCCGGGCTGCCGGGCGCTGTTTCAGGTCGCCGGGCGGCGCGCCAGCACCCGGGGCCGATCCAGGACGGTGTTGTCGATGACCACGCTGGCCAGCTCAGCGGGCCGGACCCGGTAGAGGTAGCGACGTTGCCCCTCGACGTAGCGCCGGTTGCTGTCGGCCGCCGGATCCGGTGAACCATAGCAGGGGCAGCGGCCAGCGCCGCGAGAAACCGCGATCGCGGAGTCGGCGGTCAGTAGGATCGAAAGGCACCAGTACCGGACCAGTTACGGGCGGTGCAGGAAGATC
>JBPCPA010000140.1:0-17589 GCA_050999655.1 Jatrophihabitans sp.
CTCGCAACCGTCGAGGCCGACCCGGCGGTGGCTCGACTGAAGTCGTCGGCAGGCCTGGTCCACGCGATCGAGGCGGCCGTCCGGTTTTACGAGGAACCGCCCAGCACGTCGATGACGGTGCAGACCCCGTGGTCTGACCTCCGGCTGAGCGCCGAGGACTGGGCCGAGGCGTTCGGGGCCGCGGAGCCGGGCACCTCGCACAACGAGGCGCGCGATGAGATCTGGGAGGAACTGCTGACGATCCTGATGGACCAGCACGAGTTGGACAGTACGGACGCCCTACCCCAGCTGTTGCGCAGATCGCTGCTGGGCAACGAGGAACTGCTCACCACCTTCAACCGGGCGTGGCCATTGCTCGAAGCCGCCGACATCGTCGGTGACCTGTGGTCGGTACCTGCCTACCTGCGCAGGTGCGCTCCCTGGCTCGACCCCGAGGACGTTCGCCGGTTGCAGCGAACGGACGCCCAGGCCTGGACGGTGTCGGACCTGCCGCTGCTGGACGCGGCCAGGCAACGGCTCGGCGACCCGGAGACACCCCGCCGCAGGCGCCGGCAGGAGGCCGCGGTCGCCGCCCAACGTGAGCAGCAGACCCGGGTGGTCGATGACCTCATCGCGGCCGATGACTCCGAGCTGCTGCTGATGACGAGCCTGCGGCACCAGGATCTGCGCGATGCGCTGTCGACCAGGACGCACTGCCCAGCGTCGACCCTGACCAGCTGGGCGGCCCGTTCGCCCACATCGTGGTCGATGAGGCCCAGGAGCTGACCGATGCCGAGTGGCAGATGCTGCTGCTGCGCTGCCCGTCCCACAGCTTCACCATCGTCGGGGACCGCGCCCAGGCCCGGCACGGCTTCGCCGAGACCTGGCAGCAGCGGCTCGGACGGATCGGTCTCGACCACATCAGCCTGGCCGGTCTGAGCATCAACTACCGGACGCCGATCGAGGTGATGGCCGAAGCAGAGCCGGTGATCCGGGCGGTGCTTCCCGACGCCAACGTACCCACCTCGATCCGCAGCACCGCGGTCCCGGTCCGGCACGCGGCCATCAGCGACCTCGGCCCGATCCTTGACGGCTGGCTCGCCGCGCACGCCGACGGGACCGCCTGCGTCATCGGCGCCGGTGACCTCGACGATCCCGCCATCGATGCGATGATCCGGGACCGGCCCCGCGTCCGGTCGTTGACCCCGCAGCTGTGCAAGGGGCTTGAGTTCGACCTCGTCGTCCTCATCGACACCGCGACCACCGGTGCTGCGGCGTCCAGTACTGCGGCATCCGGCACTGAGGCGTCCGGCACTGAGGCGTCCAACACCGAGGCAGCGGTGGACCGTTATGTCGCGATGACCCGGGCGACCCAGCAACTCGTCATCCTCGCGAGCTCGCAGTAGCGGTGCGACGATCATCGGACAATCCGTCGTAGGCAGGAGCATCCCGTGCGCACCAACCGCATCACCGCCAACCTTCGGGTGGCCGACATCGAGGCGAACAGCAGCTTCTATACCGGCTATCTCGGGCTGAGCACCGAGGAGTTCAACCTGGGTTGGGTGGCCCGCTACACCTCACCCGAGACCGGGGTGAACCTTCAGCTGGTCACCCGCGACGCAACCTCGGCCGAGGACGCGGTCATCTCCGTGCACACCAACGATGTCGAGGGCGCCTACCAGCAGGCCCGGGACCTCGGCTACGAGATCGTGCACCCGCTCACCACCGAGCCATGGGGTGTCCGCCGGTTCCTGGTCCGGGCGCCGGACGGCAATGTCATCAATATCGTGCTGCATCGAAGCTGAGCGCGAGCCCGCACTCGGTAGACCGCGGCTCCGCGCTCAGTGGACGCAGAGGCAGAACGGGTGGCCGGCCGGGTCGAGCAGGACCCGAAAGCTGGTGCCTGGCTGAACCTCTGCCCTGGTGGCTCCGAGTTCGATGGTCGCCGCCTCAGCCTCGTCCAAGTCGGCCACGATCACGTCCAGATGCATCTGCTGGGGCACCGTCTGACCGGGCCACGCCGGGGCGCGGAAGCCGTCCACCTGCTGGAAGGAGATGCAGTTGCTGCCGTCCTCAGGTCGGATCTCGGCCCAGTCGCCGTCCTGCTTGACGGTCCAGCCGAGCAACGCGCCGTAGAACCTCGCCAGCGCCGCAGGGTCGGGGCAGTCAAGGACGAAGCCCGGAAATCGCGCGATTGCCATAGCGGCACGGTACAGCCGAGCGCAGACGCGCAGCACCCGCACCGCCGCAGTCAGCTCCGGTGGAAGAACTCGACCAGCTCCGGCCGCTGAAGGTGGCCGGCCCAGTCCAGCGGCGTGCCACCGAAGCGGGTGTCCCGCAAGCTGCTGTCGGCGCCGAGTTCGAGCAACCGCCGGACGAGCGGGGCGTTGCCGCGTTCGACGGCGGCATGCAACGCCGTCTGCCATTCCTGCTCGATCGGCAGGTCGCTACGGCCGAAGGCATTGACGTCGAAGCCGGCGGCGACCAGCAGGTCCACGGCCTCGATTCGTTGCTGGCCGGCGGCCCAGACGACCAGGGCCGGACGCGCCAGCCGGGCCGCGTGGACGACCTCGGCAGGGGTGGCGGCCACCTCGGCGGCCCGTCCCGCCAGCGCAGCGCCGATGAAGGCCTCGACCGGATCCAGCGGCCGCTCACCGGCGCCGAGCGCGCGCAACTGCTCGGCCAGTCGCCGGTGGCCGTTACGCAGCGCGAGGGTGAGCGCGGTCGCGTCCTGCTCGATCGGTGCGTCGAGGTCGACGTCGTGCCGGGCCATCAGTGCCACCCGGTCCCGCTGATCGTGCAGCACCGCCCACCGCAGCAGCTCACCCAGCAGCACCGCGGGCGGCGACAGCAGGTCGGGCAGCAGCCGGCGCCACGGGCCACCGTCCCCGCGACCGAGGCCGAACTCGAACAGCAGCTCCAGAAAGTCGTCCTGCTCACCGAACATGCGGTTGTAGAGAACCTGGCCGTCGTTGGCCTCGGCCCCGGCCGCCAGCAGCAGCCGGGCCAGCACCATCGCATGCGGGTGGGGCGGCTGCTCCCCCTCTCCGCTGCCGAGGCAGCCGGTGAGCACGGTGAACGGTGTCGCCAGACCGAGAAAGAACCGGCCGTCATTGGGATCGGCACCCGAGGCCAGCAGCAGCTGCGCTGCGGCCAGCGTGGCGTCGCGATCGACGTCCAGCCGGGCGTAGGTCAGATACATCAGCGCTGGCCAGTCGTACGGGCCGGTGCGCGCCACCGCCGCACCCGGATCGCGGCTGAGCAGCCGGCGCAGGACCGGCAGGTCGGCGCAGGCGGCTGCGACCGCGACACCCGCCGACGGCAGGTCGGGGTGTCCGGCGAGCAACCGGGCCGCTTCGTCCCGGCGGCGCGGGCTGTCTTCGGCGTAGTTGAGGCAGGCCAGCCGGAGGAACCGATCTGCCAGCGGCTCGTCGACAGGCGGCTCGGAATACGCCCACGAACGCTCGTTGATGGCGATCACCTGCTGGCGCAACCGCTGCCAGCTGGCGCAGCCGTACTGCCTGGCCAGCGCGAGTTGCGCGGCGTGCAAAGGGTAATCGGGGACGGCCGTACCGGTACCGGCGATGCTCACCGCGGCCGGCTCACCGGTTCGGACCGCGCGTTGCAACTCCCGGGCCCGGGTGCTCAGTTGCTCGAGATCGGGTCGTTCCGGTAAGCGCATGGCCGCCACAGTCAGCCGGCCAGACCGCCCAGTCGCACATCGACCGCACCGAGCCGGGCCGCGTCGGCTGTCTGATCGTCCGGTTGCTCCTGCGACTCGCGCTCGGCCTTGACCCGCAACCGGTAGTGCTCCACCTCGAGCTGGGCCTGCTCCGGGGTCCAGCCGAGTACCGGGGCGACCAGCTCGGCGATCTCGGCGGCGGCCGCATCGCCCCGGTCGTCCACCTCGATCGAGATCCTGGTGCGCCGGGTCAGGATGTCCTCCAGGTGCAGCGCACCCTCGTGGCTGGCGGCGTAGTAGGCCTCGACCCGCAGGTATTCCGGTGCGCCCGCCAGCGGTCGGGCGAGATCCGGGCGATCGGCGATCAGCTCCAGCAACTGGCCGAGCAGGGTTCCGTACCGGCCGAGCAGGTGCTCGATCCTGGAAACCCGCAGCCCGCTGCGCTCGGCGGTCAGCTGCCGGGCGTTGTACGCGCCGTAGTACCCGTCGGCCCCGATCAGCGGCACCCGCTGGGTGCAGGACTCGGCCACGGTGCGCTCCAGGCCGTGCACCGCGGCGTCCACCGCGTCCTTGGCCATCACCCGATAGGTGGTGTACTTGCCACCTGCGACCACGGTAAGGCCGCGCACCGGGCTGGACACCGCGTGCTCGCGCGACAGCGTGCTGGTCGAGTCGGACTCCCCCGCCAGCAGCGGGCGCAAACCCGCGTACACCCCGACCACGTCCTGGCGGGTGAGCGGGTCCTGCAACAGCTTGTTGGCGTGATCGAGCAGGTAGTCGATGTCGCTCTGGCTGGCGGCCGGATGCGCGAGGTCGAGCTTCCAGTCGGTGTCGGTGGTGCCGATGATCCAGTGGCTGCCCCACGGGATGATGAACAGCAGGCTCTTCTCGGTCTGGGTGATGATGCCGGTGGCGCTGTTGATCCGGTTCCGCGGGATGACCAGGTGCACGCCCTTGGACGCGCGCACCCGGAACTGGCCGCGGCCACCGACCATCTCCTGGATCTCGTCGGTCCACACCCCGGCTGCGTTGATCACCTGCCGGGCCTGGATCTGGAACTGCTGCCCGGTCTCCAAGTCTGTGACGCCGACGCCGACCACCCGGTCGGCCTCGCGCAGAAAGGTGGTGACCCGGGTGCTGTTGACGCACAGCGCGCCGAACTCCGCCGCGGTGCGCGAGATCATCATAGTGTGCCGGGCGTCGTCGACCTGCCCTTCGTAGAAGCGGATCGCGCCCCGGATCGCCGAGCGCTTGCCGGACGGGAAGGACTCCAGCGTCTTCTTGCGCCCGAGGTGGCGGTGGTGACTGGGCACGCCGCGGCCGGCGCCCATCACGTCATAGACGCCGATGCCAAGCCCGACGTAGCCGCGATCGAACACCTTTTCCAGCGGGTAGATGAACGGCACCGGACGGGCCAGGTGCGGGCACAGGGTGTTGAGGGCCAGCGAGCGTTCAGCCAACGCCTCGAACACCAGGGCGAAGTTGAACTGCTCCAGGTAGCGCAGGCCGCCGTGGAACAGCTTGCTGGAACGGCTGGAGGTGCCGGCGGCGTAGTCGCGCGCCTCGACCAGCCCCACCTTGAGGCCCCGGGTCACCGCGTCCAGGGCGCAGCCGGCACCGACCACCCCGCCGCCGATCACCAGCACGTCCAGTTCCTCGCTGGCCAGCCGTTCCAGCGCACCGGCACGCCCGGCCGGGCTCAGCGGTTGCGAGATCGCCACGTCAGTTGTTCCTCATTCCACGTCCACCCAGTCCAGCGTGCGACTGACGGCCTTCTTCCAGCCCGCATAACCCTCGCTGCGCTGGTCGTCAGACCAGAGCGGTGACCACCGCTTGGACTCGTTCCAGTTCGCCCGCAGCTCGTCGGTGTCGCGCCAGAAGCCGACCGCCAGCCCGGCCGCGTAGGCCGCGCCCAGCGCGGTGGTCTCGGCCACCACCGGACGGCTGACCTCCACACCCAGCACGTCGGCCTGCATCTGCATGCACAGGTCGTTGGCGGTCACCCCGCCGTCCACCTTGAGCACGTCCAGATGCACCTCGGAGTCGGCCTCCATCGCCTCGGCGACGTCCCGGCTCTGGTAGCAGATGGCCTCCAGGGTGGCCCGGGCCAGGTGGGCGTTGGTGTTGAAGCGCGACAGCCCGACGATCGCGCCGCGCGCGTCGCTGCGCCAATACGGTGCGAACAGGCCGGAGAAGGCCGGTACGAAGTAGATGCCGCCGTTGTCCTCGACGCTCCTGGCCAGTGCCTCGATCTCGGAGGCGCCGGAGATGATGCCCAGCTGGTCGCGCAACCACTGCACCGCCGAACCGGTGACCGCGATCGAACCCTCCAGCGCGTAGACCGGCTTGCCGTCACCGAGCTGGTAACAGACCGTGCTGAGCAGGCCATTCTTGCTTCGCACCAGTTCCTCGCCGGTGTTGAGCAGCATGAAGTTGCCGGTGCCGTAGGTGTTCTTCGCCTCGCCCGGGGCGAAGCAGACCTGGCCGAACATCGCGGCCTGTTGATCGCCCAGGATGCCGGTCAGCGGGATGCCTGCGAAACCGGACGGCGCGGCCACCTCGCCGTAGCCGGCCGGGTCCGAGGACGGCCTGATCTCGGGCAGCATCTGGCGCGGAACGGTGAACAGCTCCAGCAGCTCGTCGTCCCAGTCCAGGGTCTCCAGGTTCATCAGCATGGTGCGACTGGCATTGGTGACGTCGGTGACGTGCACGCCGCCGCGCACGCCGCCGGTGAGGTTCCACATCACCCAGCTGTCGGTGTTGCCGAACAGGGCAGCGCCGGCCTCGGCGTCCTCGCGGGCACCGGGCACGTTGTCCAGGATCCACTGGATCTTGGCACCGGAGAAGTAGGTCGCCGGTGGCAGGCCGGCCTTCTGCCGGATCACATCGCCCTTGCCCTCGCGCTCCAGCGCGCTGGCGATCCGGTCGGTTCGGGTGTCCTGCCACACGATCGCGTTGTGATAGGGCCGGCCGGTGGTCTTGTTCCAGACCACGGTCGTCTCACGCTGGTTGGTGACACCGAGCGCGGCGAGGTCCGAGGCTGCCAGGCCCAGGCCGTTCATGGCCGTCTGGATCACCGAGCTGGTGCGCTCCCAGATCTCGACCGGGCTGTGTTCGACCCAGCCGGCCTTCGGCAGGATCTGCTCGTGCTCGAGCTGGTGCCGGCCGACCTCGTTGCCGCCGTGGTCGAACAGCATGAACCGGGTGCTGGTGGTGCCCTGGTCGACGGCGCCGACGAAATCAGCCATGGCTTGTCTCCTCTCAGTCCGCGCGGACTTCAGTCTGCGCGGTCGAACTCGGGCTCGGCTCGGCCGGGGGCAGGTAACGCTGCAACCCATACTTGTACAGTGCGCCGCCGACCGCGGCCCCGAGCAGCGGCCCGAGGATCGGGACCCAGAAATACAGGTGGCCGTACTGGTCCCGAAACGCCGTGTGGTAGCCGGTGAGGAACTGGGCCAGCCGCGGCCCCAGGTCGCGAGCCGGGTTGATCGCGTAGCCGGCATCGGTGCCCCAGGCCATTCCGATGCCCACGATCAGCAGGCCGACGATCAGCGGGGTGAGGTTGGCCAGCGGTGCGGAGTTGCGGGCGTCGGTGATCGCGAACACCAGGAACACCAGGATGGCGGTGCCGATGATCTGGTCGCGCAACGCGCCCAGGTCACTGACCGGCAGCGTCCCGTTGCCGGGCAGGGTGGAGAAGATGCCCTGGCTCTTGATGGTGTGACCCGGGTCGAACCTGGCGATGACCTCGGTGTAGTTCCACCGCACCAGCAACGCCGCGGCGAACGCCCCGCCCAGTTGGGCCAGGGAGTAGGGCAGCACCTTGCGCCACGGAAAGTCCTGGAACAGCGCCAGCGCCAGGGTCACCGCCGGGTTCAGATGCCCACCGCTGATCCGGCCGGCGACGTAGATGCCCAGGGTCACGCCGAGTCCCCAGGCCCAGGCGATGCTGTCGTGATTGCCGGTGCCGCCGGCCACCACCTGTGCCACGACACCGTCGCCGAACAGGATCAGGATGAAGGTGCCGAGAAATTCGGCCGCCAGCTCACCGGCCAGGCCGGGGACGTGTTCGGAGGCCGACGGCAGCTCCAGATCGTCCGGGCGGGCCACGGTGGAGCCCGGATCTCCTCCGGTCGAGGCAGTCATGACTTTCCCTCCAAGATCGGCCGGGATCGCTGGTGGCTGCCAACCGGGGACGGAGTGGCTGGTATCCCGGCTCCGGAAGTGGCTAGATTATCGAGCAATTCGGACGTTACCCCGATCCGTCACAGGCGTCCACGCCGATGGCGACCGTGTGCCAGCCACGCCGCTGGGCACCGCGCTGTCGTCTAACGTTGTGACATGGGCCCTCGACGCGGTGGCTGGCCGGTGCTGCTGCTGGCGCTGCTGCTGATGCTGGCCGGCGGCACCGGCTGCGGTACCGCACACCGGATCGGCCCGGGCCTGGCCGGGGTCGGTGACCTGCCGGCGGCGGCGAGCGCGTGGCCGGCGGCCGGTTATGACGCCAGGCATTCCTCGGCCACCACCGCGGTCGGACCGCAGCACGGCAGCCTCCGCTGGCGCGCGCAGTTGGCCGGCGATCTCACCCCGGCTCCGGTGATCGGCGTCGACGGCAGCATCCTGGCCGCCTCCCACGCCGGCGTCCTGCACGCCCTCGATCCGGCCACCGGCCGCCAGCGCTGGCAGTACGACGGCGGCGCGGGCTATGGCACCGATCTGTCGACCGGGCCGGCGGTGCTGGCCGGCGGCACCATCCTGTGGCCGGGACCGCAGCACACGCTGTTCGCGCTGAGCGCCACCGGCACGCTGCTGTGGCGCGAGACCTTCGCCGCCGAGCTGCTGTCCCCCGCCGTGGCCGGCGCGCACCGGGTCTACGTCGCCGACCTCGATGGTCACCTGAGCGCCCTGGAGGTGACCGCGACTGGCCATCGGCGGGTCTGGACCCTGGACCTGCACGGCAGCGACTACGCCAGCCCCACGGTCGGGCCGGACGGCACCGTCTACACCGCGTCGACGGACTACCTGGTGGCCGTCCGCGATCTGGGTGATTCCGGCGTCCAGCGCTGGCGCTATCACGCCAAGAGCCTCATCGAGGTGTCCAACGCGGTCGCGTCGGACGGCACAGTGGTACTGGGCACCAACGCCGACCGCGAGTACGGAATCCGGCCGGACGGCAGCCGGGCCTGGTCCTTCGACAAGGGCGAATATACCTATTCTTCCTCGGTGATCCGGCCGGACGGCAAGGCCTACTTCGGCGACAACCAGGGTCGGCTGACCGTGCTGCAGGCGGCCACCGGCAACCCGCTACAGCGTTCCCAGGGCACGGTCGCGCCGCGGACCGCCAGCATCTGGACCGCCCCGGCCGTCGATGCGCGCGGCGACTACTACTACGCGACCCAGTCCGGCCGGGTCTACGGCTTCGACCCCGGCGGCCGGCAACTGTTCGACCTCGATGCCGGTGCCGCGGTCAACTCCTACCCGGCGATCGGCGCGGACGGCAGCCTGTACCTGGGAACCGTCGACGGTAGCCTGCTGGCCATCTCACCGCGCTGAGCCTGGTTCAGCCAGCGAGGAACAGGCAGAACGGGTGGCCGGCCGGATCGATGTACACCCGGACGCCATCCTGGGGCTGGTGGTCGGCCAGCACCGCACCAGCGGCGAGAGCGTGCTCGCCGGCGATTGTCAGATCGGCCACCTCGACGTCGAGGTGCACCGACATCTGCTGGTCGCCGGGGCCGGCCGGCCAGCTCGGCCGGCGATAGTTCGACTCGGTTTGAAAGGACAATCCGGCGCCGCCGTCGGGCGAGCGGAGCTTCATCCAGCCGGGCTCGTCCTGCACCACCGCCCAGCCGAGCAGCCGCTGGTAGAACCCGGCTAGTTCCTGCGCGTCGGGCGAATCAAGCACTATTCCGGACAGCGTCAGTCGAGGAGTCTGCATAGCGGCCAGAATAGCGCCGGTCAGCGATACATCGCCTCGACGGTGGCCTGGAACCGCTCGATGACCAGCGCTCGCCGTACCTTCAGACTGGGGGTCAATTCACTGTCGGCAATGGTGAGATCTCGATCGAGAATGGTGAAGGCGCGGATCGCCTCCCACGGGTTGAGTCGGCTGTTCAGCTCATCGACGTAGCCCTGAACCAGGGCCCGTGACGCCGCCGAGCCGACCAGCTCGCGGTAGTCCAGACCGGTCGTGCCAGGCCCGGCCGCCCAGACACCGATCGCCTGGGCATCCAGCGTGATCAGCGCGGTCACGTGGCTCTGGCCGTCGCCGCACACCACCACCTGACTCACGTACGGACAGATTGCCCGCAGCGCCGACTCGATCGCCGACGGTGCCACGTACTTGCCGCCGCTGGTCTTGAACAGGTCCTTCTTGCGATCGGTGATCCGCAGGTAGCCACACTCATCGAGGCTGCCGATGTCGCCGGTGTGCAACCACCCGTCGTCGGTGATCGTCTCGGCGGTCACCGCAGCCATCCTGTGATAGCCCTCCATCACCCCGGGGCCACGCAACAGCACCTCACCGTCGTCGGCGATACGCACCTCGGTGCCGGGGATCGGCGGTCCGACGGTACCGAGTTCGCCGCGGGCCAGTCGGTTGAAGCACGACGCCGCGCTGGTCTCGGTCAGGCCGTAACCTTCCAGGACCCGGATACCGACCGCCTCGAACCACTCGGCGATCTCGAGGTTCAGTGGAGCCGAACCGGAGATCAGAAACCGCAACCGGCCACCGAACCGATCCCGGACCCTGCTCAGCACCAGTCGGTCGGCGAGCGCGAATCGCAGTGCCAGCACGAACGGAACCGGCACGCTGCGACGCCGGCAGCCAGCTACCTGGCCACCCACCCCGATCCCCCACTCGAACAATGCCGCCCGCGGCCGGCCACTCGCCCGGACCGTATCGTGCACCCGGGCGTGCACTTTGTCCAACACCCGCGGCACCGCGCTCATCACGGTGGGCCGAGCGGTGAGGAGGTTGTCGGCGATCGCTTCAACCCGGCCGTCCACCACCGTCGCAAAGCCCACCTGCAACGCCACCATGAGCAGGATGTTTCCGAAGACGTGGGACAGCGGCAGCCACAGCAGCTGCAGGTCGGTAGCGCTGAGATCACCGACGGTCGCCACCGCCGCGGCCTCGTAGGTGAGCGAGGAGTGCCGCAGCCGGACACCCTTGGGCCGGCCGGTGGTGCCCGAGGTATAGATCAGCGTGGCCAGGTGCTGCTCCCGGATGCCGGCCACCCGGTCCATCACCGCGTGCGGGTGCTGGCGCAGCAGTTCCGCACCGAGCTCACGCACCTCATCGAGCCCGATCACCCAGTCGCCGTCTGACTGTCCGGCAAAGCTGATGACGGTCTGGACGTCGGGCAGCTGCGCTCTGCGCGCCCGCAGTATGGCCAGCTGGCCGTCGTCCTCGGCGAACACCAGCACGCTGCCCGAATCCGCCAGGATGTAGGCGACCTCGTCCGGGCTGGTGGTCGGGTAGACGGTGGTGGTGGCCGCGCCGGCCAGCAGCACCGCCAGGTGGGCAAGTATCCATTCCAGGCGGGTGTTGCTGGCCAGCGCGACCGGCTGCCCGGCCCGCACCCCGAGCGCGACCAGGCCGGCTGCCAGTCCCTCGACGGCGGCCCCGGTCTGCGACCAGCTCAGCGAGTCCCAGCGGCCGTCCCGCAGAAACCGGAATGCCTCGCCGTCCGGGGTGGCCTGTACCCGGTCCAGGAACAGCCGCGCCACGTGTGGAGCCCGGTTCTGGATGATCGAATGATCCAGTCCTGCATCGTTGCCCGGGATGGCGGCCATGGCTCTGGATGGTGTCACCGATCACCGCCCGCGGTAAAGACCTTCGTAGTCCATGCCCATCGCCTGGTGCACCTGGCGCAGGGTGTGCTCGGCGATCGAGCGGGCGTGCTCGCCGCCCTGACGCAGCAGGTCTGCGGCATCACCCCGATCGAACTGCGCCCGCCGCAGCTGGATCGGGCCGAGCAGCGCGTTGACCGAGTCGATGACCAGCTGCTTGAGTGCCAGCGCACCACCGCCGCCGAGCTGGTCGGGCACCGCCCGCGCCTGGATGCCCAGGCACAGCCCGGCGATGCTCAGCAGGTTGGCCACCTCCGGGCGCCGGTCCGGTTCGAAGGTGATCGCCCGTTCGGAGTCGGTGCGAGCAGCCAGCACCTTGGCCGTGACCAGATCCGGCCCGTCGGTCAGGCCGATCGCGTTGTTCCGGCTCTTGGACATCTTCTGACCGTCCAGGCCGGCCAGCAGCGCGACGTCGCCGAGCAGGCCGTGCGGCAGCGGGAACACCGGACCGTAGCGGTCGTTGAACCGGCGGGCCAGCGTCCGACAGAGCTCCAGGTGGGGCAGCTGATCGCGTCCCACCGGAACCAGATTCGCCTTGCAGAACAGGATGTCTGCGGCTTGATGGACCGGGTAGGTCAGCATCAGCCCGCTCACCGACCGGCGCCCGGCCGCCGCGATCTCGTCCTTGACGGTCGGGTTGCGGTCCAGCTCGCCGGTGCTCACCAGCGAGAGCAGCGGCAGCATCAGCTGGTTCAACGCCGGCACCGCGCTGTGCGCGAAGACGGTGGTGGCGGTGGGGCTCAGGCCACAGGCCAGATAGTCCAGCACGATGTCCAGGCTGCGCTCGCCGACCTCGACCGGCCGGTCCCGATCGGTGAGCGCCTGATAATCGGCGACCAGCACGAACAGCTCGTGTCCCTGCTGCTGCAGCCGGACCCGGTTGACCAGGGTGCCGAAGTAATGGCCCAGGTGCAACCCGCCGGTGGGCCGGTCACCGGTGAGCACCCGCTGGGCAGCCGGGGTGGTGGCCGGCAAGCGGCCGGAATCCAGTGCGATGTCTGCGATCATGACGTCCTCCAAGGTGGTGGGGCACGTCCACGCCGATGACACGACACAGGGCCGTCCCGGCGGGGACGGCCCTGGTATATGCAGTAAGTGCAGTGCGCAGGGTGTGCAGACCGTCCTAGTCGGACGGCCACCACAGGTTCAGCGAACCCTTGCAATCACAGCGCATTGGCTGAGCCTAGCAGGATCAGGCGCTCTTTTTGGCTGCTGCCTTCTTTTCCGTTGGCTTGCCTGCGGCCGCCTTCTTGGCTGGGGCTTTCTTCGCGGCCGGCGCCTTGGCTGCGGCCTTCTTGGCCACGGTCTTGGCGGGGGCCTTCCTGGCCTGGCCTGCCTTCGCCGGGGCTGCCTTCGCAGACCCTGCCTTGGCCGGTGCCGCGTCGGCTGTGTCGGCATCGGCGGTGTCGGCATTGGCTGCGTCCGAGCTGCCCGACCCGCCACGTGCCCGGTCGACGCTGCGCTGCAGCGCGGTCAGCAGGTCGATCACCTCGCCGGTCTTGCCGGCCGCCGGCTTCTTGTCCGGAGCCGGCAACTCGGCGGACTCCCCCTTGTCCAGCTTGGCCTCGATCAGCTCGATCACCGCGCCCCGGTAGGAGTCGGTGAACTCCTCGGGGTCGAAGTCCGTGGCCATGCTCTCCACCAGCGAGGCGGCCATCTTCAACTCTTGCGGCCGCAGCTCGATGTCGGTGTCCAGCACCGAGAATTCCGGCTTGCGGATCTCGTCGGGCCACATCATGGTCTGCAGCAGGATGGCCTTGTCGCGTACCCGCAACACGGCTAGGGTCTCCTTCTGCCGCAGGGCGATCTTGACGATCGCCATCCGGTCGGTCTCCACCAGCGACTCGCGCAGCAGCGCGTAGGGCTTGGCCGCGCGGGCGTCCGGCTCCAGGTAGTAGCTCTTGGCGAACAGGATCGGATCCACCTGGCTGGCGGGCACGAACTCCACCACGTCGATCTCGTGGTTGCTGGCCACCGGCAGCTGATCCAGGTCCTCGTCGGTCAGGATCACCAGCTGACCGTCACTGGTCTCATAGCCCTTGGCGATCTCGTCGTAGGCGACCTCTTCGCTGCAGATGCTGCAGGTTCGCTTGTACTTGATCCGGCCGCCGTCCTCGCGGTGCACCTGGTGGAACCGGATGTCGTTGTCCTCGGTGGCCGCGAACAGCCGGACCGGGACGTTGACCAGTCCGAAGGAGACCGCGCCTTTCCAGATCGCTCGCATCACCGACTCCTCACTTCTGGCGCCAACCGGCGTGGTACGGGCAGCATGAGCCTATGCGACCGATGCTAGCGACCGCGGGAAGCCAGCCTGTTGGGCAACATTGGAGTCACGAGGTCAAGTGGGATGGTATGCGGGTGCTGGCTGAGATCACCGATTCGCGATTGTTGCTGCGATCGCGGACCGGGCGCGACATCACCGCCGGCTACCCCGAGCTCCAGCCCATCGCGCGGGTGCTCAAGGACGCGGTGCTGGACGGCGAGATCATCGCGCTGCGCGACGGGCTGCCCTCCTTCGCGGCGCTGGCCGACCGGATGCACGTCGAGGACGCGCGCCGGGCGGCCGAACTGGCCGAGCAGCAACCGGTATCGGTGATGACCTTCGATCTGCTGCGGCTCTACGGCGTGGAACTGATCGGGCGGCCGTGGACCGAGCGCCGCGCCAGCCTGGAACAGTTGGAGCTGGCCGGCACCGGGTGGAGTTGCTCGCCGGTCTATGACGACGGGCCGGCGCTGCTGGCGGCGACCGCCGAGCAGGGCCTGGAAGGAGTGGTCGCCAAGCGCCGCCGCGCGGCCTACCAGCCCGGCCGGCGCAGCGGCGACTGGATCAAGACCGCGCACCGCCAGCACCAGGCCTGCGTCGTCGGTGGCTGGCGCCGGCTGCAGGGCACCTCATCGGATCAGCTCGGCGGCCTGCTGCTCGGGGTGTCTGATGACGCGGGCGGCTTCAGCTATGCCGGCCGGGTCGGTAGCGGCATCAGCCGGGACGCCGGTCGGCGACTGCGGCAGCTGCTGGACCCGCTGCGCCGTGCCGACTCACCGTTCGCGACCGAGGTGCCGGCGATCGATGCCGACGCCACGATCTGGTGCCGACCGCAGGTGGTCATCGAGGTCCGGCACCTGCACTGGACCGGTTCAGGACGGCTACGCCACCCGGTCTACCGCGGGCTGCGCACCGACCTCGACCCCGGGCAGGTGCGCCGTGAGTCCTGAACCGGACGGCCAGCTGGTCAGCGTCGACGGTCGGCAGCTGCACCTCAAACGCCTGGGCAAGGTGCTCTACCCGGAGGCGGGCACCACCAAGGCCGAGGTGCTGGACTACTACGCCCGGATCGCGCCGGTGCTGCTCGGGCAGCTGGCGGACCGGCCGGTGACCCGGATCCGCTGGCCGGACGGGATCGGCTCGACCCCGTTCTTCGAGAAGAACATTCCCAGGTCGACGCCGGACTGGGTTCGCACCGTGGTGCTGCCGACCCCCGGGTCCTCGCGCCAGCTGGAGACCTTGCGGTTTCCGATCATCACCGACACCGCCGGCCTGATCTGGGCGGCGAACCTGGCCGCGCTGGAGCTGCACGTGCCGCAGTGGACGGTCGGGCCGCGCGGCGGGGTACGCAACCCCGACCGCCTGGTGATCGACCTGGACCCCGGCGCGCCGGCCGGATTGGCCGAGTGTGCCGAAACGGCCCTGCTGATCGCTGACCGGCTGACCGCCGACGGGCTGTCCGCCCTGCCGGTGACCAGCGGCAGCAAGGGCCTGCAGCTCTATGCCCCGCTGGACGCCTCGCAGTCGGCTGAGACGGTGCTGCGCTACGCCAAGCGGCTGGCCGAGTCGCTGGCCGCCGAGCATCCGAGCCTGTTGGTGTCCAAGATGGCCAAGGCGCTGCGCGGCGGCAAGGTGCTGCGGGACTGGAGCCAGAACAACCCCGCCAAGACCACCATCTGCCCCTACTCGCTGCGGGGCCGGGCCCAGCCCTGGGTCGCCGCGCCGCGCAGCTGGGACGAGTTGCGGGCCGGCAACCTCGGCCAGCTGCTGGCCTCGGAGGTGCTGCCGCGGGTCGCCCGGGACGGTGGTCTGACCCGGCCGATGCTCGCCGAGGCCGGCCGGGTACCGACCTGAGCCCGGCCGGCAACTAATTCGTCAGGCTAAACACCTGAATAGAATGGCACTCGTGCCGCCAGCCGAATCCCCCGCCGACTCCGCATCCTGGCTTCGCCGACTGGCCGGCTACTGCCTGCGGCACCGGCTGGACCTGTTCGCAGCCTTCGGCTCGGCGCTGGCCGGCGCGCTGGTCTCGGTAGCGGTGCCGTTGGTGGTCAAGCACGTCATCGACATCGTCAGCGCCGGTGGCCTCAGCGCCAGCGGAACCGCGCGCCGGCCTCACACCGCCTCGATCACGCCGTGGGTCGCGATGCTGATCGGTGCCGCATTGCTGCAGTACGGCCTGACCTTTGTGCGGCGGTTCACCGCGGGCCGGCTGTCGCTGGACGTGCAGTACGACCTGCGCGGGGACGTGTTCAAGGCCCTGCAGCGACTCGACGGCGCCGCCCAGGACGCGTTGCAGACCGGCCAGGTGGTGAGCCGCTCGATCAGCGATGTCGGCCTGGTGCAGGGGTTGCTGTCCTTCCTGCCCGCGCTGACCGGAAACGTGCTGCTGTTCGTCATCTCGCTGGTGGCGATGCTCTGGCTCTCGCCGCTGCTCACCCTGGTCGCGGTGGCGATCGCACCGGCACTGTGGTTGGTGGCCTCGGCGTCGCGGCGTGATCTGTTCCCGGCCAACTGGGCCGCCCAGCAGCAGTCCGGCGAGCTGGTCGGGCAGGTCGAGGCGGCGGTGACCGGGGTGCGGGTGGCCAAGGGCTTCGGCCAGGAGGCGCGCGAGGTGGACGAGCTCGGCGAGCGGGCCGGTGTGCTGTACGCGCTACGGATGCGGGTGGTGCGGCTGCAGGCCAAGTACACCTCCGCGCTCACCGCGGTTCCCGGCCTGGGCCAGATCGGGGTGCTGCTGCTGGGTGGCTGGTTGGCGTTGCACGGCGAGATCACCCTGGGCACCTTCCTGGCCTTCTCCACCTACCTGGGGCAGCTGGTCGGCCCGGTCCGGCAGGTCACCGCGCTGCTCACCGTCGGCCAGCAGGCCAGGGCCGGCGTCGAGCGGGTGCTGGAGGTCATCGACTCGTCCCCGCAGGTGCAGGATCGTCCCGGTGCGCGGCCGCTGCCCGACGGCGCGGTGGAGCTGCGTTTCGACCGGGTCCGGTTCGGCTACACCCGCACCGAGCCGGTGCTGCGCGAGCTGAGTCTGACCGTGCGGGCGGGTGAGACGGTGGCCATTGTGGGTGGCGCCGGATCGGGAAAGTCCACCCTGGCGATGCTGGTGCCCCGGTTCTATGACGTGCATTCGGGTGCGGTGTCGGTCGGCGGCATCGACGTGGCAGACCTGCGGCTGACCGAGCTGCGCGCCGCGATCGGCATGGTGTTCGAGGACAGCTTCCTGTTCTCCGACACGATCGCCGCCAACATCGCCTACGGCCGGCCGGACGCCGGGCACGAACAGGTGGTCGCCGCGGCGCAGGCCGCCGAGGCAGCCGACTTCATCGACGAGCTACCGCAGGGCTATGACACCGTGGTCGGCGAGCGTGGCCTGACCCTGTCCGGTGGTCAGCGGCAGCGGATCGCGCTGGCCCGGGCGCTGCTCACCGACCCGCGGATCGTGCTGCTCGACGACGCGACCAGCGCGGTCGATCCGCGGGTGGAGGCCGAGATCCTGAGCACCTTGCGGCACCTGATCCGGGGCCGGACCACCCTGCTGGTGGCACACCGGCGCTCCACCCTGGCGCTGGCCGATTGGATCGCGGTGCTCGAGCACGGCCAGGTGGCCGACCTGGGCACCTTCGACGAGCTGATGGAGCGCAGCGCGCTGTTCCGGCTGCTGCTGGGCGGCCCGGGCGAGGACGCCGAGGGGATCGATGCCGGCGAGCTCGCGGTCGCGAGCCGGCAGGCCTCGCCGGTGGTGGACGGGGTGAGCACCGCGCTGTGGCAACCGGCGCCCGACGAACCGGCCGCTGCCGGGCCGGGGCCGGCC
>JBPCPA010000111.1:0-14911 GCA_050999655.1 Jatrophihabitans sp.
GGGCCCGCTTCTACTGGGTTGGCTAGTTGTTGCGTCCGGTGAGGTAGCTCAGCAGCCGCAAGATCTCCAGGTAGAGCCAGACCAGGGTCACCAGCAGCCCCCAGGACAGGTACCACCCGTACTTCTCGTCCACGCCCCGGCGCACCGACTGCTCGATCATGTCGAAGTCCAGGATCAAGTTGGACGCCGCGATCACGATGCACAGCAGGCTGAACCCGATCGCGATCACCGGGTTGGTGTTCGCGTCGCGCAGCCCCAGGCCACCGGGGGTGAACAGGCCGGCGATCACGTTCACCAGCATCAGGCCGAACACCCCGAGGGTGGCCGCGAACACGATCTTGGTGAATTTGGGGGTGACCCGCACCGCACCGGTCTTGTAGACCACCAGCACCCCGCCGGCAACCATCATGGTGCCGGTGATGGCCTGCACCACGATGCCGGGCCACTGCCGGTTGAACAGCTCGCTGATCCCGCCGAGCGCCAGTCCCTCGAGAACGGCATAGCTGACGGTGGTGGCGGCGTTGGCCTTGCCCGAGAAGCCCATGTAGAGGCCGAGGCCCAGCGCGCCGATGACTCCGATCGCCACCACAGCGCCGACCGCGCTGTCGGGCACCGCGAACCAGGCAAACCCGGCGGCCAGCACCATCGCACCGATCAGCAGCACAGATCGGGTGATCACGTCGTCCAGGGTCAGGTACCGCGATGGTGGCGCCGGGGCCGGTGGCTGTCCGTAGGACGGCTGGGTGTACCACTCGTTGAGCTGCGAGGCCGACTGCGGGGGCGGCACCGCCCGGCCGGCCTGGCCCGACACCCCGGGACGTCCGGTCTTCTCGAAACCCCGAAGGACAGGGTTACTGGCCACTGTCGTCGCCTCCACCTCGATACCGCTCCGGCACTGCCGGCGCGCCTGCCTGACTACTACAGACAACGCTCGACAGTGCCCTCAGGGTTCCCGCCGGACGCGGCCAGTTTTGCCACCGGCCAGCCCTGCTCGTCCCGTCAGAGCGAGCTCAGGTGCACAGCGTTCCGTTGACGTGCGGGTTGTTGGCGTCGATCTTCTCGCCGGTCTCCAGCACCACATTTCCGCTGCGGTGCCAGCCGTCGGTCGGGCCGCCCTGGTACTTCCAGGTGGGCCGGGCGAACCAGGTGCCGTAACCGCCCACGCACTTGGCCGCGTGGGTGCTGAAGGTGTTTCCGGTGAAGGTGATGTTGCTGATGGTGAATCCACCGACCGGGTTGGACTCGCTGGGGCTGTAGTCCTCGGCGTACACCGAGAACCCACCACCGGTGATCAGGTTGTTCGACACCGCGATATTGGACGAACTCTTCAGGCTGTCCCAGATCGCGATCGCACTGTCGGCGTCGCTGGTCATCAGGTAGGTGTTGTGCTTGATGACCCCGTTGTTGGCGCCCTCGGTCTGGTAACCGTCGATGTGGCCATTGGCGGCGTTGGCGGTGAAGGTGTGAAAGTAGCTGTCGGTGATCGAGAAGTTGTCGCCGGTGGTGGCCGAGTACTTGGTGTCGGCCCAGCTGAAGATGCCGTCGTTGATGCCGTAGCAGTTGATGTTGCGAACCACCCCGGCGGTGCCCTGCAGCCAGACGCAGGAATGGGTGTGGTTCAGGCCGTTGATCTCGACGTGGTCGACGGTGGCACTGGCTCCGTCCTCGATCTTGCTCACCCCGGAACCACCGACGCCGCCGCCGTCATAGCTGACGTAGCTGTCAGAGATGGTGACGTTGTTGGCCTGGATGTCCAGGCTGCCGGTGATCCGCTGGCAGCTGATGACCGTATTGGCCTTGGTCACCGCGATGACCCGGGTGGTGCTGCCGGAATTGACGGTGAGGCCGTTCGGGCAGTTGGCCGAGCGGTAGCCGGTGTTGGCCGGACCGGCCCAGCCGCAGGCTTCCAGGGACGCCCACGGGTTCTTGGGATTGGCGCAGTTGCCGGTCGGAGCCGGGGCCGAACTGGTCGGCGCCGCGCTGGTCGGCGCCGGCGTGGTGCTGCTCGGCACGGTCTTGGTCGGAGTTGGGGTCACCGATTTGGTGGGGGTGGCACTCCGGGTCGGCTTGTGCACCGTGGTCGGGCGCAGCGGGGGTCGGCTCGGGTGGCGATTCGGGGCCGGATGCATCGAGATCTGGGCTGCGCGCCAGTGCCAGGTGGCCGCACCGGCGGCACTGCTGGAGACCAACGTCACCGCGATGGCAGCGGCGCCGATGCCGGCCACCACTCGGCGGTGCTTGCGAAAGTCGAGTTTTACCATGTTCCTACGGTCATTTCTACGTTCCTTCCGGCCCAGCGCCCGACCTGCTCACCGCCGTACCGCGCCGGTGTCACTCCGGGCGGCACAGCGCGATAGATCACTCGCTGTAATCAATCGGCAGGCATCGGCAAAGCTGAGAAAGTTGTGCCGGCTGGCACGTGGGGGTGTCAGGTCAGCGGACCCATATATGATCTTTTATGTTGATCTTCATGGAGGATTGTGAGCCTGAAGTGGCTCCCGCCGTCCAGGAGCATGCCACAGGTCTGGGTGAAACTTTCGCGAAGTGCCCCACCAGCCACACGGCCTTTTAACTCAGCGTTACCGCCCGGTGCCGTCGCCGCTCCGCCGGTGGGGCGGCCAGCCGCGTAATCGTGTCGCACCGCCGGGTCGCACCGCCGGCCGAACCGGAACCGGTGCTCAGGCGTAGCAAATCGAAATACTGTTCGATAAACTGGCCTCATGCCGATCCGTCCCATCAGCCACCGCCGCGGGCTGGCTGCCGCCCAGGTGCTGGTGTCGGTGACCGAAGAACTACGCGATCAGTTGCCGCCCTCGGACAAGCTGGCGCCCCGGTTGCAGGCCGGCCGGATCTTGGAGGCCGACGACGAGCGTGGCACCCGAGCCGGGCTGGTGGTGCAGAGCGATGATGTCCGGTGGGCGGCCATCGACGGGCTGCTCGACCTCGCCGTCTACGGAATGCTGGCCCACCGTCGCCTCGCCCATGATGGCAGACCGGGCACCGACTGCCCGATGTGCCAGCAGGCCGAGGCGATGTGGCACAACACGCTGATCGGCCGGGTGATGCGCGAGGACGTAGACGCGAGTTCGGAGTTGCGCGACACCACCCGAGCCACGGTCGAGTGGACGATCAGCCAGGACGACCCGGGCTGGCGGGGTTAGCGGGCCGGCAGCAGCGCCGGGTCGAGGACAATGGTGTTGGTACCGCCGAAGTCGGCGATCCACAGCCGGCCGGCATAGCCACTGACCACGAACGGATTGCCCGCGCCTATCGGGAACGGGCCGGACACCGCGTCGGTCTTCTCGTCGAGCCGGTAGATCGAACCTGCCTTGTCCGGAAACCAGACGGAGCCGGCGAACACGTCACCGTCGTTCGGGCTCTGGCCGACCTTGCTGCGGCGCACGATGGCCCCGGTCCGCGCGTCCAGCCGGACGATCTCACCCGCGCCCTGGTCGCCGATCCAGACGGTGTCCTGGTCATAGGCGGTCCAGCTCGGCGAGCCGCCGAAGGGCAGCGAGGTGACCGCACCGGTCGTGATCTCGATCCGGGAGATCTCGTTGCTGCCCGAATCAGCGACCCAGATCGCGCCGGCGGCCGGGGCGATCCCGACCGGCTGGGCGCCGACCTTGATGGTGCGGGTTTTGTCGGTGCGGGCGTCGATGCGGGTTACGGTGCCATCGCTGTAGTTGGTCACCCAGGCCGCGCCGCCGGCGAAGGTCACATCGTAGGGCGAGTCGCCGACCTTGATGCTGGTGGTCTTGCCGGTGGCCACCTCGATCCTGGTGACCGTCGAGGCGCCGTAGTTCTCCACCCAGATCGCGCCCGCGCCATAGGCCATCCCGCAGGGCCCGGCATCGGTGGCGATCCGTGCCAGCACCGTGCCGGTCTTCGGGTCCAGCCGGCTGACCTTGTTGTCATTGATGTCGGCCACCCAGACCGAGCCAGCGGCACCCAGGGCGGCGCACGGCCGGCTGCCGGTCGCAATCCGGCGCACCACGTACGGCTCGGCGGTGGCTGTAGCTGCCGCGGTGGCCGAGTTGGTGGCCGAGTTGGTGGCCGAGCTCGTGGCCAAGTTGGTGGCCGAGTTCGGGGTCGGCGAGGCCTGGCCCGATGCGGCGGACCGCGCCGAACCGCAGCCGGTGAGCGCGATCAACACGGCCATTGCCACCGATGCCGATACCGATACCGATACCGATACCGATACCGATACCGATACCGATACTGATACTGATGCTGAACCGAACCCCCGCCGGTTGCCCATGCCTGGACGGTATCGAGCCGAGGTCACAGAACTACTACGAGATCGTAGTAGTTTGCGTAACGGAGTGCCGTCCCGGCGCGGTCAGACTGGCACCCGCCAGGACCCGCACTACAGTCGTGGTCATGGGCCAGCTGGAGTTTCGTGGGCCGTTCCTGTTGCTGTTCGCCCTGTCCCAGCAACAGGGAACCCTGCTGCAGTTGGCGATGGCCGGCGCGCCGCTGCCGCCGACCGAATTCGCTGTCTACAGCGCGCTGCGGCTGCTGCAGCCGACCACGCCGACCCAGCTGGCCGGCACCCTCGGAATGAAAGCCAGCACGATGTCGAGCATGCTGGTCAGGATGGCCCGCAACGGCCACCTTAAGCGCCGGCCCAATCCGGCCGACGGTCGTTCGGTCGTGCTGTCGTTGAGCCCGGCCGGCCAACGCGCCACCGAGGCGTGCTTTCAGACGTTCAATACGGCCATCGAGGCGTTCCGGCGCAATCTCGAGCTGGACGAGGCCGACCTGCTGCGCCATCTCGAGGCAATGAGCGGCGCCCTGGCGAAGGCCTCGGCCGAACTCGCCCGCCAGGATGCCGAGTCCACCGGCTGAACGCCCGCTGGCTGAGCGTCCGCAGGCCGCCTGTCTGCGATCCGAGCCGGCGAAATCCCGACCGGACGCACCCGCTCGGCAGGATGCACCTCCTGAGAAAGCTTCTTACCTCTGCGGCGGAAGCAGGTGAGGCGAGAGTTAGCCGAGATCGGTGATGACGCTGATTGCGACCGGACCCGTTGCTTGCAGTTCGCGGAGTGCCTCGATGAGGATCTCAACCAGCCAGGACGCTGCGTCGATCGACCATGTTGGCAGCGCGCATCGCATGGCCAGTTGAACGCGCTCGCCCGGACCGAGGAGCCACGGCATGCCGTAGGGCGGCTCGAAGGGCGGCAACGCGGCGATCTCAGCATTCTCCGGATCGATCCGGTCGACAGATCTAGTTCGAACCAGTTCCAACAATGGTGTGAAGGTTGCCGGGTCGCTGCCCGGGGCAGACAACGCGACAGACACGAGCCGGGTGGTCTCGGGGTGCGCGAAGTCAAACCATCGAGCCATGGCAGCGAGATCGAAGCGCCCGTCGGGAGCCGCAGCCACTGGAACGACCGCGTGGACGGCCCGCAGATCGATGGCGCCGGTGAGCGATAGCAGGTCATCCAGCACTGAGAAAGCAGGCTGGATCGGGAGCCTGCGTCCGACCAGCGGCTGCCCGGGGACCGCGCACTGGAACCAGGCAAGCCGGCGGACCATGCCATCCTGAGTCCAGTCACCGCCAGCGTCGTTGTGGCCCCACCGCACGCTAGGCGGCTCGTCGCCGCTGAAACTTGCCAATCCTCGGGCCTTGCTGCGAGCCACGATCAAGCTGAACACGTCCTGGTCCGCAACGCTGAGCTGTGCGCCATCCCCACCCAACTGCCTGATCTCTGTGCGCAACCACGGATGAACAGTGAGCCTGCCGTCCACCGCGACCGACATGGTCAAGGTCATTCCCTACCCCGGTCTCACCTGGTCGAGTTCTGAGCGTAAGTCTCTGTGCACGGACGCCGGCACGGATGCACCACGATCTCAGACCAGGCTTCGCAATCAGTGCGAGCCGAGCCATACCCGGTCACAGGCAGCGAGAGAACCAGCGGTTCAGCGACCGGCCACGTCGGAGGGTGAGGGCGTCAGCTCGCCCAGCGAAACGGCACACTTGTGATTGCTGTCGAAATTACAACGTTGGTGCCCTCGGTCGGACTCGAACCGACACTGTGCGGATTTTAAGTCCGCTGCCTCTGCCATTGGGCTACGAGGGCCAGCGCCGAGCCTAGCCAGCCTGGTCGTCAGGGCGCGGTGGCCTGCTCGAAGTCGTACTTGGGCATCTGCAGCTGACCCATCGAGACCACCTCGCGGGGAAAGAACAGCGCGGCGGTCCAGTCGGCCAGCACCCGTACCTTGCGGTTGAAGGTAGGCACCCGCGACAGGTGATAGGTGCGGTGGATGAACCAGGCCAGCGGCCCGCGCACCTTGACCCCGTAGAGCTCGGCAACCCCCCGGTACAGGCCGAGCGAGGCGACCGAACCGGCGTAGGCGTGCTTGTAGTCCTTGAGGCCCTGGCCGTTGATGGTGCGGATCAGGTTGTCGGCCAGCACCTTCGCCTGCCGCACCGCGTGCTGGGCGGACGGCCCGCACAGCGCGTCCGGGTCGTCCTTGGACAGATCCGGCACGGCGGCGATGTCACCGGCCGAGAACACCCCGTCCACACCGCGCACGGTCAGATTCGCCCGGCAGGTCAGCCGGCCCTTGTCATCCACCGGCAGGTTGGAATCGAGAGCCAACCGGTGAGCCTTGACCCCGGCGGTCCACACCAGCGTGTCGGCGGCGAAGGTGTCGCCGTCGCTGAGCACGATCTGGCCGCCGACCGCGGAGTTGAGCCGGGTGTCCAGCCGAACGTCCATGTCGCGCTCGGTCAGCCGGTCCACGGTGTAGGCGGCCAGCTTCACCGACACCTCGGGCATGATCCGGTTCGCCGCCTCGACCAGCACCCAGCGCAACTGGTCCGGCTCCAGATCGGGGTAGTAGCGGCAGGCGTAGCGGGCCATGTCCTGCAGTTCGGCGAAGGCTTCGACGCCGGCGTAACCACCGCCGACGAAGACGAAGGTCAGCGCCCTGGCCCGCGCCGCCGGATCCTCGGTGGACGAGGCGAAGTCCAGCCGGGACAGCACGTGGTTGCGCAGGAAGATGACCTCGCCGATGGTCTTGAAGCCGATGCCGTGCTCGCGCAGGCCCGGTATCGGCAGCGTCCTGGCTACCGAGCCGGGTGCCACCACGATCAGGTCGTAGTCCAGCGAGTAGGGCTGGCCGTCGGCCGGCTGAATGGTGGCCGAGCGCCGGTCGTGGTCGATGTGGGTCACCGAGCCGGTGATCACCCGGCATTTCTTGAGCACCCGGCGTAGCGGGACGACCACGTGCCGGGGCTCGATGCTGCCGGCTGCGGCCTCCGGCAGGAAGGGCTGATAGGTCATGTTCGGCTGGGGATCGACGACCACGATCTCGGCCCGACCCGGCGAGAGCTTTCGCTGTGCGCGCAACGCGGTGTACATGCCGACATAACCGCCACCGACAATCAGGATCCGCTTGGGTCCGCCACTCATGTGTTGCTCCGCCGGCTCACAAAATCCAGCGTACCGACCTGGCACGCTGGTCCCGACCAACCGTGGCACTCACCGGCTGGCGGGCGGCCACCCGGCTTCTAGACTGGGCGCACGACTCGACGAGGCACTCGACAATGAGGGGCGACAGATGGCCGGCGCAGGCAGCAGGATCGCGTTCAAGATCGTGGCAGGTGTGGTTGCCGTCCCGATCGGCCGGGCGATCACCAAGGTGACCACCAAGGCCTGGGCCACCGCGCGGCCGGAGGACCCGCCGGTGAACCCGAAAGAGGTCGACACCAACTGGCGTGACGCCCTGATCTGGGCCGGCCTGACCGGCGTCGGCGCCGCCATCGCCCAGGTGCTCACCACCAAGGGCGCCGACACCGTGTGGCGGGCGATGACCGGCAAGCCCTCGCCACGGCCGAAGCCCGGCAAGCAGGCCCGGCTGGAGGCGCAGGCCTGACCCGCTGGGCGGGCCGCCAGCGGCCAGCTGGCCAGCCTCGCTCAGCGGGAGGTGCTCAGCGGGAGGTGCTCAGCGGGCGATGCTCAGCGCGATACCGTCCAGAATGTCGTGCTCGGAGATCAGCACCTGCTCGGCACCGACGAATTCCATCACGGCGCGCAACACCAGCGCCCCGCCGCCGATCACATCGACCCGGCCGGGATGCATCACCGGCAACGCGGCCCGCTGGTCCCGGCTCATCGACAGCAACCGGGCGGTCACCTCGGCCACCTGCTGGTAGCTGAGCACCGAGCCGTGAATGGCCACCGGGTCATAGGCGGCCAACTCCAGCGCGATCGCGGCCACCGTGGTCACGGTGCCGGCCACGCCCACGAAACCGGTCGCCCCGCGCACCGCGACGTCCTCAGCCGCCCGGGCCAGCGCGGCGCGGACGTCCACCAGGGTCGCCTCGATCTCCTGCGCCAGCGGCGGGTCGCTGCGCAGATGCCGCTCGGTCATCCGGACGCAGCCGACGTCCATGCTGTGCGCGGCGAGCACTATCCGGCTGGCCGGCTCGCCCAGCACCAGTTCGGTCGAGCCGCCGCCGATGTCGGCCAGCAGCAGCGTCCCGGGCTTTGTGTCCGGCGGCTGCTCGCCGATCCCGGGGAGCCCGGCCACCGCCCCGGCGAAGGAAAGCGCCGCCTCGTCCAGGCCGGTGATCACCTCAGGCTCGACGCCCAGGCTCTGGCGCACCATCACCCGGAAGTCCTCGGCATTGCCGGCGTCCCGGGAGGCCGAGGTGGCCACCATCCGGATCGCCTCAACGTCGTTCTGGCTTATCAAATCAGCGTAATCGACCAGCGCCAGCCGGGTACGCTCGATCGCCTGCGGTGCCAGCAGGCCGGTCCGGTCGACGCCCTCACCAAGCCGGACCACCCGCATCTCGCGATGCACGTCGATCAGGCCCGCGGCTGTGAGGTCGGCGATCAGCAGCCGAATCGAGTTGGTGCCGCAGTCGATCGCGGCAACCCTGCTCATCCGGCCGCCGCCGGCTCGACGCACGGCCCACCGGCCCACCAGTCGGCCAGCAGGGCCACCGCCTGGTCACCGATCGGGTTCACCCCGGGCCCGGCGGCGAGCGCATGCCCGACCAGCACATGCAGGCACTTGACCCGGTTCGGCATGCCACCGGCCGAGATGCCCTCGATCTCGGGCACCGGGCCGTGCTCGGCGCGGCGCCGCAGGTAAGCCTCGTGTGCCGCCCGGTAGCCGGCCGCCAGCTCCGGCTCGTCCACCAGCCGTTGGCTCAGCTCGCTCATCAGGCCCGAGGCCTCCAGCGTCCCCACCAGCGAGCAGGCCCTGGGGCAGGTCAGGTAGAACAGCGTCGGAAAGGGCGTGCCGTCGGGCAGCCGGGACGCGGTCTCGACGACATCGGGATTGCCGCACGGGCACCGGTGCGCCACCGAACTGATCGCCCGTGGCGGCCGGCCGAGCTGGGCACCCACCACCCGCAGATCATCGGTGCTGACCTCGACATTCATCGAGAGGCGTTTTGGACGCTCGACCACAGGGCGTCGTTCCAGCTCGGCTGGTGCCCGGCCCGGACCACCTTCTTGGTCACCGGCACCGGTTCGGCGCTCAGTGGCTGGCCCTGCGCGTTGAGCACCGTGTACAGCGTGTCGCCCGGCCGGATGTACTGCAGCCGGACCCGGGCCTGCCGCTCGCCGAACGCCGGGTCCTGCCACTGCTCGGCCTGCTGGCGCAACTGCGCGACATGATCGTCGAGTTCGCGCTGCTGCCGTTGCGAGCTGGCCACCGATGCCCGCCGGTTCAGGTAGGTCTGGAACGGCGAAGCCAGGATCACCACCAGGAACAGCGCCATCGCCGCGACCATCATGGTTCGCCCCGTCAGCCGCGGACGGCGCAGCCGGACCCCAGTAGCCGGACGGCGTAGCCGGAACCCAGTAGCCGGACGGCGCAGCCGGACCCTGCCGGCCGGCTGTTGCCCATGAGGGTCCGGCCGGTCACGACGGTCCGAGCTGCTGGCCACCGGTCTACTGTCCCTGCCGTTGGAAGCGCGGGAAGGCTGACACGCCGGCATAGCGCGCAGCGTCGTCGAGCTCCTCCTCGATCCGCAGCAGCTGGTTGTACTTGGCCACCCGCTCGGACCGGGCCGGCGCGCCGGTCTTGATCTGGCCGCAGTTGGTGGCTACCGCCAGGTCGGCGATGGTGGTGTCTTCGGTCTCGCCGGAACGGTGGCTCATCATGCACCGGTAGCCCGAGCGGTGCGCCAGGTCCACCGCGTCCAGCGTCTCGGTCAGGGTGCCGATCTGATTGACCTTGACCAGCAGTGCATTGGCCGCGCCGGTCCGGATTCCGCGGGCCAGTCGCTCGGGATTGGTGACGAACAGGTCGTCGCCGACGATCTGAATGACCTCGTCCAGCTCGGTGGTCAGCGAGATCCAGCCGTCCCAGTCCTCCTCCGACATCGGGTCCTCGATCGACACGATCGGGTAGTTGGCGACAAGATCGGTGTAGTAGGCGACCATCTGCTCGGAGGTCTTGGCCGCTCCCTCGAACTGGTAGGCCCCGTCGGAGTAGAACTCGGTTGCAGCGACGTCCATCGCGAACACGATGTCTCGACCAGGGGTGAAGCCGGCCTTCTCGATCGCCTCGGTGATCACGTCCAGCGCGGTCCGGTTGGATTCCAGCGACGGGGCGAAACCGCCCTCGTCCCCCAACCCGGTGGACAGCCCCTTCGACTTGAGCACCGACTTGAGCGCGTGATAGACCTCCGCGCCGTGCCGCAAGCCCTCGGCGAAGGTCGCCGCGCCGACCGGAGCGATCATGAACTCCTGGACGTCGACGTTGGAATCGGCATGCGCGCCGCCGTTGAGGATGTTGAGCATCGGAACCGGCAGCAGGTAGGCGTTCGGACCGCCCAGGTAGCGAAACAGCGGCAGGTCGGCCGAGGACGCCGCGGCCTTGGCCACCGCGAGCGAGACTCCGAGAATCGCGTTGGCACCGAACTTGGACTTGTCCGGGGTGCCTTCGAGGTCGATCAGCGCGGCGTCCAGCAACCGCTGCTCGCTGGCCTCGTAACCGATCAGCTCGGGGCCGATGTCGTCCAGCACCGCCGAGACCGCCTTGAGCACGCCCTTGCCGCCGTAGCGCTCGTCGCCGTCGCGCAATTCCACCGCCTCGAAGGCGCCGGTCGAGGCACCGGAGGGCACCGCGGCCCGGGCGAGCGTGCCGTCGTCGAGCGCGACCTCGACCTCGACGGTGGGATTGCCTCGCGAGTCCAAGATTTCCCGGGCCCCGACGGCCTCGATGCTGGCCACAACTGATCCTTTCGACGTGCTACGACTGCTGCCCGGACGCCGATGGACGACCCGGTCACCGGCGCGCCGAAGCTGGCCGGGATGCCGATCAGCCTATCGGGCTCCGCTTGAGATCGGCTGCAGCTACTCGCCGACCGCTCCGTCCAGTGCCTGCCGGAGCAGGTCGGCATGGCCGTTGTGCCTGGCGTACTCCTCGATCAGGTGCACGATGATCCAGCGCAGCGAGAACGGCTCGTTCTCACCGCTACGCCGCACCGACGGCTGGCCGAGTTCGGCGGCCTCGATGATCTGGCGCGATCGCCCAACCTGCTCGGCGTACTGGGCGAAGGTGGCCGCGACCAGCTCGTCGTCGGCCTGGTCGATCAGCAGGTCGGCGTCGTTGTCGCCGAACAGCAGCACCTCCGGCTCACCGGCGAATACCTCGCAGAACCAACCGTATTCGTTGTCGATCAGGTGCCGCAGCAGGCCGAGCAGCCGCAGCGTGGACGGCGGGCAGGCCGGCGTGACCAGCTGCTCGGCACTCAGGCCGGCGCACTTGAGCAGCAGGGTCTGGCGTTGATAGTCCAGAAAGCCGACCAGGGTCGCCTTCTCCCCGCCTGCCAGCGGCGCACCGGCCCGTTTGTCGGTCAACTGGTCGTCGGCTCGGGGCCGCTGCGGCATGCTGGGCTCCAACGGGCTTGACTCCACGACTGCCTCCACGGCGTTGGGGTGTGCGGCCTCCGCGACCCGGATCTGCTCGGCGTAGCGGCGGACCCGCTCACGCAATGCCTGTTCCGGATCGATGCCGGCCCGCACCGCCTCGCCGACCAGAGCCAGCAGCGCGTCGCCGATCTCGGCGCCCGGCTGGGCCGCGGGCGGCAGTTCGATGCTCAGACCCGCCCGGCGCGATCGGCTGACCAGCTTGGCGGCCAACGCCAGCGCCGGTTGACCGAGCGGCACCCCGTCGGTCACCGACTGGCGGCGCTTCTCGGCCTTCTTGATCTCGTCCCAGTTGCGGGCCACGGCATCGGCCGAGTCCGCCACGGTCTCGGCGAACACGTGCGGGTGCCGGCGGGTCAGCTTGTCGACCAGATCCGCCGCGACCTGATCGATGCCGAACCGATCGTCCCCGGCAGCCTCTTCGGCCAGTCGCGCGTGAAAGAGCACCTGCAGCAACAGGTCCCCGAGCTCCTCGCGCAAACCGGCCAGATCACCGGTCTCGATCGCGTCGAGGGTCTCGTAGGCCTCCTCCATCCGGTACGGGGCCAGCGAGAGGTGGGTCTGCTCGGCGCCCCACGGACCACCCCCCGGAGAGCGCAGCCGATCCATGATCCGGACGGCGGCAAGCAGCTGCGAGCCGGGCTCGGTCACTGCCCGGTCGACGGCTTCACGTCGCCGGGCAGCGTGCCGTCATAGCTGAGCACCGACGGCAACTGCTTCTTGCCCAGATCGGTCAACGACACCGTCTGCAGGTCCCAGCTGCCGTAGCGCGGGTTGATGGTGACCTTGTCCTTGACCTTCGCCAACGCCGCGTTGACCTGGTCGTTGGTCTTGAGCTTGGCGTTGATCAGGGTCAGCAACTCGCGGTTGCGCACCACCACCGGCTCGAACTTCGAGGCCAGGCCAAGCTGGGTTATCTGGTCGCTCAGATCCTTTTCGGTGCCGCCGCCCAGCGACGCGGTCTTCTGCGCCTGGAGCTGGGAATCGCTGGCCGGCGCCCCGACGGCCGACAGCAGCAGGGCGAAGACCTGATTGCGCACCAGGTATTCCAGCACGAAGATCTTCGGCGGCGTGCTGGTGGTGCCGTCGCTGCCCTGAATCGGCTTGGCATCGGCAGTGAGGTAACCGGACAGGTCCGACTCGGTGATCCGGTGGCCGTCGACCACGGCCGCAGCCCCGGCCTTGGAGTCACAACCGGCCAGGCTCAGGCAGCCCAGCGCGAGGACGGGCAGCACGGCCAGCGAGCGGATCTTCACTTCGCGACTCTCCGGGTTCATCTCGGGGCATGCCGCCCGGCAGACGGCCCCACCAGTTTCGCATGTCGGAGTGACCCGGCCGGGTGAGGGTCGCCGCCCGGTGTGCTACACCTGCCCGGTGGACAGTGCAGCAGCGCTTGCCTACGCCCTGGCCAAACCCGGCGCCTGGGCCGATGATCCCTGGCAGGAGCATCGCGAGGTGGCCAAGGTCGCCAGCAAGATCTTCCTGTTTCCCGGAGCCGACGACGGTCACCACACGATCACCGTCAAGAACACCGCCGAGGCGGTGGACGAGCTCAAGCAGCGCTACCCGACGGCCGCCGGTCCGGCGCGCTACCTCAACAAGCGGCTGTGGGTCCGGCTGGTGATCGACGAGGTGCCGGCCGACGAGGTGCACGAGCTCATCGACGATTCCTACGAGCTGGTAGTCGCGACCCTGCCCAGATCCGTCCGGCCCGGCTGAACCCAGCTGCCGCGATCCTGTCGGGCCGGGACGATAACGTCGCAGCCATGACTCCTTCAGCGCAGGTCATGCCGATGCTGCTGACCGGCTTCGACTACGTCTGGCAACGGCTGGAAACCCGGCTCGATGGCCTCGATGATGCCGAGTACCACTGGGTGCCGGCCGAGCCCTCCTGGCAGGTGCGCCAGAGCGATGACCAGGGCTGGCTGGTCGACATCGCGTCGGACGAGCCCCAGCCAGCCCCGATCACCACCATCGGTTGGCGAATGTGGCACATCAGCTCGGACTGCCTGGCCGGCTACATCAGCCCGGAACTGGGCGACTGGCCGCTGCCGGTACGCGGCCGGCAATGGTTCGGCGAGGTCGAGCCCGCCCGGCAGACGCTCACCCTGGCCTACACCGTATTCCGCGAACGGATAACGGCGCTGGGCGAGGACGGCCTGCAGCGCCGGCTCGGGCCGGACTGGGGCGCGTTCGCCGAATCGAGCTGGGCCGATCTGGAGGTGCACGCGCTGGACGAGGTCGTCCATCACGGCGCCGAGATCGGCCTGCTGCGCGATCTGTACCGCAGCGACCGCAGCTAGCTCAGTTGGCCAGCACGGCCGCCAGCACCGGTCCGAGAATGGACTCCAACAGCTGGCCGCACCAGCTCAGCAGCGCCTGGTCGCGCAGCGGCTCGCCGCCGAACGTGGCTTCGGTGAAGGTCCCGTCCGGATTGATGACCCCCTTGGGCCGGGCGGCAGCCATCGTCGACACGGCCGCCTTGTAGATCGTCCGGTCATACGTCCGCTGCAACCGCACCTGCGCCGATTCGGGCAGCAGCACCGGTGAGAACCTGACCGACTGACCCTGCAGGGACACCTCGGTGATACCGAACGTGCGGCAGACCACCTTGAACCTGGCCACCGCCAGTAGGTTGGCCACCTCCTGCGGCAGCGGGCCGAACCGGTCGAGCAGTTCCAGGCGCACCGCGTCGACCGCCTCGTTGCTGGTGGCGGCGGCCAGCGACCGGTATGCCTCCAGCCGCAGCCGCTCACCGGGCAGGTAGTCCTGCGGCAGGTTGGCGTTGATCGGCAGGTCCACCTTGACCTCGCTGATCAGTTCGGGACCGGCGCCGTCCGGGTTCTTGAACTCCGCGACCGCCTCGCCGACCAGCCTGACGTAGAGGTCGAAACCCACCCCGGCGATGTGGCCGGACTGCTCGCCGCCCAGCAGGTTGCCCGCCCCGCGAATCTCCAGATCTTTCATCGCCACCGCCATCCCGGCGCCGAGTTCGGTGTGCTGGG
>JBPCPA010000309.1:0-3899 GCA_050999655.1 Jatrophihabitans sp.
GTGCTGCACCGGTGCCGCGCCGCGCCAGGCCGGCAGCAGCGAGAAGTGCAGGTTCACCCAGCCGTGACGGGGCAGGCTCAGCGCCGGCTCGCGCAGCAACGCGCCGAAGGCGACCACCGGCGCGCAGTCGATATCCAGCTCGGACAGCTGCCGCACGACGTCCGGCTCGGACAGCCGATTCGGACGCAGCACCGGCAGGCCGGCTTGGAGCCCGAGCTCGGCGACCGGGGACGGGCTGAGCTCGCGGCCGCGGCCGGCCCGGGCGTCCGGTCGGGTGAGCACCGCGACCACCTCGTGCACCGGGTGTGCCAGCAGCGCCCGCAGCGAGGGCAGCGCCACCTCCGGGGTGCCGGCGAACAGCAGCCTCACCCGCGGGTCCCGAACACGCTGGGGATGCTGGCATGGGGGTTGAGCTTGACCACCGGCGGGGTCAGGCCGGCCCACCCGGCGTTGCGGATCTCGGCCAGCGCCAGCCGGCGGATCTCCGGGTCCAGCCGGTCGACGAACAGCACCCCGTCCAGGTGGTCGGTCTCGTGCTGGACGCAGCGGGCCAGCAGGTCGCTGCCGTGCACCGTGATCGGGTCGCCGTAACCGTTCTGGCCGTGCGCGACCACATGCAGCATCCGCCGGCACTGCCAGGACAGGCCCGGGATGGATAGGCAGCCCTCGTCACCGTCCTGGGTCTCGTCGGTGGGAAAGTGCAGCACCGGGTTGATCAGGTGGCCCTGCTCATCCTCAGACACCCGGTAGCTGAACACCCGCAGGCCCACCCCGATCTGCGGTGCTGCCAGCCCGGCGCCCGGCGCGTCCAGCATCGTCTCGGTGAGGTCGGCCACCAGCCTGCGCAGTTCGCGGTCGAACACGGTCACCGGCTCGGCCGGCGTCCGGAGCACGGGATCGCCGAAGAGGCGGATCGGCTGAACAGTCACCGCACCAGTCTAGGGATCGGAGTTCTTGCTGACCCTGGCGGTAAGAACTCCCACCATGGGAATAGCGGGCAGCTGGTGGGGAATTGCAACGATGGAATGAGTTAGTTAGGCTGACTAACGAATGAAGGGACGCACTGTGTCACTCGCCGCCGCCCACGACCGCAGAGTCGCGCTCTCGGTCACCACCGTGGGCATCCTGGCCGCCACGCTCAACTCCTCCATCCTGCTGATCTCGCTGCCGGCGATCTTTGCCGGCCTCGGCCTGAATCCGCTGGCGCCGCAGAACATCTCCTACCTGCTGTGGATGCTGATGGGCTACCTGCTGGGGACCGCCGTGCTGGTGGTGACCTTCGGCCGGCTCGGCGACCAGTACGGCCGGGCCAAGCTGTTCAACCTCGGCTTCCTGATCTTCACGGTGGCCTCGATCGCCTGCGCGCTGGTGCCCAACAGTGGCTCGGCCGGCGCGCTGGAACTGATCGGCCTGCGCCTCGTGCAGGGGGTCGGCGGCGCGATGCTGACCGCGAACTCGACGGCCATCATCACCGACGCCTTTCCGGCGGACCGGCGGGGTTTCGCCCTCGGGGTGAACCAGGTGGCCGGCATCGGCGGCTCGTTCGTGGGCCTGATCGTCGGCGGCCTGCTCTCGGAGTGGCACTGGCGGGCGGTGTTCTGGGTGAGCGTTCCGATCGGCATCTGGGGCACCTGGATGGGCTACCGGACGCTGCGCGACAAGCCGCGGGACAGCCGGGTCAGGATCGCCATCGACTGGTGGGGCAACCTCACCTTCGGAGTGGGCCTGATCGCGATCCTGGTCGCGATCACCTACGGCCTGCAGCCCTACGGCGGGCACACCATGGGCTGGACGTCACCGACGGTGCTGATCGGGTTGATCGGTGGCGTGCTGCTGTTGATCGTGTTCGGCGTCATCGAGGCCCGGGTCAGCGACCCGATGATGGACCTGTCGCTGTTCCGGATCAGGGCCTTCGCGGCCGGCCAGACGGTGAACCTGCTGGCCTCGATGGCTCGCGGCGGCCTGCAGTTCATGCTGATCATCTGGCTGCAGGGCATCTGGCTGCCGTTGCACGGCTACAACTTCGCCGACACCCCGCTGTGGGCCGGCATCTACATGCTGCCGCTGACCATCGGTTTCCTCATCGCAGGCCCGGCCTCCGGTGCGCTGTCGGACCGGTTCGGTGCGCGCACCTTCGCCACCGGCGGGTTGCTGCTCACTGCCGCGACTTTCGGTGGCCTGATCGCTATCCCGGCCGATTTCAACTACCTGCTGTTCGCCGGCCTGCTCGCCCTCAACGGCATCGGGATGGGCCTGCTGGCAGCACCCAACTCGGCAGCGATCATGAACGCGGTGCCGGCCGCCGAGCGCGGTGCGGCCTCGGGCATCCGGGCCACCGGCATGAACGCCGGAATGGTGCTGTCGATGGGTGGTTTCTTCACCCTGATGGCGATCGGGCTGGCCAGCCGGCTGCCCGATTCGATGTACGCCGGCCTGACCAAGCTCGGCATCACGCCGGAGGCGGCCAGCACCATCTCCCACACTCCCCCGGTCGGCACCCTGTTCGCCGCCTTCCTCGGCGACAACCCGATCAAGGCGCTGGTCAGCCAGGTCGACCCGCAGCAGCTGCAGCCCGGCTCCGGGGTGGACGTGGCGACCCTGACCGGACGCTCGTTCTTCCCGCACCTGATCGCCGATCCGTTCCGGCACGGGCTGGCCATCGCCTTCGGGGCCTCGATCGTCATGCTGCTGATCGCCGCGGTCGCCTCACAGCTGCGCGGGGCGAAGTTCGTCCACGAAGACGTCCAGGACGGGCCGCAGCACGAGAGCGTGGGAGTCGCCATCGCTCGCGAGGCGGCCGGCCTGGACGGTATCCCGCTGGGCGACACGGCCTACGAGGACGCCCTGGCCGAACTGGCCTCGGCCAGCGGCCAGCGCTGAGGCTCAGAACAGTTCGAGCGGGTCGAGCATGATCCGCACCGCGGCCCCGGACTTCTTCGCCGACCGGATCGCCGCGGCGGCGTGCAACGCCACGGCCAGGGCCACCCCGTCGGCCCGGCTGACCCGGAGCAGGCTGCGGATCTGCTCGCCGCGATCGGCCGCCGAATCCGGCCGGGACGGTGGCACCGGCACCGAGCCCAGCTCCTCGACCGTGCCGGGCAGCTGGCTCAACGACAGCAGGTCGGCCACGTCGGCCGGCGTGCCGGTCAACGAGGCCAGCCGGCTGACCGGGGGGAAGCCCAGCTCCTGGCGATCGGCCAGCTCGCGCTCGGCGTAGCAGGCCGGGTCCCAGCGGACCAGGGCCTGCACCGGGGCCAGCCCCGCGTCCGCACCGACGACCACCGAGCCGTCCGCGGCCACCAGCGCAGCCGCATTGGCCCAGCGACGCACCGTCTCTTCAGCCGCCCGCAGGTCGGGCCGGGACAGCAGCGCCCAACCGTCCAGCAGCAGGGCCGCCCCGTAACCGCCGGCCACCACCGGTTCGGCCCCCGGGGTCGCCACCACCACCGACGGGCCCGGTGGGATCTGCTCCAACACGCTGTCGCCCGAACTGGTCCGGGTCAGCACGCCGGGAAAGGCCCGGCCGAGTTCCTCGGCGGTCCGGGCCGAGCCGACCACGCTGGCCCGCAACCGGTTGCCGTGACAGCTCGGGCAGCTCCAGCCGGCAGCGGGGCGCCCGCACCACCGGCAGGCCGGCACCGCCCGGGACGCGCCGGCCGCCAGCGGCCCGCCGCAGTGCGCGCAACGGGCCGGGCTGCGGTCTTGGGCACACACCAGAGCCGGCAGGTAGCCGCGCCGGGGCACCTGCACCAGCACCGGCCGACCGGCGGTCAACGCCGCCCGGGCCGCGCGGAATGCCACGGCCGGCAACCGGGCCGACCGGGCCACCGGGTCGCGTTCGACCTCGAAGTCATCGCCCACCGCGACGATCCGCGGGCAGGCCTGGCGCAACACGGCCC
>JBPCPA010000116.1:0-12708 GCA_050999655.1 Jatrophihabitans sp.
CCGCTACGGATGGAGTCCAGCAGCGCCATCCCCTGGCCCGCCAGCGAGGCAACCACCGAGCCGAGGCCGTCGGCTCCGTTGAGCACCGTGAGGTTGGCGTTCTGCAGGCCCTCGGCAGCGGCCCGCAGCATGTCCGGCAATTGCGAGATCACCTGCTGGTCAAGGGCGATCCGGCCCTCGGCCGCGGCGGCCTCGGCCGACAGCTTGGTGGCATCGGCCTGCGCCCGGGCGAGGGTGATGATCCGCTCGGCCTCGGCCTGGGCCGGCTTGACGACCTCGGCGATCAGCTCGGCTTCCCGAAGCTCGGCGTTCTTCTTGGCGACCAGCGAGCGCTCGGCCAGCACCGCCTGCTGAGCCTGAGCGGCGGCCAGCGGACCGGCCTGCGCGGCGGTCTGCTGCGCCTGGTCGATCTCGGCCTGGTACTGCGCGCGGGCCACCGCGGTCTGGCGGGCGTACTCGGCCTGGTGCCGGGCGCTCTCCTGCTGCGCCATCGCGCTGGCCTGGTCGGCCGCGGCCTGCGCCACGTTGGCGGCCTGGTTCACCGCGGCCTGGTGCGGGGCTGCCAGCGCCATGATGTAACCGACGCCCTTGTCGTCGATGCTGCTGATCTGCAGCGAATCCACCGCCAGGCCGATCTTGCCCATCTCGCCCTTGCTGGGTCCAGGATCGCCTCACCGAGCGTCTGCTGCTCGCGGATGATCGACTCGACGGTCATGCTGCCGATGATGCTGCGCAGGTGTCCGGAGAAGATCCGGCCGACCAGGGTCGCCATCTGGGACTGATCACCCTGAAATCGTCGGGCCGCGGCGGCGATGGATTCGTGGTCATCGCCGACCTTGAAGGCGATGACCGCCTGCACACCCAGGGTCAGGCCCTGCTTGGTGTAGCAGTCCTCCACGACCTCTGCCTCCTGCATGGCGAGGGTCAGGGTGGAGGCCCGGGACACGATCGGCATCACGAACACGCCGTGGCCGGTGACGATCTTGAATTGCAGCGCATCCTGGCCACGTTGCTTCTTGCCACTGATCAGCAGCGCCTCGTTGGGTGCTGGAACGCGATAGCCGAACACGTCAGAGCCTTTCGTCCGGATCGATGATCTCGACAGCGTCGAAATCAGTGTGAGCCCACGGCTCGATGTCGAGCTGCCGGCCGCCGCGGTTGTTGATCACCAGAACCTGCCGTCCGACGGCCAACGCCTGCTCGCAGTAGGCGAGGTAGAAGTGCGGCAGCCCCTGCACCACGATGCGGACCTCACCGGGCAGGTTGCCACCGCGGACAGCCTCGCTCACGACGCCTACCCGACCGACCAGCGACGACGAGCTCACAGCGCTCATTTAACATCTCGGCCACGCGGTGGGTACCGCGCGGGTCAAAGTGTGCCGCAGCAGACAACCCGTCTCCGCAATGGCAGCCGGCGGTCGGCGGCGCCGCAATCCCGGCCCGAGAGCGCCCAATTCCACCGCTAGATCTGTACACGACTGATTACTCCGGGTGATTGTCTGCAGATAAAAACCAGAAGTTTGTAGATGCAATTACTAATTGGTGGAAAAACTTTCATTCGGTCTGATCGGAAGAGTGTGGCTAATTGCCTGCTACTGTCTCATCTATGTCGTTAGGCACGGAATCAGACGTGAGGGCTGTCAAGATTCTCGGCTTACGCGAGCGCAAGAAGCGCCGAACCCGCGAAGCCATCACCGACGCCGCAATCAGGCTGTTCATCGAACATGGCTTCGACCGGGTCTCGGTCTCCGACGTCGCCGCAGCGGCCGACGTGTCGAAGGTGACCGTCTTCAATTACTTCCCGACGAAAGAGGACCTGGTCCTGGCCGGGATCGCTGACCAGACCGAGCAGGCCGCCCGCACGGTGTCGAACCGGGGGGCACAGGAGTCGCCGCTGCAGGCGCTGCGGCACGACTACCTGCAGCGCCTGGCGGCTCACGATCCGTCCACCGGCCTGTGCGACGAGCCGCATTTCGTAGCTGTACAGCGGATGATCTTGTCAACCCCGACGTTGACCCTGCGAGTGACCCATCACCTGATGCGCAGCGAGGCCAGCCTGTCGACGGCGCTGTCGGAATACCTCGGCCAGGCCTGCGACAGCCTGGCCGCCAGGGTCGCCGCGAGCCAGTTGCTGGCTGTGGAGCGGGCATTGGTCAGTCGCAACCTCAAGCGGATCCTGGCCGGCTCGGAACTCGATCAGCTCTATATCGAAGCAGTCTCGGAGGCGGAGTTCGGCTTTGCAGTCATCGAGGGCGGCCTGGCTAAGGCCGGTTTCGGCTCGGCCGACGGATAGCTTTTTGGCGGACTTTCTGCGTGGCCCGGACATATTGACACACCCGCACCGGACGGTTACATTCTGCGGTTCGCCGGGCGATCGCAATGTGTGCGGCCGAATGCGAGCCCCGCAGTCGTGTAATACTGACGTGTGGAATCGTGCACTGGCCTGCGATATAGCGACGACCGAATTGGCTACCCAGATGGCAACGCGATGACTGTGTCGGTGCTGGCGAGAACCCGCGTGATTCCGGCATTGTTGTCGGGTCTGATGGCGTCCTGATGGGCTGGCCGGCCGCGCTCGCGACCACCCTGCAGAACGATCGGGTGCTGCTCACGCCGGTGCAACCCGGTGATCGCGCAGCGCTGTGCGCCCTTGCGCTGGACGAGCAGATCTGGCGTTACTTCGTCGTCCGGATCCAGACCGCCGAGGACTTCGATACCTTCTTCGACGCCGGCCTGGCAGACCAGCAGGCCGACCGGCGGGCGGTGTACACGATTGTCGACCGGCGCAACGACCAGGTCGCCGGCAGCATGAGCCTGGGCAACCTGTCCGCGCCGGACCGTCGGCTGGAAATCGGCTGGTCGTGGCTGGGCACCGCGTTCCAGGGCACCGGCGTGAACCGCTGGGCCAAGTTCGCCCTGCTGCAACACTGCTTCGAGGGCCTGGCGGCCGAGCGGGTCGAGTTCAAGACCGACGTGCTCAACCTGCGGGCCCGGCAAGGACTGCGCAGCATCGGCGCGGTCGAGGAAGGCACGCTGCGCAGCTACAACCCGATGCCGGGCGGCCGCCGCCGGGACGCGATCTTCTACAGCGTGCTGCGCGGTGAGTGGCCCGCGGTCAAGCAACGGTTGCTGGCCGGGCCGAGCCAGAACGGTCCCGCGAGCCTCAGCCGATGACCCGCATGCTCGTCCGGCCCGCGCTCGGGTGCACCATCGGCAGGTAACCGTGGGCCAGAGCAGCGACCAGCGTGGGCGGCGTGAGCACCTCGACCTCGGTGCCGCCCGCCACCCGGACCGGCTGGCCGTAGCCGGCGAAGGACCACGGCAGCAGTCGACCCCCGGCCAGCAGCGAGATCGCATCCCGGTGCCGGATCATCACCCCGTCCGGCAGGGCGTTCAACCGCGCCGGGCGGGTGAGTTGCCGGCGGCGCCGATCGACCCGTTCGGCGTGCAGTTGGACGTCCATGAACGCGGCGCGTGGCCGCTCGGGCAGCTGCCGCGCCTGCTGCCAGGCCTCGGCCAGACCCAGATGGTCCGGTCGCCGGCAGAAGCCACAGGGTCGGTGCCCGGCGGCCAGCGCGGTCGCCTCGTCCAGAAAGAACAGCGCCGTCCAACGGCCGGGCGGCATCACATCGCGGCGGGTGTCGCCCCACCTCAGCACGCAGCTGATCCACATCTTGCTGCGCCACCTGGTTACCCCGAGCCGGCGCTCGAGGGTGTGGATGCAGCCACGGTTGCCCATCAGCATGCCCCGGGACGGGTCGGCAACCACCTCACCGGTCGGCAGCACCCGGTTCTGCAGCGGTGACGGCCGATCGGTCGGGGTGCCGGCGTTGCGGCGGGGGCGGGTCTGGTCGGCCTGCGGGCGGCTTTGGTCGGACTGCGGGCGGCTTTGGTCGGCCTGCGACGGGCGGCTCTGATCGGGACGGGACATGGGCTCCGGGCTTCTCATCCTCGCTGACGCCACCACGTGCCAGGCCGGCACGCCGCTATCTGCCCGTTGATCCTAGCCAGCCGGCCACTCAGACCTCGGCGGCCTGGCCGGGTAGGCCGTGGGATCGGCAGGCCCGGACGAAGGCCTGCGCGCAGCGCTGCCACTGCCCGGCCCGGCTGCCCAGCACCATCAGCTGCGGGCTCAGTTCCGCAGAGAACGCCAGGCTTGCCTGGACCGGGACGAGCGCGGGCAGGTTGTCGATGGCGATCAGCTCCAGCCTGGGCGCCTCGGCGCGCAGCAGCGCCACCGGCAGCTCCCAGCTGGTCATAGATCGGCAGCACGTTGAACGGTGATCCCACATCGCAGGTGACGTCGCAGATCAGCCGCAACCGGCGGGTCGGCTCGACCACGTCGGCCGGGGTCACGAACGGCGGTACCGCCCGGTTCACCAGCACCGTGTTGATCAGCAGGTCGTGTGCCAGCAATGCGGGCCGATCCAGCGCGCCGGTCTCGGCAACATCCCAGCCGGTCGCGGCGATGCCGGCCAGTTCGAGGGCGTCGCAGGCGCCGCGGCCGGACCGGCCCAGCGCGCCGATGACCAGCGCGCTGGGCTGCGGCCCGTCCCGGCCGGCGCGGAGCCGGTCGTCCAGCGCCTCGCGGGTGCCAGCGGTCAGCGGTTCGGCCAGCTCGCCGCGCGAGTGCAGGACGGTCAGCGCCGCGCCGAGGTAGCCGGCCCAGTACCCGAACGCGGCCAGCCGGCGGCCGCTGTCCTGGACCAGGTACTCGATATCGAGCAGCGCGCCGCCGCCGGCGACGAACCGGCGCAGCAGTTGCTCGCTACCGGGTTGGTCCTTGTAGGCGTGGCCGAAGTAGATGTGCCGGTGCCGCAGCTCGGCCGGGGTCACCGGCAACTCCTTCAGCCCGATCACGTAGGCCTCGGCCGGAGCATCGACCCAGCTGCCGGCGGGCACGATCTGGCAACCGGCCTCGGCGTATTCCTCGATCCGAAAGCAGCGGTGCGCGGATTGCTCGACGCTCAGCTGCAGGCCGGCCTCGATCAGCCGGGCCGCGTCGGCCGGCGTGATCGGTGCGCGCTGTTCGGTGGTGCGCACCTCATGGCGCAGCCACAGACTGGTCATGCCGACCCGAGCGGCTGACCGGCGGCGGCACCGCCCACCGACGACCCGGTGGTAGCCAGCATCGGGTCGCCGGCCGCGGCGGGTAGCGACTCAGGCGCCGGCTCGCCGAAGAACACCTGCCGGGCCAGGTCGATCCGGCTGCCCGGGTCCAGCAGGTCCACCGTGCGTGGCCATTCGGTCGGCGGCGGGGCGCCGAGGGCGGCGGCCAGCCGGCCGGCGAAGCGCGGCATCACCGGAACGCTGACCGAGGCCAGCAGCCGGGCGGCAGCCAGTTCCAGCGCGATCGAGGTGCGGGTCTCGTCCTGCCAGTCGGGCAGATCCGCGATCGGTGAACCGAGGGTGGCGAAGAGGCTGGCGTCCTGCACGATCGCGTCCAGTTCGCGGGCGGCCCGGTTCAGCGAGAACCCGTCCCGGCCCAGGCTGTGTGTGATCGCCGCGAGCCGGTCGGTCAGCCGGGCCAGGAACGCGGCCTGCTCCGGAGTCCAGTCACCTGGCTGCGGGGCCAGGCCGGCACACTGCTTGTCGACCCGCGCGCCCAGGTCATTGAGCCAGCGCTGCCAGCCGTCGATGAGGGTGTCGGCCACGAACGCCTCGTAGTCGGCCAGCACGAAGTTCGTCCGGCGGCCTTCCGGACGCATCCAGGACAGGTAGCAGCGCACCGCGTCCACGCTGTGCGGGCCGAGAATGTCCTTGCCCCACACGGCATGACGCCGGCTGGTGGAGAACTTCGAGCCGTCCAGCAGGCTGAACTCGTTGACGTGATAGTCGATGTCAGGCGCCCAGTCCGGATGGGCCAGCCGGTACATCGCCGGCACGAAGACGCAGTGATAGAAGGTGTTGTCGTAGCCGAGAAAGTGCACGATCTTCCAGTCCGGCTGCGGCTGGTCGGCCCGCCAGCCAGCGCCCCGGCGGCGGCCGATCGCCTCGACCCCGTACAGGAACCGGTAGGCCATGTCGATCCAGACCCAGATGACCTGACCGCGCACCCCGCCCTCGGCCGGCTCAACGCCCCACTCGCCGGGATGGCTGATGGCCACCTCGAACGGCCAGCGCCGGAACAGCCGGTAGCTCAGCTCCTTCACCCGGGCCGGTACCCGGCCGCTGCGGTGGTGGGCCGCGATGTCGGCGCCGAGCGCGTGCAGAGCCAGGCTGTATCTGCTGATCCGGCCCAGCCTGGGTAGCGCGTCCGATCCGTTCTGCCGCGGGTCGGTCAGGTCGGCGCAGAAGTTCGGCTCACCGCACTCCTCGCACATGTTGCCGCCGGTGCCGTTGCCGCAGGTCGGGCAGTTTCCCGAGACGTCCACCTCGTAGAGGTAGCGGGCGTCCTCGCCACCGAACAGAGCTGCGTCCTCGCGTACCGTCACCAGCTCCGAGGCTGCGATCCGGGAGAAGAATCCCCTGACCCGCTCGGGATAGTCCGGCACGGCGTTGGAGACGGTGTACTCGTCGATCTCGATGTCCATCAGCCGGTGGGTGGCCAGGATCTCGGCGCTGTAGTGGGCCGCGGTCTCGGCGGGGGTACGGCCGTCGCGGCGGGCGGCGCCGGCGACGTAGCTCTGAAAGTCGTCACTGCCGGCGATGTGAAAGACGCTCGCACCGTTCATGCGCTGGAACCGGACGTAGGCGTCCGCGCCGAGATACGGCCCGCCCAGATGGCCCAGGTGCAGGTCGCCGTTGGGGGTGGTGGGCGAGGAGAAGACGAAGATCGGTCGCTGCTCGATCGGCCCGCTGGTGCTGGCTTCGATGCTCACCCGGCGCTCCTTAGCTCGGCTGGAAGCCGCAATCGATCTGCCGCCGCCACGGCAGTCGCGGAGCCGACCGGTAGTCGGAGCCTGCGCGCCATCGGCGAAGACTATCGGTCCGGGCGGCGTCCAGCGGCCGGATTCGTGGTTCGGCTGGATTGGCTCGATCGACTCAATCGGTCAGCCATCCTGTCGGCTTGTTACAGCTATATGACGATCTATTGCGATAAAATGTTGTATGAGCTACTGTTCGCTCCACCTCGAACTCCATTCCTCTACCCCCGGGCGGTCTGTAACCCGCTCAGTCGAAGGTGAGACCGCCAATGACCCTCTCGCGCCGGACGTTCCTGGGCTCAGCGCTGGTGGCGGGCGCCGCCGGCGCATTGCCGATCGGCCGCGCGGCCGCCGCCCCACCCGCCGCCAGCCCGGCCGGCGACGTGGTCGCCAAAACCACCGTCGGCTACCAGGGCTGGTTCGCCTGCGCGGGCGACGGTGCTCCGATCAACGGCTGGTGGCACTGGAGTCAGAACTGGGGCCAGCCACCGTCGCCGTCCAACAACGTCATCAAGGCCTGGCCGGACCTGCGGGAGTACACCCGCACCTACCAGAGCGCCTACGCCAACCTGAACAACGGCCAGCCGGCCTCGCTGTTCTCCTCCTACGACCAGCAGACGGTGAACACCCACTTCTTGTGGATGCAGCAGAACGGCTGCGACACCGCCGCGCTGCAGCGGTTCAACCCGAACAGCAGCGAAGGCCCGACCCGCGACGCGATGGCCAGCAGGGTGCGCAGCGCGGCCGAGAGCTACGGGCGAAAGTTCTACATCATGTATGACGTCAGCGGCTGGACGAACATGCAGTCAGAGATCAAGACCGACTGGACGTCGAAAATGTCGGCGCACACCGGCTCAGCGGCCTACGCCCGGCAGAACGGCAAGCCGGTCGTGTGCATCTGGGGATTCGGCTTCAACGACAGCAACCACAACTTCAGCGCCGCGGCCTGCCTGGACGTGGTGAACTGGTTCAAGGGCCAGGGCTGCTACGTGATCGGTGGCGTGCCGCGCGAGTGGCGCACCGGCGTCGGCGGCTCCCGATCCGGTTTCATCGGCGTCTACCACGCGTTCGCCATGCTCTCGCCGTGGATGGTCGGCGCGATCAGCACCGCGGCCGACTCGGACTCTGTCTACCAGCAGTTCACCGTCGGCGACCAGGCCGACTGCAACGCCAACGGCATCGACTACCAGCCGTGCGTACTTCCCGGCGACGTCTCGGGCCGCCAGCGCGCGCACGGAGACTTCATGTGGCGGCAGTTCTACAACATGGTCCGGGCCGGCGCGCAGGGCATCTACATCTCGATGTTCGACGAGTACGGCGAGGGAAACCAGATCTGCAAGACCGCCGAGACCCAGGCCGGGGTGCCCGCCGGCTCCGGCCTGTACGCGCTGGACGAGGACGGCACCGCCTGCAGCAGCGATTACTACCTTCGGCTGACCGCCGACGGTGGCCGGATGTTGAAGGACCAGCTGGCGCTGACCGCGACCCGGCCCACCGCACCGGTCGTCGGCGGCGACGCCCAGCCGCCGAGCGCGCCGGCGAACCTGCACGCCACCGGGCACACCGACACCACGGTGTCGTTGGCCTGGAACCCGGCCAGCGACAACGTCGGCGCCAGCGGCTATCACGTCTACCTGATCAACGGCGCCACCAGCACACTGGTCGCCAGCACCGCCGGCAGCGCTGTCACCGTCACCGGGCTCACTGCTTCGACCAGCTACCTCTTCGGCGTGCGGGCCTACGACGCGGCCGGCAACAACTCCGGCGTGTCGAACCAGGTCAGCGTCACCACCAGCGCGCCGGCCTCGAGCAACCTGGCGCTGCACAAGCCCACCTCAGAGAGCAGCCACACCCAGGTGTACGGCTCCGGCAACGCCGTGGACGGCGACCCGAACAGCTACTGGGAGAGCGCCAACAGCGCGTTTCCACAATGGTTGCAAGTCGATCTGGCCGCGGGCAGCGCGGTCAAGCGGATCGTGCTTGCCCTGCCGCCGGCCACCGCCTGGAACACCCGCACCCAGACCCTGTCGGTGTCGGGCAGCGCTGACGGCAGCAGTTTCAGCACGCTGGTCGGCTCGACCGGCTACACCTTCGACCCGGCCACCGGCAACACCGTCACCCTCACCCTCGGCTCGGCGGTCAGCACCCGCTACCTGCGGTTGACGTTCACCGCCAACACCGGCTGGCCGGCGGGACAGCTGTCGGAGCTGGCGGTCTACCAGGCCTGAGCCGATCCGGCCGGGTCAGCTGATGCTGCCGTCCGGGGCCAGCAGACCGTGCAGGCCTGGACGGGCCTGGTCGATGTCGGTGTAGTTGGCGCGATCGATGGACTCGCCGTACTGCCAGATGACCGTGGCCGCCGGCGCCGCGCAGGCCGGTGACTTCGGTGCGAAGGCCGGGGCATTGTGCGGGCCGGTGCTGCCGCGGAGAGCGCCGAGCCGCGGCTCGTCCTCGTTCATGTCCAGCACGACATCGCGGGCGAAGTCGGCGGCATGGGCGTGCGCGGCACAGTAGGCGCGCGGAAAGTCATAGTTCTGCTGGTGGACGTTGCCGTAGAAACCAGTGCGGTAATCGGTGCCGCGCACCGTGCGGTACCAGGCGTCCAGGTAGGCCGCGGTCGGCTCACCACGGCACGAGGACACCTGCTCGATGTCCTTGAACAGCACCGCGCCCCGCCGGACGCCAACCGCTGCCGCGGCGTGGATCGCATCCAGAGCGTCGGCCCGCGCCTGTCCCGCCGTCCGGTCGTTGCCGCAGATATCCGTCCCGCCGCACTGAGAGCAGTTGCGGTCGTTGATCAGCAGGTAGACGTAGATGCCATGCTGGCGGGCAAAGGACAGCTCGGCCGCGCTGAGCCCGTAGTGGCCACCGACGTAACGGCCCCAGAACTGCGGGGTGGCGCCCTGGTACCAGTCACGGACGTTGGCCAGGGCCGCGGCGGTGATCGGACCGGAGGAATCCACGCCCCACCACAGGCCAGCCGGCGTGTGCACCGCCGGCCGGGCCGGGGAACTCGGCGGATCGGCGCTGGCGGTCCGGGACTGAGACGGCGAGCCGGCCCGGGTCGGCGGGCTGCTCACCACCGCTGATCCGCTCGATCCGGTCCGGGACGGGGCCGCCGGTCGCTGCGCCTGGCAACCGATGACCGCCAGCAGGCCGGCCAGCAGCATCAGCAACATCGGTACCCGCGGGCGATGGACTCGCCGGTGCTGAACGGCCATGCGCTCCCGTCCGTACCGGACCGCCGTCGAAACCGGTGATCATAAGGCCGCCCGTCGGGCGAATGGCCTCGATCCTAACGCCGGACGCCGGCCCCTTCCGACGGTGCCGGCAGAGCGCCGGGTAGATGCGGCAACGCCGAAGGCGCGCCGGCGCAATCGCGGGTGCCAGGCTCGCCAACAGCGGCTGCGCGCAGCCCTCATCGCGATCCGAACGCATACCGCGATCGCCGGTGGTGCCCTCTGACCGCGGCAGGTCGAGCGAAGGGACGCGGGATGGCACAGCGACTCCGGCCTGCGATCGAGCCGGAGCGGCTGACCACCGGTCCGGCCGGCTCGGTGCTGGTGGCCGATTTCCAGCCGTTCGCCGGGCACCGGCTCGGCGAGTCGATCGCCTCGGCAGGGCCCGGATTGGCCGTCCAGCAGCTCGATCCGGCCCGTGATCTGGCCGGTAGCAGCAGCTTTCTGCCGCTGGAGGAGATCGCCGAGCGCTACGCCCGGCGCTTCGCCGACACCGACACCGCGCCGGCCGTCACGGTGATCGGCTGCGGCAGCGCCGCGGTGCTGGCACTGCGGATCGCCGCCCTGCTGGCCGGCACCCGGACGGTGGACACCGTGTTGGTGCGCCCGGTCTGGCCCGGGCCCGGGCTGATCGGGGCGATCCTGGCCACAGTCCGCTCCGAGCTGGGCCTGGGCAGCGCCGCGGCGCCGGCGCTCACCGGTGATCCGGCCACCGTGTGGGAACGGGTGACGGCGCTGCTGCAGGCAGAGGTGCGGGGACTGGCGGTGGCGCACGGTCTGGACGCCGAGGCCGGACCGCTACTGGAACTGCTGGAGCGCTACCGGGGCTGGTTCGGCTACCTGCTCGCCGCGCAGGACGCGCTGGGCGAGCCGTGGACGTCCGGGCTGGACCTGCGGGTGTATCTGGACACCCACCGGACAGCGGCGGTGCCGTGGCGCCGGCCGGCTACCTATGATTGCCGGCTGCTGGCACCGCCCGTCGACAAGGCTGCACCAAGCGAGCACCTGGCCCGGGTCCTGCTCGGGGACCTTCGCTAGCACTGGCCCGAGGAGATCAATCGGCCCGCCCCGGGGAACGACACACCCGGGACGGGCCTTCCTTGCGGCCGCTCAGGGAGCTGGCCGAAGGCCCTTCGGGATCGAACATCCGTCGTGCGTTACCTCCGATTGTGCCGGGACGGCGAGCCGGCCCGGTACTTCGACGGTGCTGACCACAGCGGCCGAGCACCGGCAGTGCTCAGCTGGCGAAGTCCGGCGACGTGCGCCACACCTTGGTCGCCCGGCCCTTCGGCTCCTCCCATTTCTCATGCCTGCCCATAGCGGTCAGGTCGAGGAACCGGTAGGCGCTCACCAGGCTGTCGACGCCGCGGGCGTAGGTGGTGTAGGTGTGATAGATCGAGTCGTCCTGGTCCCGGACGAAGCAGCTGAGGCCAGGCATCTCGCTGGACTGGCCGGGCCCGACCAGCCGGTAACCGACCTGCTGCTCGTACTCGTCCATCGAGCGGTAGTTGTATTCCGCTGGCGTCACCGACTCGTCCAGGGTCACGTGGTAGTCGTAGTTGAAGTCGCTGCCGTTGCTGGAGTACCACGGGATGGTCCAGCCCTGGCTGGCGCGGTAGCGCTCGATGCTGGCGTACGGGCCGCGGGCGACTAGCGCGAACGAGGTGTCCCGGGCGTGCAGGTGCTTGAGCACGCCGTCGGAGATCTCCTCGATCGACGCAGCGCAGAACGGGCAGCCGGTGTCGGACTCGAACCGCCACATGACGTGCTGGACGATCAGCTGGCTACGCCCGTCGAACAGCTCCAACAGGCCCACCTGCCCGTCCGGGCCTTCGAAGGCGTAGGGCGTGTCGACCAGCACCATCGGCAGCCGCCGGCGGTCGGCGGTGACGGCGTCGATCTGCCGGGTGAGCTGCTTCTCCCGGGCCAAGAGCTCCTTGCGGGCCTGCACCCATTCGGCGCGGCTCACTACCTGCGGAAGGTTCATCTGGGCATCTCCTGGGGGCTTGGTCAGGGCCGCCCGGGCATGCTGGGGCGCCGGACGGCGGACTCGAATATAGCGAAATACCACCCAGTGCCCGGACTTCCTGCCTGCTCGGCCGATATGTCGATCAAATTCCACGAATGTCTGCGGTTGTCCCGCGCCGGCAGCTAACCGCATGCCGAACTGGTCTACTCGTGCCGCTTCACAATCCGGTGAAAGTCACTCCATGACGGGGGATGTTGAGATGGCAGTCCCACGGATCCTGCTGGCCGTTCCGGTCCTGGCGCTGGGAATGTTGCTGCCCACGGCCGGCGCGCACCTCAGCAAGCCGGCGGCAGGCACGGTCGGTATGGGCCACGAGGGCTTCGCGACCACCTGGGTGACGATCCACCGCGGTCAGACGTTGACGCTGGTCAACAACTCGCGCTTCGTGCACACCATCGGCCCGGGCAAGGACGGCACCCTGACCGACACCCCGGGCGAAGGCATGACCGGCCGCAAGATGATGGAGACCAACGCCCGGTACACGACCGGCCAGTGGAACACCCCAGGCACGTACACCATGACCTGCTCAGTACATCCGGAGATGACCGTCAAGGTCATCGTCACCAATTAGACG
>JBPCPA010000143.1:0-7388 GCA_050999655.1 Jatrophihabitans sp.
GGGCCCGACCTGCGCACAGGTCGGGCCCGATGGTCACCAGCGGATCAGCTGCTGAACAACCCGTCGCCCAGGTAGCGGCCGAAGTCGGTGACGCCTGGCAGCGCGATGAAGTAGCCACCGCCGAAGGGCTGGATGTAGTCGGTCATCGGCTCGTCGAGCAGTCGCAGCTGGTTGGCCTCGAACTGATCCTCGATGTTCTGCTGGTAGCAGCAGAAGATCAACCCGACATCGCTGTTGCCGTTGCGGTCCATCCCGGAGTTCTCGTAGTTGTAGCCCCGCCGCAGGATCCGGGTGTGCTCGGTCTGGGCGGTACGCGGATTGGCCAATCGGATATGGGCATCCAGCGGAATCTTGGTGCCCTTCGGGTCGGCGGCGTAGTTCGGGATGTCGGTCTCGTTCACCCCGTCCAGCGGCGCGCCGGTATCGCGATCACGCCCGATCATGCCGTTCTGCTCCGGGATGCCGACCCGGTCCCAGAACTCCACCAGCATCCGGATCAGCCGGACCACCATGAAGCTGCCGCCGGTCGCCCAGGCAGGCTGGCCGGAGTCGGGCCCGATCCAGACCAGGTTCTCGCTCTCGGGCGGGTTGGTGATGCCGTCCTTGTAGGCGAACAGGTTGCGTGGCGCGCCGGTCGGGCGCGGCCCGGAGTGAAAGCCCATCATCTTCCACTCCAACTGCATCATCCCGCGGGTGAACCGGGTGATGTCGCGCAGCGCGTGGTGCACCGAGTCGGTCGCGTTGGAGCAGATCTGCAGGATCAGATCGCCACCGGTCCAGTCCGGGTCGGGGGTGTCGTTCGCGAACACCCGCATGGGCTCGAGACCACGCGGTTTCAGGGCGGTGAGACCGAACTTGTCGGTGAACAGGCCGGCGCCCAGGCCGACCGTCACGGTCAGCTCGTCGGGCGGAACCTGCGCACCCAGCACGCCGCTGTCGGTGCCCGGCACCTCGCTCTCCTGCGGACGCGCCTTGAGCGAATCCGAGGACAGCGAGCCCTCCATCAGGGCCTGGATCAGATCGGTCAGCTTGCTCAGCAGGGCCTGCAACTCCGCCCCGTTGCTGGCCAGCACCCGGAACGAGGCGAAGCAGGCGGCCGGCTGCTGAAAATCGGGTCGGTAGATGCCGGCCTGGTTCGCGCCCAGGAACGGGATGGCGACGGTGGACGGATCCGGGATCACGTCCGCGCCGGCCGGTGCGGCCTCGCTCAGGCCCAACGTGCCGGCGGCGAGCAGCGCCGAGCCGACGCCGGCCCCGCGCAGGAAGGTGCGACGTTCGATCTTCATCGAAGCCTTTCCGATACGGTCGGTTCGGGCGAGGACGGGCAAGCAGGGCAGCCACGGCCGGCAGCGCGGGCAGCGGTCAGCGGGCGGCTCATGTCAGCTTTCCCAGCACGAACGGGACCTGGTAGAGCGCCTCCAGGGCGCCGCCGATCGCGCCGTTGACCGGTTGCCGCTGGTGCTTGGTCAGCGTCGGGTAGTCCGGCCACTGGTTGGCAACCTTGGACGCCAGCAGGGCGGCGTCGAGGATGTCGAGCGCGGCCTTGGACTTGTCATAGGCGCTCTGTCCGAGCACCGGGGACGGGATCAGCGGCTTCAACTCCTGCAGCACCACCCGGGTGCCCGCGACATCGCCGGAAGTGAGCGCATAGGCCATACCAGAGCCGTAATCGTCCTGTCCGGAAAGGTGATCGCGCAAGGCGTCCTCGAGGATCTCGTGGCACCGGATCGGCATGTCGGTCGGTGTGATGGCGGTCGTGCCGAGGTTGGTGATCAGGTCGCTGACATCGCTGGCCAACTGGTCCACGTGGGCAACCAACTGCGTCAGATCCTCGTTGTTGTACAGGCCGTACTCAATCCGGTGCAGTCCGGTGAACATGGCCGAGGCGACGCCCTGGGGCAGCCCGCTCGCGAGGCCGTTGATAGCCGTTCCGGCGGCGCCGAAGCTGCCGTAGGCGGCGCCGACCTGCTGCCAGGTGACCTGGCAGACCAGCCATCGTCGCTGGGCCTCGGTGCGATGGCCGGCGGCGACCGCGGTGCGCAGGTTGGTCACCTGGCCGGTGAGCGTATCGAGCTTGTGCCCGACGTAGACGTGGTACTTGGCAACGACCTTGCCCAATGGGGTGGTGGGCGGCGGGCTGGGTGCGGGCGCTGAGGTGGTCAGCATGTTGACCTTTCGCGGGCAGTGAGGAATGAGCACCTTGATGGGGTGCAGATCATCGACAAGGATGACAGACCGTCGCAGTTCGGTCCAGATCGTGTGCAGAGCGAATTGACGTCACTTTGTTACGCGTTTCGTCCAGCAGTTCCCGCGTTCCCCAACCTCGCGCCAGCTGCCCGATCGGGCAGGCGCTACTGCGAATAGATCGGGTTGATGCCCGGTGTTGGCGTGCCACCGGGAAACGACACCCATGAACTACCCCGCTGGGTCCAGATCGAGTCGCTGACCGCCAGCAGCGGCAACCGGCCCTCGGCCACCGCAATCGCGGTCCGTTCGCCGCCGGGCAGACCGACATTGACCAGTGAGGTCAGCTGCGAACCGTCGGACTGGACCTGCCACACCTGCAACTCGGTGCTGGGCGTGCCGGCGATCAGCAGCAGCTTGCTGCGGTCGGCCCAGCCCACGTCGCGCACGTTCAACAGCGCCGGCGTCACCGGCTCGAACGAGTCGATCCGGACGTCGGTGCCAGAGGTCACCACCGAACCCACCCAGGCGGTGGTCACGCCGGTAGGCAACTGCAGCACGGCGGCCAACCGCACCCCGTCAGAGCTGAAGCGCAGCGCGATCACCCGGCCCGGCGGCAGGCCGCCCAGCGGCGAGCTGATCGACACCGCCCGGGGCGGCTGCCCGGGCACCACCCGGTAGATGGCGTCATCGTTGCCCACCCCGATCCAGGCCTCGGCCGGCATGGCGTGCGGGCGCCACTCCGGCCGGCTCAACCCGCCCACCGGCAGCGCCACCGGACTCAGCACCGCGTCGGTGCCGAGCTCCAGCTGGCCGGCCGAGACCGCGGCCACCTGCAGGCTGCCATCGCCGCCATGGCGCAGCGCCACCGAGCTGAGGTTGCGGGCCGGCTGGCCGAGATAGCCGGCGACCGGCTTGCCGTCATCGCCACTGATCAGCGCACCGCCGCGCAGGAAGAACGGCTGGACGCCGGTGAACACCTCGTCCGGCCCGTAGGCACCGAAGTCGCGCAGCGCGAAGGTCGGTCCGGACGCCGCCGGGATCGGCACGGTTCGTCCGGAGTCGGTCAGCCGCAGTTGTGCTTCGCCGAACCGGGCCTGGCTCAGCGTGTAGGCGAGCTGGGCGGCCAGCCGGTTGCGCCCGTTACCGTCCAGCTGGGCGGTGCCCGGCATCTCCACCACGACCGGATCGTCCAGCTGCACGCTCGGCTTGCCGACCTGATCGGGCACCTCGTTGACCACCGACTGGCCGAGTTCGGGACGCGGGCCGGCCAGCAGCTGGGTGAGCAGCCAGCTGGCCAGCTGCTGGCCGGTGAGGGGCGAGTAGCGCAGATCCGGCACCAGGGTGTGCTCGGTGGCATCGAAGAAGTACAGCTTGCGCGGCAGGTAGATGGCGCTGAACACCGACTGCTCGATCAACACGCCGGGCTGCAGCTGGTCGATCCGCCACTGCCCGGCAGTCTGCAGCAACCGGTAGCTGAAGCTCTCCTCGTCGCCGACTCCGGATCCGGTGAGGATCGGGGTGAACACCCCGGCCGCGTCCAGCTGGCCGACCCGGCGTCCGGTCACCCGGACGGTGGCCGTGCCACCGGTCACCACCGCCACCCCGACAGCGGTCTCCTGCACCACCGTGGTGGTGCTGTCCTGCCACTTGCGCGATGCCTGGCTGGTCAGGAACTGCCGTGCCGCGGAGTGGCCGGCGTCCACCTGCTTGGCCGAGGCGGTGAGAAAGTCCGACACGATGTCGCGCGGCGGCTCGCCGGGCTCCGGCGCGGTGTTGAACGGCGCGCCCTGGATGTCCTCGCCACGATCGACGCTGCGGATCACCTGCGGCGCGGAGCTGCTGGGAATGCCGGTGCAGCCGGTGAGCAGCGCCAGCGCCAGCGCTGCCCACCAGACCCGCCGAGCCGGTCGGCCGGCCCGCACGCGGCTCACTGACCGGGCTCGATCAGGATCGGGGCCAGTGGCAGCGGCGAGGACCGGATCACCGCGCCGGCGGTGCGGGGCAGCGTCAGCCGGAACACCGCGCCCTTGCCCCGCTCGCCCCACGCCTGCAGCCAGCCGTTGTGCAGCCGGGCGTCCTCCAGGCTGATCGACAGGCCCAGGCCGGTGCCACCGGTGAGACGGCTCCGTGAGGGGTCACCGCGCCAGAACCGGTTGAACACCAGTGCTGCCTCGCCGGGCCGCAGCCCCACCCCGTAGTCGCGCACCGTCATCGCCACCGTGTCGTCATCCGCACCGATCCGCACCTCGACCGGCTTGCCTTCGGCGTGGTCGAGGGCGTTTCCGATCAGGTTACGCAGCACCCGCTCGACCCGCCGGGCGTCCACCTCGGCCAGGATCGGCTCGTTGCCCACCACCGCCAGCAACTGCACCTGGTGCCGCCGGGCCAGTGCCTCGCTGGCGGCCACCGAGCGCTCCAGGATGCCCACCACGTCGACCCGTTCCAGTTCCAGGTGGGCGGCCCCGGCGTCATAGCGTGAGATCTCCAGCAACTCCGCGAGCAGGTTCTCGAACCGGTCCAGCTCGTTGGTCAGCAGCTCGGCCGAGCGGGCCAGCGCCGGATCGAAGTCCGCCCGGCTGGCGTAGAACAGCTCCGAGGCCATCCGGATGGTCGTCAGCGGGGTGCGCAGCTCATGGGACACGTCGGAGGTGAACCGCTGCTGCAGCCGCGACAGCAGCTCCAGCCGCTGGATCTGCTGCTGCAGGCTGGTCGCCATGCCGTTGAAGGACGTGCCGAGCAGCGCGATGTCGTCCTCGCCGGAGACCTTGATCCGCTGGGACAGGTCCCCGGCCGCCAGCCGCTCGGCGGTCTGGGCGGCCACCCGCACCGGCAGCACCACCCAGCGGGTGACCAGGGTGGCCAGGCCGGCGACCAGCAGCACCAACGCCAGGCCGGCGATCAGCACCGTCTGATGTACCAGTTGCAGGGTGTTCTGCTCGGCGGTGAGCGGGAACAGGTAGTACAGCTCGAACGAGCCGGCCAGCGTGTTCACCGGCTGGCCGACGATCAGGCCCGGCACCTCGCCGTCCTGGCCGGGCACCCGGATCCGGGCGTACTCGACGGCCAGCGCGCCCTTTTCCACCTCGCGGCGCAGTGCCTGCGGGATGGGCGGGCCGGCCAGCGCCAGCTCGGCGTTGATCGAATCGTCGGTGGACCGGACGGCCTTGCTGAACAGCTCGCCGTTGACGCCTGCCCCGGTCGGAGCCGAGCTGGTGGTGATCGCGTCGATCGCCTGGCGGATGCCGTTGAGGTCACCGGGACTCACGCCCTGAAACTGCCCGCGATCATCGTTCAGCCCGAGGCTCGCCTGGCTGATCGAGCTGTTCCGCTTGGCCTGGAGCACCCCGCCGCCGATCTGGGCGATCAGGAACAGGCCGATCAGCAGGACCACCACGCCCGTCACCAGCGTGGTGCTCGCCGCCACCCGGAACTGCAGGGAGCGCCGCCAGCTGGCAGACAGCCAGCGGTAACCGCGATGGGTGTCGCGGCGCAGCTCCAGGGCCAGCCGGAGCAGCCGCTGACCGCCGGGCAGCCGCGCCGCCAGCGGCGGCTCGGGGACGGCCGGGACCGGGCCCGGCCGGCCGGCTCGGTGCTGCTCTTGCGCGCGCTCGACCGGACCGGCCGGTTGGCCGGCAGGGGTCACGGCGGCCCGGCTTTGTAGCCGACACCGCGCACGGTCAACACCACCTCGGGACGCTCGGGGTCGCGCTCGACCTTGGACCGCAGCCGCTGGACATGCACGTTGACCAGCCTGGTGTCGGCGGCATGGCGGTAGCCCCAGACCTGTTCGAGCAACACCTCGCGGGTGAACACCTGCCGTGGTTTGCGGGCCAACGCCACCAACAGGTCGAACTCCAGCGGGGTCAGTGAGATCTGGTTGCCCTCGCGCACCACCTGGTGGGCCGGCACGTCGATGCTCACCGCGGACTCCGGCGGGCCGATGGTCAGCGTCTCGCCGCCGGCCTCGTCGTAGCGGCGCAGCCGGGCCCGCATCCGGGCGGTGAGCTCCTTGGGCTTGAACGGCTTGACCACGTAGTCATCGGCGCCCGATTCCAGGCCGAGCACGATGTCGACGGTGTCGGTCTTGGCGGTCAGCATGATGATCGGGGTGCCTGATTCGGCCCGGATCGCGCGGCAGACGTCGATGCCGCTGGCCCCCGGCAGCATCAGGTCAAGCAGCACGATGTCGGGCTTGACCTCGCGAAAGGCGGCCAGCGCCCGGGAACCGTCCGGCACGAACGCCGGCTCGAAACCGTCCGAGCGCAACACGATACCGAGCATCTCTGCAAGTGATGAGTCATCGTCGACCACCAGTACCCGAGGCTTCATGCTCCCATCGTGGCACCTTCGACGTCAGATCGCTGGCAGCGGCGCTGAAGATGTTCGCCCGCACCGGTGTGGACAGCGTCCCGGCCGCACACCGGGTAACTTGACCCCCCATGAGTGCAACCCGGCGCAGGCGTCGCACGTCCACCATCTCGACACCACCGGCCGAGCCGTCCACCGGCCGGCTCAGCTACGCGGAGAAGGTACGGCTGCTGCTGCGCGAGTCGCTGCTGGACGCGGCGGCCGACGCACTCACCGAGAGCAGCTGGACGGCGGTGCGGATGGCCGACATCGCCACCGCGGTCGGGGTGAGCCGCCAGACCGTCTACAACGAGTTCGGCAGCAAGGACGAGCTGGCCCGGGCGCTGCTGCTGCGCGAGGCCGGCCGGTTTCTTGCCCAGGTCGAGGCGGCCCTGGACGCCTACCCCGAGGACCCGGTGGGCGGGCTGGCCGCGGCCGTCGAGGTGTTCCTGCAGACCGCGGCGACCGAGCCGCTGCTGCAGGCGATCCTGGGCGGCGGTGGGCCTGAGCACCAGGACCTCAGCCCATTGCTGACCAGCCAGGGCATGGCGGTGTTGCCGTTCATCACCGAACGGCTGACCGAGCGGTTTCTGAGCAGCTGGCCGGCCGCCGAGCCGGCTCAGGTCAGCAGCTATGCCGAGGTGGCCGTCCGGCTGGCGATCTCGCACGTGGTGCTGCCGAGCGCCGAACCCGCCGTCAGCGCCGGTCAGATCGCTGTGGTGCTGGCCCCCTACCTACGCCAGCTGACCGGGTAGGCCGATCGGTCCCCCGACACCGGGGCCGGACTCGGGCCGAACCGGGGCCGGACTCGGGCCGGACTGGGGCGGAACAGCCGCGGGGGGGGGGGGGGGGGG
>JBPCPA010000202.1:0-15662 GCA_050999655.1 Jatrophihabitans sp.
TACATCACCAGTGCCTGGCCCGGGGCGATGCCGCGCTGCGGCCGGCCGAGGGTGGCGCTCAACACCCCACCGGCCGGATCGAGTTCGATCCGGGCCGGCGAGACCATGCCATGCGCGCGCAACTGGACCAGGCAGTCGAAGGACTGCCGCTCGGCAGCGATCCAGACCGGATCAGCGCACCGGATCAGGTCCACCTCGAGGTCCGCGGCGCTGCCGACCACCACGGTGTTGGTCCTCGGCTGAATCGACAGCACGTAGCGCGGCTGGCCCGACGGTGCCGGGGTGCTCAGGTTCAGGCCGCGGCGCTGGCCGACCGTGAAGCCGAACGCGCCGTCGTGGCCGCCCAGCACGGTTCCCTCGGCGTCGACGATGTCACCGGGCTGCTGGCCGAGGCGGGCCGCCAGAAAGGCCTGGGTGTCGCCGTCGGCGATGAAGCAGATGTCGTGCGAATCCGGCTTGCCGGCCACCGCCAGGCCGCGGACAGCGGCTTCGGCGCGCACCTGCTCCTTGGTCGAATCGCCCAACGGGAAGATCGCGTGCGCGAGCTGCTCGCGGGTGAGCACCGCCAGCACGTAGGACTGGTCCTTGGCGCTGTCGGCCGAGCGGGACAGCCGGCCCGCCGTCAGCCGGGCGTGATGGCCGGTGACCACCGCGTCGAAGCCGAGCGCCAGCGCCCTGTCCAGCAGCGCCGCGAACTTGATCTTCTCGTTGCAGCGCAGGCACGGATTGGGCGTGTGGCCGGCGGCGTACTCGGCGACGAAGTCGTCGATCACCTCGGCCTGGAACCGCTCGGCGAAATCCCAGATGTAGAACGGAATGCCCAGCACGTCGGCGCAACGGCGCGCGTCGTGGGAATCCTCCACCGAGCAGCAGCCGCGCGAGCCGGTACGCAGCGTCGCGGGCTGGCGAGACAGCGCCAGGTGCACTCCGGTGACGTCCCAGCCGGCGTCCACCGCGCGCGCCGCGGCCACCGCCGAGTCCACCCCACCGCTCATGGCGGCCAGAACCTTCACCGGTGCTGGCCCACCGTCCGGGCCATGCCCTGCGCCGCGGCGCCGCTGCCGGCCGTGGCGGCGCGCCGGGCCCGCTCCACCACCGGGCCGATCGCGGCCAGCACCGCCTGTACGTCGGCCTCGGTCGAGGTGTGGCCCAGGGACAGCCGCAACGAGCCCCTGGCCCGCGCCTGATCGGCGGTCATCGCCAGCAGCACGTGGGAGGGCTGGGCGACACCGGCCGAGCAGGCCGAGCCGGTCGAGCACTCGATGCCCTTGGCGTCCAGCAGCATCAGCAAGGAGTCGCCCTCGCAGCCGGGAAAGGACAGGTGCGCGTTGCCGGGCAGCCGGTGCACCGGGTGGCCGTTGAGCACCGCGTCCGGGACGGCCGCCAGCACCCCGTCCAGCAGGGCGGTGCGCAACCGGCCCAGCCTGGCCGCGGTCTGCTCGCGCCGGCTCACGGCAAGCTCGGTCGCCGTGGCGAAGCCGACCACGCCGGGAGTGTCGATGGTGCCGGAGCGGACGTCGCGCTCCTGACCGCCGCCGTGCAGCACCGGCGTGCAGCTCACCCCGCGGCCGAGCAGCAGCGCTCCGGTGCCGTACGGGCCGCCGAGCTTGTGCCCGGTCACCGACATCGCATCGACGCCGGACTCCGCGAAGTACACCGGCAGCACCCCGGCCGCCTGCACCGCATCGGTGTGGAACGGGATGCCGTGCCGGTGCGCGATGGCCGCCAGCTCGGCGATCGGCTGCACGGTGCCGACCTCGTTGTTGGCCCACATCACGCTGACCAGCGCCACCGTGTCGGGATCTCGCTCGATCGCCTCGGCTAGCGCCTCGGGCAGCACCATGCCGGTGGCGTCCACCGGCAGCAGCACCAGCTCGGCACCCTCGTGCTCGACCAGCCAGCCGGCCGAGTCGAGCACCGCGTGGTGCTCCACCGAGCTGACCAGCAGCCGCCGGCGCGATGGGGTTTCAGCATTCCTGGCAAGGAAGATCCCCTTCACCGCCAGGTTGTCGGATTCGGTGCCGCCGCTGGTGAAGATCACCTCGGACGGGCGGGCGCCCAGCGCCGCGGCCAGCCGCTCCCGGGACTCCTCGACGGTCCGGCGGGCCCGGCGGCCGGAGGTGTGCAGCGAGGACGGGTTACCGATCTCGGCCATCGTCGCGGACATCGCGGCGATGACCTGCTCCAGCATCGGAGTGGTGGCGGCGTGATCGAGGTAGGGCATCGGTTACGAGCTTACGGCGCGGGGCAGGCCGGCCTCCACCGACGAGCCGGGGCCGGCCGGGCCGGTGACCGCGCGGGTCGGTTGTCCGTCGGCGGGTCGCAGCCGGGCCGAGCCGCCGAGGGCCAGCAACGCTATGGCGGCCATCGTCAGGAAGGCCACCGGCAGCGCGCTGCCATAGCCGAGCCGGCCGGTGGCGGCCAGCGCCACCAGCGCGCCGGCATAGGCCGCCGAGACCGCGCTCAGCGACGAGTCGGCCAGCTGCAGCGAGGCCGAGTCCGAACCGCGGTCGACATCGTTGGTGTATTCCAGCAGCGCCACGCTCACGCTGGTCAGAGCGAAGCCGGCCCCGAAGCCGGCCACCGGCCAGACCGCGAGCGCCGCCCAGCCGGGCAGCCACCGGCCGGCGACCAGCGCCATGCCCACCCCGGCCACCGCGATCAGGACCAGCCCGATGCCCAGCAGCCGGGCCCGATCCGGCTCGGCCCGCCGGCCCTGCAGTTGGGAGGCCACCGCCCAGCTGATCGCGGTCAGCATCAACGGCAGGCCGGACATGGTCGGCGAATAGTGCCACTGCACGCTCATGGTGAGCGGCACCAGCACCTCCATGCCGACGAACACCGCCGCCAGCAGGCCGCGAAAGCCGATCGCCGCGGGCACCCCCGGGCGCAGCCTGGCCGTCCCGGCCGGTAGCAGTTGGCGCAACCCGAACACCATCGCGAACAGGCCGAGCACCGCCAGCAGCACGCTGACCGGGTTCTGGTGCTCGCCGACGCCGGCCACCCCGGCGATGCCCAGCGCGGTCAGCAGCGCGTACCAGATCCGGCGCGGATCGACCCGCTGGCTCTGCGACGCGCTGGCGGTGCGCAGCTGGCGCAGCGAGGGCAACAGCAGCAGGCCACCCACCGCGGCGAACGGGGCCAGACCGCCGAAGACCCAGCGCCAGGAGAACTGTTCGGTTATCCAGCCGGCCACCACCGGCCCGACCAGCCCGGGCACCACCCAGGAGGTGGCCTGGGCGGCGAAGATCCGGGGCCGGACGGCGTCGGGATAGACCTCGCCCATCACCACGTACATGGCGGTGATCAGCAGCCCGACCGCAAAGCCCTGCACCACCCGGGCGGCGATCAGCAGCCACATCTGGCCGGCCACACCGGCCAGCAACAATCCGGCGACGAACAGCACCAGGCCAACCAGCAGCGGTAGCCGCGGCCCGCGCACGTCCGAGCGCAGGCCCGAGGCGACCATCCCGACCACGCTGGCCACCAGGAAGCCGGTGAACGCCCAGCCATAGCTGGCCAGGCCGTGCAGGCTACGAGCCGCAGTGGGTAGCGCGGTCGCCACCGCCATCGCTTCGAAGGCGATGATCGTCATCAGGATCAGGATGCCGAGGGTGGCCACCCGATACTGCGGTCCGAAGATCGACAGCTCGGGTTCGACGACCCTGCCGGCCGGACGGGCGGTGCTCACATTGACAAAAGTCTAGCCGCCCGGCCCAACCGATCTGCTGTGATCTGTGCCGGGTCGGGGCCGCACAGAAACAGCGTGGCGCTCAGCCCTTGCGCTTGACGACCTCCTGAGCCAGCTGCGGGGCAACGGTGAACAGGTCACCGACCACACCGAAGTCGGCCAGTTCGAAGATCGGTGCCTCGGCGTCCTTGTTGACCGCGATGATGGTCTTGGAGGTCTGCATGCCGGCCCGATGCTGGATGGCGCCGGAGATGCCCAGGGCGATGTAGAGCTGCGGTGCCACCGTCACCCCGGTCTGGCCGACCTGCATGCTGTGCGGCACCCAGCCGGCGTCGGTCGCGGCCCGAGAGGCACCGACCGCGGCGCCGAGCGAGTCGGCCACCTCTTCGACGATCGTGAAGTTGTCGGCCGAGCCGACCCCGCGACCGCCGGAGACGATCACCGAGGCGTCGGCCAGCGACGGCCGCGAGCCCTTGGCCTCTTCAACCCGCTCGATGATCTTGGCACCTTTGGCTGCCTCGGACAGGTTCACCTCGACCGGTACCTGGGTGGCGTCGCCGGCCTGGGCGGTGGCGGCCACCGAGTTGGCGCGCAGGCTGATCACCGGCACCCCCTTGGCGACCTTCGAGGACACCGTGACCGCGCCACCGAAGATGGACTGGCTGACCTGACCGTCCGCGCCGATCTCGACGGCGTCGGCCAGGAAGCCGGAATCGATCTTGAATGCGGTACGGGCCGCGATCTCCTTGTTCTCCGGGGTCGAGGCAACCAGGATCGCCGCCGGGCTGGCCTGGCCGGCGATCTGGGCCAGCACCTCGGCCTTGGGCGCCACCAGGTAGTCGGCGAACTCGTCGCTCTCGGCCAGGTAGACCTTGGCCGCGCCGTACTCGGCGAGCTGGCCGGCCAGCGCCGCGCCGGTGCCCGGCGCGCCGATCACCACGGCCGACGGCTCGCCGAGCGCGCGGGCGGCGGTGAGCAGTTCGGTGGCGGACTTCTTCAGGGTTCCGTTCGCCGAGTCGACGAGTACCAGAACTTCAGCCATTGTCTTGGGGTTCCAATCTGGACGGAGCAGGTCAGCTGGACGGAGCGGGTCGGCTGCTTGAGCGGGGCGGCGGGCTCAGATGAGCTTCTTGGAGACCAGGTACTCCGCGATCGCCGCGCCTCCGTTGCCGTCGTCCTTGACCACGGTGCCGGCGGCCCGCGGCGGAGCGACCTCGAAGGCGTCGACCACCGTGGTCGAGGCGGCCAGGCCGACCTCGCTCCCGGCGATGCCCAGGTCGGCCAGCGACAGGGTGGTGACCGGCTTGGACTTGGCGGCCATGATGCCCTTGAAGGACGGGTAGCGCGGGTCGTTGATCTTCTCCACCACGCTCAGCACCGCCGGCGTGTTGGCCTGCACCAGGTCATAGCCGGTCTCGGTGACCCGCTCGATGGTGACGGTGGAGCCGTCCGCGGTGACCTTGCGGGCACCGGACAGCTGCGGCAGGCCGGTCGCCTCGGCGATCAGTGCCGGGATCACCGACAGCCTGGAGTCGGTGGCCTCCAGGCCGCCGATCACCAGGTCGTAGTCCAGCGTGCCCAGGGCTTTGGCGAGCACCTTGGCGGTGGTGATGGCGCACGAGCCGTGCAACGCCGGATCGAGCACGTGCACGCCCTTGTCCGCACCCATCGACAGCGCCTTGCGGATCGACTCGGTCGCCCGGTCGGGGCCCATCGTGAGGATGGTGACCTCGCCGCCGTGCTCCTCCTTCAGCCGCAGGCCCTCTTCGATCGCGTACTCGTCGATCTCGTTGATGACGGCATCGGAGGCGTCACGATCCAGGGTGTTGTCGGCGGCGCTGAGCGTGCGCTCGGCGTAGGTATCGGGCACCTGCTTCATGAGGACAACGATGTTCATCGGGTGCTACGTCCTAACTGTGTCGGTACTTGCGCACTCTGGATCTCACGACCACCGGCACAGCCTCGGCTGCGGGTGGCACTGCGTCACGTCAATGTTACCCGCCAGTAGCAATTGCTCGTAGCGGGCCCGTAGGGTGTTTCCGATCACCCGCACACCGCCGTGCAAGCTGGCGATAGGTGCGAGCGCGCGCTGCCTGCATTCTGGTACACGCCCACCGAGGAGTCGATATGACAGGGCCCACCGCATGAGCCGGAGGATCAGATGAGCACCCGGAGCCGCCGGATAGCGCCAGTTCGCTGGCATCCGCCCCGGGCCACCGCCCGGGCCGGCCGGGCCACCGGCGCGACCCCGTTCCAGCTGACGGTGCTGCCGCTGCCGGTCGACTCCAGCGAGGACGTGCTGATCGATGCCGACGGCAGCGTGCTGACCGCGGTGCGCGACGGTCGGATCCTGCGCCTCAGCCCGGACGGGCACCGCATCACCACCATCGCCTACACCGGTGGTCGCGGGCTCGGGGTGGAGTTTCATCCGGACGGCGGCCTGGTGGTCTGCGACGTCGAGCGCGGCCTGCTACGGGTCTGGCCGGACGAGGACGACCCGCGGGCCGCCCGGGTGCAGGTGCTGGTGGGCGAGGTCGACGGGGTGCCGATGCGCATGTGCAACAACAGCTCGGTGGCCGCCGACGGGACCATCTACTTCACCGACAGCTCCACCCGCTTCGGCGTCGATGACTACAAGGGCGACCTGCTCGAACATGGCGGCACCGGCCGGCTGTTCCGGCGAGATCCGGACGGCACGCTGGGCGTGCTGCTGGACGGCCTGCACTTTCCGAACGGGGTGGCGCTGGCCGCCGACGGGTCCTTCCTGCTGTTCGCCCAGACCGGCGCGTACTCGATCGAGCGGATCTGGCTGGCCGGCCCGCGCCAGGGCCAGCGGGAGGTCTTCGTCGACAACCTGCCCGGCTTTCCGGACAACATGGCGCTGGGCAGCGACGGGCTGTTCTGGGTGGCGCTGCCCTCGCCGCGCAACCGGCTGCTGGACCTGGTCTCGCCCCGGCACCCGGCGCTGCGCCGGCTCACCTGGGCGCTGCCGCCGGCCCTGCAGCCGAAGGAGGGTCACACCGTGTTCGCCCAGGCCTTCGACACCGACGGCGTGCTGGTGCACGACCTGCAGCAGCCGAACCAGGAGTTCTACCTGTGCAGCGGGGTGCGCGAGCGCGACGGCGTGGTGTGGTTCGGCAGCCTGGTCTGCTCAGCGGTCGGACGCGCCTCGCTGTGACCGAACTGGCGCTGACCGGCGAGCGAACGCTGCCCGGCATCGCCGGTGAGAACTACTGGTTCCGCCGGCACGAGGCGGCCTATCTGTTGCTGGCGCCCGAGGTGTCGCCCGGCCGGCTGCTGGAGGTGGGCGCCGGTGAGGGCTACGGCACCGCGCTGCTGGCCGAGCAGGCCGGCTTCGGCTGCGCGCTGGACTACGACGCGGCCGCGATCAGCCACCTGGCCACCCGGTATCGGCAATTGCGGGCGGTGCGCGGCAATCTCGCCGCGCTGCCGATTCAGACCGCTTCGATCGACAACCTCGTGTCATTGCAGGTGATCGAGCACGTCTGGGATCATCGGCAGTTCCTCGCCGAGTGCGCCCGGGTGCTGCGTCCGGGCGGCCTGCTGCTGCTCAGCACCCCGAACCGGCTGACCTTCTCACCCGGCTCAGACCGTCCGAGCAATCCCTTTCACACCCACGAGTTCACCGCCGTCGAGCTGCTGTCGCTGGTGCGCGCGGCCGGGTTCGGCGACGTGACGATCCGTGGCCTGCACCCCGCGGCCCGGCTGCGCGAACTCGACCGGACGCACCGGGCCGATGGCGGCTTCGTCGCCGCCCAGCTGCGCACCGACACCGCCGGTTGGCCGGCCGATCTGCGGGCCGAGGTGGCCTCGGTGCGCGCGGCCGACTTCGAGATTGCTGAGTTGCCCGACCGGGATATCGACAGCTGCCTGGATCTGATTGTGTCTGCACGATGGGCATGAGATCGATCGGGACGTTCAGCCTGGTGCTGCACACCCACCTGCCCTGGGTCGCGCACAACGGCACCTGGCCGGTCGGCGAGGAATGGCTGCATCAGGCTTTCACCGGGTCCTGGCGCCGGGTGCTGCGGGTGCTGGAGAACCTGGCCGGGCACGGCTACTCCGACGTGCTGACCCTGGGTGTCACGCCGGTGGTTGCCGCGATGATGGACGATCCCTACTGCCTGCGCGAACTCCACTCGTGGACCGGTCGCTGGCAACTGCGCGCCGAGGAGCTCAGCAGCCGGGCCGGTTTCACCGAACTGGCCGCCCACGAACGGCGGCAGGCCGGCGAGTGCCTGGCCGACCTGGAGGCGCGCTGGCTGTCCGGTGGCCTGTCCGGGGTGCTGCGGCCGCTGGTCGACGCCGGCGTGGTGGAGCTGCTGTCCGGGCCCGCCACCCATCCGTTTCAGCCTTTGCTCACCGAGCGATTCGCCGCCGCGCAGCTGCGTACCGGGCTGGCCGACGCCGGGCTGCGACTGGGTCGCACGGTGCGCGGCATCTGGGCGCCCGAATGTGGTTACGCGCCCGGCATGGAGGAGTTCTACGCCGCGCACGGGGTGTCGCACTTTCTGGTGGACGGGCCGGCAGTGCGCGGCGACACCGGCCTGGCACACCCGGTAGGCGACTCGGAGGTGCTGGCCTTCGCCCGCGACGTGGAGCTGTCCAACCGGATCTGGTCGTCGCGCTCGGGCTATCCGGCGGGCAGCAGCTACCGCGACTTCCACACCTTCGACCACGCCTCGGGATTCCGGCCGGCCCGGGTCACCTCGACCGGCTCGCCGGTCAAGCAGGCCTGGCGGGCCGAGCCGGCCCGGGCGGCGGTGCTGCGCGATGCCCGCGACTTCGTCGCCGCCGTGGTGAACCGGCTCACCGAACTCGATGCCCAGCAGGGCCGGCCCGGCCTGGTGGTGGCCGCCTTCGATACCGAACTGTTCGGGCACTGGTGGTATGAGGGGCCGGCCTTCCTGGATGCGGTGCTGCGACTGCTGCCACAGGCCGGCGTCTCGCTGCGGACGTTGCAGGGCGCGCGGGAAGCCGGCCTGGTGGGCCGGCCGGTGGAGCTGCCCGCCTCGTCCTGGGGTGCCGGCAAGGACTGGCGGGTCTGGGACAACCCGGCCGTCGCCGAGCTGACCGAGGAACTCGGGCACGTGCAGAAGCGGCTGTTCTCGGTGCTGGACGAGCGCGCTGCCTTCGACGGGGTGCACGGCGGCCGGGACCCGGCCCTGGACCAGTTGATGCGCGAGGCGTTCCTGCTCAGCTCCAGTGACTGGGCGTTCATGGTCAGCCGCGACTCGGCGGCTGGCTACGCCTGGCAGCGGGCCCGCGGGCACGCCGACCGGTTCTGGGAGCTGGCCGACCTGGTGCAGTCCGGGGCGGATCCGGCGCCGCTGGCCGGCCGGCTGCGCGAGCTGGACGGGCCGTTCGGGCACCTGGACGCCCGGACGTGCTGAGCTGGGACGCCCGGACGTTCTGAGCACCAAAGCCCGGACGTGCTGAGCGGCAACGCCGCGGCCCGGTCGGCTCGCCCGCAAGCGTCAACGCCGCGTTAAGCTGGCCCTCCTCGACACCCGAGCAAGAGGATCACCGTGGCTGTACACATGACCACCCGAGTGCTGCGCGGCGCGCTGACGCTGGCCTGCCTGAGCGGCCTTGCGGTGCTCGCGCAACCGGCGGATCCGGCCGGTGCGGCGCCGGTGTGCGCGAGCAGCGCGTCCCTGGTGCCGCTGCAGCCGGCCAGGATCAGCTTCCTGCATCCCTACGCCTCGCTGCAGGCGACCAACGGGGCCGGGCTGTGGGCCGGGGTTCGCTTCGACGGTCTGAACGGCTTTCAGGTGATCACCTGGCAGGCTGGCCGGGTCCGGGTGCTGGACACCCTCACCTACCGCAACACCAGCTATGACGACCTCGACTCGGTGCGCGTTGTCGGGGTCAGCTCGGCCGGCACGGTGGTGGTGTCGGCCCAGCCCACCACCGCCTCGGTCGAGAGCGGCCGGCGGGTCGGCCTGCGCTACCAGAACGGTCGCCGCTACCTGCTGCAGTCCAGCCCGCTGTGGCGCTGGACCGACCCGACCGGCATCACCGCCGACGGCCGGGTGGTCGGGGCCGCCCTGCGTACCAACGGCGCCCACCAGGTTCTGCAGTGGTCGGCCTCGGGCGTCGGCACTGTCAGCGTGCTGGCCGCCACCGGCGCGCTGTTCCCCTCGATCGACGCGCTGGGCGATGTGGCCTACACCTACCAGGACGCGACCACCCAGTACGCGGTGCTCCGGCTGCCCAACGGCAACCGGTTGAACCTGGGCGGCAAGACCCTGGACGACCCGACCGACGCCGTCACCACGGGTGCTGCCGGCCCGTACGTCTACGGCCGCGAGGAGAACACCGGCGCGGTGGTGCGCTGGAACCTGACCGGGCGCGCCGGGCTGCCGACCGGCACCCTGCTCAGCGCCGAGCATCTCGGCCTGCTGGACTGGTTCACCGCCGCCGGATCGTCCGGCGCGGTGGTCGGCCAGCAACTCGGTAACCGGCTGCCCGACTACGGTCAGCGGCTGCTGCGCGACTCCATCGGCGACCTGCACCCGTTGCCGGCCGAGTACCAGTACACCTACTCACCGCACCGGCCGGTGGCGGTGGCTCCGACCGGGACGCTGGCCTACACCGGCACCGACGGGGGCGCCCACTTCTTCAGCTGCACCCTCAACCCGGCCAGCCACAACCCGGCCGGCGTCATCGTGCAGGCGATCAACCTCGGTGGCAGCGTCCGGATCCGGGGTGCGGCCGCGGACCGGGACGACTACGCCGCGCCGGTGACCATCCAGATCTATGACGTCACCGGCACCCGCCGGCTGGTCGCCCAGCTGAGCGCGGACCTGCCCAGCGCCGGCTATGACGCGAGCCTGCACATCGGTGGCGATCACGGCTTCGGCGCGCAGGTCGACACCGGGCCCGGCAGCCACCGGTACTGCGTGTACGCGATCAACCTCGGACCGGGCACCGCCAACACCTCGCTGGGCTGCCTCACCCTGCCCGAGCACGGCCTGCCCGGCGCCGCGGCCGGGCAGAGCCTGGCCCTGGGCTGAGCCGCGATGCCGGCCATCGGTGGCGCTGCCAGCGTCCGAGCCGTCCGGGCCGGCCTCGGTGAGGCGATCGAAGCGGCCCGAGGTGGCGATGCCGAGCGCTTCGCGGCGGCCAACGCCGTCCTGGCCGGCCTGGATCAGCAGCGCCTGAGCATCCTGCAGGGCGCGATCGTGCGCGAACTGCTGGAGCTCACGCACCCGGACGGCCTGACCGGCGAGGACGCCCAGCTGGTGCTGACCCGGTGTGTGCGAGCGGCGCTGGCCTGGTACCCCGACACCGACGCCGAGGCGATGATCACGGTACTGATGGGCGCGCTGGGAGCGGGCGATCCGGCGGAGCTGCCACCGGTCGGCCAGACCGCGGCGCTCGCGCACGGCAACCTGCTGATCGCCGATCTGCTGGCCGGACGGCCCGAACCGGGTGTTGCGCTGGCACCGCTGCTGCAACGGGCGCTGGCCGAGATCGAGCGGGCCGAGACCATCGAGCTGCCCTAGCTGCGCCAACTGGCCCGCCGGTCAGCCGGCGGGCTGCTGGTCCAACGGCCGGTTGGGCTGCCCGGCGCTCAGCTGGTAACCGCCGGAGACTGCCGCGCTGACCCCGAGCACTCCGACCGCGATCGTGATCAGTAACAGCAGCGCGCTGGTGTCCGGCCCGCTGTCATCGGCATCGTCGAGAAACACCTTGTCGATCCGGTTGCAGGCGATCCGCAGCGAGCCGGTGGCCGGGGCGATAACGGTGGCGAAGGTGCGCAGATCACGGTCGTCGGTCAGCGTGGTCACGATGGTCAGCGGGTTCAGCAACTCGCCGTCGGTGGACCAGGAGCAGGCCAGACTGGTCAACACCCCGTCCTTCTGCAGGCTGGCCACCCCGGTCGGCGAGGACAATTGGTAGGTACGTCCCGCGGTCAGCCGGTAGCTGGTGGGCGGCGTGGCCCCGGGGTCATAGGAGTGCCGTTGGCCGCCGGCGACCAGCCTGGTCGCGGCGAACAGCACCACCGCGATCAGGATCAGCAACACCCCGATCGCCAGTCGGGCCAAGGCCGGTTGAGCAGAGGCCGGCCGGCGCGGCCCGGCGACCAGCAGCGGCGGCCCGTCGCTCATCGGCTCAGCCTCCATAGGGCATCGTGGACTGGTGCGGGTACTGATCGTGTCATGGGAGTTCCCACCGCTGATGGTGGGTGGTTTGGGCCGGCATGTCGCCGAGCTCGCACCGGCGCTGGCCGAACTCGGCCACGAGGTCCGGGTGCTCACCCGCGGCCGGCTGGAGCGCGCCACTGTCGAGCGGGCCGGCCTGGTCACCGTCCACCGGGCGGCCGCCGACGGTCTGGACGTCGATCTGGGTAACGAGAGCGTGTTGGCCTGGACGCAGGCCTTCGAACACTCGCTGACCCGGGCCGGGCTGGCGCTGCTGGCCGGCTGGCGTCCCGAGGTGATCCACGCCCACGACTGGCTGGTGGCCCAGACCAGCCAGACCCTGCACCAGGTCAGCGGCGCGCCGGTGGTGGTCACCATGCACGCCACCGAGCACGGCCGGCAACAGGGCTGGCTCAGCGAACCGCTCCCCCGGGCGATCCACTCGGTGGAGCGCTGGCTGTGCGGGCACGCCGCCGCGGTGATCGCCTGCTCGCAGTTCATGGCCGGCCAGCTCGGCGAGCTGTTCGGACTCGACCCGGCGGTGGTGAGCGTCATCGGCAACGGGGTCAGCGCTGTCCGGCCACCCAGCCCCGAGCAGCTGGCCGGCCACCGCGCGCGCTACCCGGGCCGTCCGCTGGTGGCCTTCGCCGGCCGGTTGGTGCACGAGAAGGGCGTGCAGGAGCTGGTCAAGGCGGTGCCGGCGCTGGCCAGGGACTTCCCCGGAATACACGTGGTGATCGCCGGCACCGGCAGCCAGCTGGCCGAGCAGCGCGACCGGGCCGAGCGCTACGGCGTGGCCGACCGGATCAGCTGGCCCGGCTTTCTGGACGGCGACGGGGTGCACCTGCTGTTCGCGGTCGCCGACGTGGTGGTGCTGCCCTCGGTGTACGAGCCGTTCGGCATCGTCGCGTTGGAGGCCCAGCTGGCCGGCACCCCGGTCGCGGTGGCCGATACCGGCGGCCTGCGGGAGCTGGTCGAACCCGGCAGCACCGGCGTCCGGTTCGCTGCGCAGAACCCGGCCGCGATCGCTGCCGCGGTGCGCGGGCTGCTCGCGGACCCGGTTGCGGCGGCCGCGATGGCCGAGGGGGCCCGGACGCAGGGGTTGCAGCGGTTCAGCTGGCCGTCGGTGGCGGCCCGGACGGCGCAGGTGTATCAGCGGGTCCGACGGCCCGCAGTTTGAGGGCCATCTCGGCCAGCGCGGCCCGGGTGTCGGCGCTGGCCTGCGCGCCGTCCTGCCGGTTGCGGATGGCCCGGGCCGGCACCCCCACCGCGACCGAGTACGGCGCCAGGTCGCGGGTCACCACCGCGTTGGCCGCGACCACCGAGCCGTCGCCGATGACCGTTCCCCGGACGATGGACACCTTGGTGCCCAGCCAGACGTCCGAACCGATCCGGACCGGGGCCTTGACGATGCCCTGGTCCTTGATCGGCACCGTGACGTCGTCGAAGACGTGATCGAAGTCGGTCACGTAGACCATGTCGGCGATGATGCAGGACGAGCCGATCTGCACGTCGAGGTAGGCGTTGACCACGATGTTGCGGCCGAACACCACCTTGTCCCCGATTCGCAGGGTGCCCTCGTGGCAGCGCAGTGACGTGCCGTCGCCCAGGTGCACCCAGCGGCCGAGCACCAGCCGACCGTAGCCGGGCCGGGCGATCACCTCGACCCGCTTGCCGAGAAACACGAACCCGGTGGTGATCACGTGCGGGTGGGCCAGCTTGAACCGGCAGAAGCGCCAGTACCGCACCAGGTACCAGGGCGTGTAGGCCCGGTTGCGCAGCACCCAGCGCAGGCTGGCCGGCGTCAGAAAGCGGGCCTGCCCGGTGCCCGAACGGGCCCGCCAGCCGTCGAACATCGCTCAGCCGGCCCGATCCGCGCGGGCCGCCTCGACCAGCTCCAGCAACTGCGCCGGGTGCGCGCACAGTCGCAGCGCCCCTGCCGCGGTCAGCTCGGCGGCCGAGCCGTAACCCCACAGCGCGCCGGCACAACCAAGGCCGTGCGCCGAGGCACCGAGCACGTCGTGGCTGCGATCACCCACCATCAGCACCGAATCCGGCGACGGGTTGCCCAGCCGGGACAGCGCCTCGCCGATCACCATCGCCTTGGACCCGCGCAGGCCGTCCACGGTATCGCCGCAGATCGTCTGGAAGTAGCCGGCCAGGCCCAGATGAGCCACGATTCGCTCGGCGTGCGGCTCCGGCTTGCTGGTGGCCACCGCCAGGCCGATGCCGGCCTCGGCGAATGACCGCAGCACCTCGGGCACGCCCGGGTAACAGCTGGTGTCGAACATCGCCTCGCCGACCACGTAGTGCCGCCGGTACGCCTCGACCACCGCGGCCACCCGTTGCTCGCCCACCAGCGGCGGCAGCGAGTGCCAGAACGGCGGGCCGAGCAGGGCCCGGGCGGTGTCCGGATCGACCCAGGCCAGGCCCACCTCGGCGAAGGCCAGTTGCAGCGAGCCGAGGATGCCGGGCGCCGAATCGCTCATGGTGCCGTCCAGGTCGAACAGGACGTGGCGGTAGCCAGCCGGTTCGAGCGATCGGCTCATGCCGGCTTGGTTCCGGTCAGCTCCACGTTGTAGAACAGCCCGGCCGGCACCACCCGCGACAGCACCGCGGAGTCCATCGCGTGCAGCCGCTGCCAGTTGGAGAAGGCGAACTTCGCCCAGCCGAACCCGAGCTTGTCCCGCAGTACCGCCGCCTCGAAGGTCCGCACCGGCCAACCGAACCAGGCGGCGGTCAGCTCGTCGGTGCGGGTCCGGACGGCCTCGGCGCCGGCCCGGCGCGCCAGCGCCCGCAGCTCGGCCGGGTCGAAGGTGTGCAGGTCCACCACCGCCTCCAGCGCAGCCGCCCGCGACGAGGAGTCCAGCTCGGCCTTGGGACGCGACCACTCGCGCAGCCACGGCAGCCGGGTGGCTCGGGTGGTGGCCCACCAGGTCAGCCGGGACAGCCGGCGCGCGACGAAGTCGCCGTAGCGGGTGGGCTCGCCGGCGAAGACGAAGCGGCCGCCGGGCTTGAGTACCCGCAGCACCTCGCGCAGCGCCAGTTCGACGTCGGGAATGTGGTGCAGGACCGCGTGGCCGACCACCAGGTCAAAGCTGTCGTCCGGGTACGGGATGGACTCGGCATCGGCGACCCGGCCCGGCACCTGAAAGCCGAGGGCGGCGGCGTTGCGCTGGGCCACCTCGACCATGCCCGGGCTCAGGTCGGTGACGTGGCCCTGCTCGATGACGCCGGCCAGGGTCAGGTTGAGCAAGAAGAAGCCGGTGCCGCAGCCCAGTTCCAGGGCGGTGCCGTACGGCCAGCCGGTGGTCCCGGCGATGTGGGCGAACCGGTCGCGGGCGTAGTCGATGCAGCGCTGGTCGAAGCTGATCGACCACTTCTGGTCATAGCTGCCGGCCTCCCAGTCGTGATAGAGGATGTTGGCCAGCTTCGGGTCGTGCCAGGCCGCCTCGACCTCGGCAGCGGTGGCCGGTCGAGCCTGTGTCACGTTGTCGGCCGTCACCGCTCAGTTCCCCACGAACTCGGCCTTGCCGGGACCGCTCTCGATGAACGAGGCCATCCCGATCTTCTTGTCCTCGGTCGCGAACAGGCTTGCGAACACGTGTGATTCGAGCTTGAGCCCGTTGGCCAGATCGGTGTCCAGGCCACCGTCGATGACCGCCTTGGCGGCCCGCAGCGCCAACGCCGGGCCGCGGGCGAACTTCGCGGCCATCGCGTACGCGCTGGCATAGACCTGGTCGGCGGCCACCACCGCGTCCACCAGCCCGATCGCCAGCGCCTCCTCGGCATCGACGAAG
>JBPCPA010000240.1:0-4057 GCA_050999655.1 Jatrophihabitans sp.
ATTTGGACCGCCACTTGGGCGATGGTTGGTGAAAAAGCGGATCCGTGGGCAACCATGGGGCCCGCCTTGTGCGGGGGTCGCCCCCGACTGGGTTGTGTCGATCTTTGGTCGCCGGTTGGTGGCCGACACCGTTCTGGCGCGACCGGGAAGTCACCGCGCGGTGTTCCCGCCCGTCGGCGCATGCAGAAGGCGCCTGCCGGGCTGGCAGGCGCCTTCTGGACGTGCGTTATTCGCTGATCAGGTGAGCCGGCAGGCGTTGGTCGCGTTGGACCAGCTGCCCTGCAGGGCGAACGTGCCGGTGCTGAAGGCGACGTAGGCCGCGTGGCCGGTGCCGCTGCGCAACCAGGCGCACTCGTCGGCGTTCCCCTGGCCGCTGTAGGAGCTGCTGGTTTGGTTGGTCCAGCCACCGGCCGGGTTCTGGTCGGTCATCTCCTCGGCCCATTCGTGGCCCAGGGTCATGGTCCAGCCGTCAAGGGTGCCGGGCGAACTGAGGAAGCCCACGCCGCAGCCGGCGCCGGAGTCCATGTTGTAGGGCTGGTTGGAGAAGGCGATGTCACCGTAGGGCGAAGAGACCCCGCCGCCGGTGAGGGTGCTGTCGCCGTTGTAGTCGTGCCACGCACAGTACTGGCCCTGGTAGTGGTCGGGGTTGGTGTTGTGCGGGGACAGGATCACGTAGTAGGCGTAACGGTTGGAGGCCGCGGTGGTGTTGCCGAAGTGTGCGGCGGCGTTGACCGCCTCAACACCGAGCTGGTGACCGCTGGCAGCGCTGGGGGAGGCCACCGAGTTGTCGTACCAGACGCCGGCCAGCCGGTTGGCGGCCTGGGCCGGGATGTGCGTCGAGCCGCTGGGGCAGACGGTGGCGCCGGTGGAGACCGAGCCATCGCAGTACTGCTGCAGCACGTTGGACCAGCTCTCGCCGGTGCCGATGCCCTGGAAGAACTTCTGGGCCACCGGAGCGCCACCCTTGGCGTCGCCGCTGAACGAGGTGATGCCGCCGCTGGTGGTCGCGGTACCCCACTGGCTGCCGTAGAACACCAGATAGACCTTGGACTGGCCGCTCTGTACGCCGATGCCGTCGATGGCGCCGCCGTAGGACAGCGTCCGGGTGCCGGTCGCCGCCGGCGCGAGCGCTGCGGCAGCCCGGTTCTTGCTCTGCTGCTGCACGGTGGGCATCAGGCCCACTCGATGGGTGGCCGACGCCGACGTGGGGGCGTTCGTCGCCTCTGGTGCGGGCTGGGCGATCGCGGTGGCCGACATCGTCGCCATGGCGATCGCTGTGCCTCCGATGAGTACGGAGAGCCCCTTGATTGAACTTCTCACTTAAAGCCTCCAGATGGGGGTAGAACGGTCCTAGGGGATGAACTGGGTGAACTGGGTGAACATATCTAAGAATCGTAGTGAAGGGAACCTTTTGGAACATTCTGTTTGTCCGATATGCCGTTGGTGAGAAATGGCGGTCGATGCGATGGGAATTCATTGCCGTTCGACTGGCTCTGGCGATGTCCGGTATTTGGTGAGCCAATCGGCGGGTGTTAGTGGGTCGGCATTTCGCCCGAACACGGTCACTTCGCAGGCGAGCAACCCGGCGTCGTCCACAGTGCCGGCCGTTATCCACAGATCCGCCGAGAGAGGCGTCGGTGTTCGATCCTGGCGGCAGCATCGAGCCATGCGCATCCTCGATGACCTGCTGGATCTGGTGTTGCCGGCCAGTTGCGTGTGCTGTCAGCGGCCGGGCGGCGCCTGGTGCGCCGGCTGCCAACCCGACTCCCAACCCGCACGGGTGCCGCTGGCGCACGGGCCGCCCACCTACGCGGCCGGTGAGTACCAGGGTGAGCTGCGGGCAGCGCTGTTGGCCTACAAGGAACGTGGCCACCGATCGCTGGCTGATCCGCTGGCCGGCTACCTCGGCGACGCCGCCGACGCCGCCGGCCGGCTGGAAGTGCGCTCGGCGCGACCGTTGCTGGTGCCGGTGCCCTCGACCAGGCCGGTTGCCCGCGCCCGCGGCGGTGACCACGTCGCGAGACTGGGCCGCCTGGTGGCCAGGCACTGTGAACTCGAACTCGCACCGGTATTGCGGGTGGTCGGCCCCGTTGCCGACTCCGCCGGACTGTCGGTCCCCGAGCGCGCGGCGAACCTGGCCGGCCGGTTTCGTGCAGCGCCCCCAACTCCGACAGACGATGGCCGACCGGTGCTCGTCGTCGACGACATCGTCACTACCGGGGCCACCGTCGCCGAGGCGAGTCGGGCGCTGGCCACCGCCGGTTGGCCGGTGGCCGGCGCAGCCGTGATCGCCGCCACTCGACGCCGCTGGCCACCGCCGTCAGGCGCCCCGAGAGCACGCCGGCCGACCGCCGATCCGCCGACCGTCCGGTCCTTTGATTCAGCACGGATTCAGGCCGGTGTAACTGGGCAGATCGAGTGGGAGGGGCTAGCGTTGCGATGACCTACCGAAGATAGGCACCAGCACGAGAAGCCATGGCTGGCGGCCCGGATCCGACGCTTGGTCTGTGCCGCAGTCGGCAAGTCGTGGCGGTGTCACGAGCAGCCCTGGAGGCCGCGTGGATATTGTCGTGAGGGGTAGAAACGTCGAGGTTCCCGATCATTACCGCCAGCATGTGGCCGAGAAGTTGGCCCGGGTAGAGCGGTATGACGACAAGATAATTCGCACCGATGTCGAACTGCTGCACGAGAAGAACCCACGCCAGGCCGAAGTGTGCCAGCGGGTGGAGATCACCTGTCGGGTACGCGGGCCGGTGGTGCGGGTCGAAGCGTGCGCGGCCGACTTCTATAAGGCGCTTGATATCGCGGTGGACCGGCTGGAGCGCAAGTTCCGCCAAGCCGCTGATCGCCGCCGGGTGCATCACGGCCGACACACCCCGACCTCGGTCGCGGCGGCGACCGGAGCGTTGGTCGATACTGTCGCGCCGGTGACCGTCGCGGTCGCCGAGTCGCCGGCCGAGCAGGACTCGGCTTCGGACGGCCCGGGCCAGATCGTGCGCGCGAAGGAGCACACGGCCAAGCCGATGACCATCGAGCAGGCACTGTTCGAGATGGAACTGGTCGGCCACGACTTCTTTCTGTTCGCCGATGCCGACGGCGGTCACCCGAGCGTGGTGTATCGCCGCAAGGGCTATGACTACGGCGTCATCCGGCTGGTCGGCTGAGCGGCCCCGCCGCCAGATCGGCTGATGCGGTGATCGCGGCACGATTGCCCGGGTAGCCTGGGCGATCGTGACCGCCACCGATATCGCAGTACAGCTCGCCCAGATCGCTGGGACCGCAGCTTCGGACAAGCTCGCCACCGACATCGTCTTGATCGACGTCAGCGATCGGCTCGCGATCACCGACATCTTCGTGATCGCCACCGGCAGCAACGAACGCCAGGTCGAGGCGATCGTCGACGCGATCGAGGATCAGCTCCGGTTGGCCGGGCACAAGCCGCTGCGTCGCGAGGGCAAGCGCGACGGTCGCTGGGTGCTGCTCGACTACGCCGAGATCGTGGTGCACGTCCAGCACGCCGAGGAGCGGGTCTTCTACTCCCTGGAGCGGCTGTGGAAGGACTGCCCGGTCATCGAGTTCGAGCCCGTCACCCCGCTACGCCGACCCGAGCCGGTCAGCGACGGCGACGGGGTCTAGGTGCAGCGCCGGATCGTGATCCTGCGGCACGGGCGTACCGCCTGGAACGCCGCCCGCCGCTACCAGGGTCAAGAAGACCCACCGCTGGACGAACTCGGCCAGGTGCAGGCAATCGAGGCAGCCGCCCTGGTCGCCGCGATGCGACCGGACCTGGTGCTGACCTCTGACCTGAGCCGGGCACGCCAGACCGCGCAGAAGCTGGCGTCGCTGACCGGGCTGGAGCTGCGCGAGGACAGCCGGCTGCGCGAACGCCATCTGGGCCACTGGCAGGGCCTGACCCGCGACGAGGTGGCCCGGCGGTTCCCGGACGAGTTCGCCGACTGGTTGGCCGGGCGCGATGTCACCCGCCGGGGTGGCGAGACCCGCGCTCAGGTCGCCGCCCGGGCGCTGGAACTGGTTCACGAGTGGCCCGAGGTGGAGT
>JBPCPA010000256.1:0-6897 GCA_050999655.1 Jatrophihabitans sp.
GAGTTGGCGGTACTGGTCAGCCACGGCGCCACATCCATGTGCCTGTCGGCGGCGCTGCTGGGCCTGCCGCAGACTCCCTCCATCCTCGGGCCGCTGGCCAACTGCCACTGGCGCGAGCTGCGCAACGGCGGCACCGGCTGGACGCTGCGCGCCCATAACGCCGGGCCGCCCGGCCCGGTCATCCCGCTGCTGGCCCCCGAGGTGGACCAGTCCGACGCCGACGCCTGAATCGCGCACTGCCCGCCGACCTGGCCGCTGCAGGCGGGTAGTATCGGTGCCATGCATCGGGTCCTGCTTCTTACCGAGCCGCGCTGACCGTCCAGCAATTCGTCAGCGTGGCTCGAGCCTCTGCCCACAGCAGGGGCTCTTCGTCTGTCCGAGGTAGGAACGCACCGATCGTGGCCGGCAGGTCCGGCCAGGTGCCGACACAGTGGGAGAGCCAGACATGAGCGCCAGTTCGCCGCAGACCGCCGGTAGCGCCGACGCGGGTGGTCCGGAGGCCGGTGACGCGCCGGCCCACCGTTACACCGCGCAGGTCGCCAACACCATCGAGGCGCGCTGGCAGCAGCTCTGGGCCGAGCGAGGCACCTTCGACGCGCCCAACCCGTCCGGCCCGCTGGACACCGGATTCCAGCGGGTCGCGGACAAGCCGCACACCTTCGTGATGGACATGTTTCCCTACCCGTCCGGGGCGGGCTTGCACGTCGGGCATCCGCTGGGCTACATCGGCACCGACGTCTACGCCCGCTACCTGCGGATGCGTGGCGAGAACGTGCTGCACACGATGGGTTTCGACGCCTTCGGCCTGCCTGCCGAGCAGTACGCCCTGCAGACCGGGCAGCATCCGGCGACCACCACCGACAACAACATCGAGATCTTCAAGCGGCAACTGCGCGCGCTGGGCCTGGCACACGACCAGCGCCGGGTGATCGCCACCACCGATCCACAGTTCTACCGGTGGACCCAGTGGATCTTCCTGCAGATCTTCAACTCCTACTACGACACCGAGGCAGCGGACGGGGTGGGCGCCGCGCGGCCGATCGAGCACCTGGTCGCGGCCTGGGACGCCGGTCGGCGCGAACCGGACGCCGGCAGCAACGACTTCGGCCGGCCCTGGTCGCAGCTCAGCGAGTCCGAGCGCCGCACGGTCATCGACCGGCACCGGCTGGCCTACGTCTCGCAACTCCCGGTGAACTGGTGCCCGGGACTGGGCACCGTGCTGGCCAACGAAGAGGTGACCGCCGACGGACGCTCCGAGCGTGGCAACTTTCCGGTGTTCCGCAAGCCGCTGGCGCAGTGGATGCTGCGCATCACCTCCTACGCCGATCGGTTGCTGGCCGACCTGGATCACATCGACTGGCCCGACAAGGTCCGCACGATGCAGAAGAACTGGATCGGACGCTCCGTCGGCGCACACATCGGATTCAGGACCGGCGCCGGCGAGCTGACGGTGTTCACCACCCGTCCGGACACCCTGTTCGGCGCGACCTACCTGGTCATCGCACCGGAGCATCCGCTGGCCGCGGCGCTGACCGGACCAGCCTGGCCCGACGGCACCGACGCCCGCTGGACGGGCGGGTACGCCAGCCCGGCCGAGGCGGTTCAGGCCTACCAGGCCGAGGCGGCGGCCCGTACCGACCTGGATCGCCAGGGCACCTCGACACGAACCAAATCAGGCGTGTTCACCGGCACCTTCTCCACCAACCCGGTGACCGGCGCCGAGCTGCCCATCTTCGTTGCCGACTACGTCCTGATGGGCTACGGCACCGGCGCCATCATGGCGGTGCCCGGTCAGGACGAGCGGGACTGGGACTTCGCCGAGGCGTTCGGACTGCCCATCGTGCGTACCGTAGCGCCCGAGGAAGGCTTCGCCGGAAAGGCGTATCTGGGCGACGGGCCGGCGATCAACTCCGCCAACGACGAGTTGGACCTGAACGGATTGCCGGTGGCCGAGGCGAAATCGCGCATGATCGACTACCTGCAGCGCACCGGCGCCGGTCGCGGTGCCACCAGCTACCGGTTGCGTGACTGGTTGTTCAGCCGGCAGCGATACTGGGGCGAGCCGTTCCCGATCGTCTATGACGAGCAGGACCAGCCGATCGCGCTGCCGGAACGGATGCTGCCGTTGCTGCTGCCCGAGACCAACGACTTCACTTCCAAGTCCTACCCACCCGATGACGTGGACTCCGACTCGGAGCCGCCGTTGGGCCGGCTGACCGACTGGGTGTACGTCGAGCTGGATCTGGGGGACGGGCCGAAGAAGTACCGGCGCGAGACCAACACCATGCCCAACTGGGCCGGTTCTTGCTGGTACGAGCTGCGATATCTGGATCCCACCAACGCCGAGGTGCTGGTGGACGATCAGGTCGAGCGGTACTGGATGGGGCCGACCGAGCAGCGCCCGCTGGGCGGGGTCGACCTGTACGTGGGCGGCGTCGAGCACGCCGTGCTGCACCTGCTGTACTCCCGGTTCTGGCACAAGGTGCTCTTCGACCTGGGCCACGTCTCCAGCTCAGAACCCTTTCACCGGTTGGTGAATCAGGGCATGTTGCAGCTGCCGGCCTATACCAATGCCGACGGGTTCTACGTCGAGGCCAGCGAGGTCATCGAGACAGCGGACGGCTTCGTACACCAGGGCCGGCCGGTCCGGCAAGAATTCGGCAAGATCGGCAAGAGCCTGAAGAACGTGATCGCGCCGGATCAGCTGGTGGCTGACTTCGGCACCGACACGTTCCGGCTGTTCGAGATGTTCTCGGGCCCGCTGGATCAGTCCCGGCCGTGGGACGCCAAGGCGATCGTCGGACCGTACCGGTTGCTGCAGCGCATCTGGCGGGTGGTTCTGGACGAGCACACCGGCCAGCCGCACGTCGCCGACATCGACCTGCCGCCGGAGCTGGATCGGCAGCTGCACAAGGTGATTCAGGCGGTTCGCGAGGGTTACGAATCGCTGCGGTTCAACACCTCGATCGCCCGGATCACCGAGCTGAACAACGCCGTCACCCAGCTGTACCCGCAGGGCGGCGCGCCGCGGCAGGTGGCCGAAGCGATGGTGCTGATGTTGGCGCCGCTGGCGCCGCACGTCGCCGAGGAGCTGTGGGCCAGGCTGGGCCACCCCGAGTCGCTGGCCTGGCGGGAGTTCCCGGCGGCCGATCCGGCCCTGCTGATCGATGACACCATCGAGGTCCCGGTGCAGGTGAACGGCAAGGTGCGTGCCGTGATCACGGTCGCCGCGACCGCCGATCCGGCGGCCCTGCAGGCCGCTGCCCGCGCCGATGACCGGCTGCTGGCCGCGCTGGGCGACCGGCCGGTGAAGCGGGTCATCGCGGTTCCCGGCCGGCTGGTGAACTTCGTCGTCTAACGTGACGCCTATGGCGGCTCAGCAGCGGGTCACGGTGGTCACCGACTCCACCTCCTACCTGCCGGCCGGCCTGGCCGAGCAACTGGACGTGCAGGTGGTGGCGCTGCAGGTTCAGCTCGGTGGTCGCACCGGGTCGGAGGGAATCGACGTCAGTCCGGCTGACGTGACCGCCGCGCTGCGCGGTCGGGTGGCGGTCACCACGTCCCGCCCGACGCCGGCCGAGTTTGTCGAGGTCTACCGCGACGCGCTGGCCGACGGTGCGTCCTCGGTGGTCTCGTTGCACCTGTCCGCGGAGCTGTCGGGAACCTGCGATTCGGCCCGGCTGGCCGCCGCGGAGTTCGACGAGGGCGTGGTGCGGGTGATCGACTCCCGCTCGGCCGGCATGGCGCTGGGCTTCGCGGTGCTCACCGCCGCCCGGCTGGCCGAGTCCGGGGCCGATGCGGCCGCGGTCGAGGCGGCCGCACGAAAGCGACTGGCCGGGACCCGGACGCTCTTCTACGTCGATTCGCTGGAGTGGCTGCACCGAGGTGGCCGGATCGGCGCCGCTGCCGCCCGGTTCGGCACCGCGCTGTCGGTCAAGCCGCTGTTGCACCTGTCCGACGGGCGCATCCTGCCGCTGGAGAAGGTGCGCACCACGTCCAAGGCCATCGCCCGGCTGGTGCAGCTGGCGGTGACGGCCGCCGGCGCCGAGCCGGTGGATCTGGCGGTGCAGCACCTCGCGGCTCCGGACCGGGCCGCTGACCTGGTCGCCCAGCTACGCCAGGCACTGCCCAACCTGCGCGAGCTCTACGAGTCCGAGGTGGGTGCCGCGGTGGGCGCGCATGTCGGGCCGGGCCTGCTGGGCATCGTGATCGCACGCACCGTGCCACCGAGCTAGCTGCGGCCGGGCCCGAGCGGTTCGTGCCTCACCGCTTCGGGCAGTGCGGCTGGGCCCGAGCGGTTCGTGCCTCACCGCTTCGGGCAGTGCCCCGTGCCGATCGGGAACTTCGAGTTGAAGGTGTAGTTACCGCCCGAGCTGGTATTCAGCGTGACGTAAAGGCCGTTCTGCTCGATACAGGCCTGCTTGTCCAGGCTTTCTATGCCCAGCCAGCGGTACCAGCGCACCCGGACGATCACCGAGCTGTTCTTCGGCACCGACACCACGATCGCGTCCGGCTGCTGGCTGAGTACCTGGGATGGGGTGTCGACGATGGGCGAGAACCCGAGCACCTCGTAGATGGTCCAGTGCGCGTTACGGATGATCGGGTTGAGATAGGGCAGGTTGGTCGAGATGAGCTGGGTCTCTTCCTGGCCGTACCTGGTCAGCTCGGCATCGGGCACCGCCACGTACTGCACCGCGTTGTCGGTGAGGAATGATCGGTAGGACTCCGGTGTCGGCTTCTGCTTGTAGAACACGGCATCGTTGAGCCGGACGTCGGTCTGACGTAGCCAGCCGCGGGCCAACGGCAGTCCCCGGGCCAGGTATACCGAGTCCCAGTGGCCCGCCATCTCGGGCACCTCGACCCGGCCGGTCAGCGACCCGCGGGACAGGATGCCGTCGATGACCGGGCTGTAGTAGGCGCTGTAGCCGCTACTTCGCCCGGTGCTGACGATGGTGCTGGCGCCGACCGGCAGTTGCACCGCGAAGATCGCGGCGAGTGCCAGCGCGGTGAGCGTGCGGGTGCGCCAGTGCACGAACGAGGCCGCGATCGGCAGTGCGAACAGCAGGCTCAACCGGGTCGCGTTGGAGCCGACCGGTGTCGGCAGCACGAAGGCCGCCAGCACCATCACGATGCCGATCCCGGCGCCGAGCCGGATTGGGTGGCACCGCCGCGGCACGGTGGCCAGCACGATGGCGAGCGCGGTGAGTGATTTCAGGCAGTCCAGAAAGGTGAAAGGCTGATGGCCGCCATCGCCGAAGATCACCGAGATGATCGCCACCGACACCGCTGACGGCAGGATCAGCACCGCTGCTGCCAGCGGTCGGCGCAGCAGCAGGGCGACCCCGCCGGCCACCCACAGCAGTAACGCCGCGACCGGGCTGGCCCCACCGGCCAGCAGGCTGAACAGCGCCGCGAGCCCGATCGCCAGCCAGCGTGGCATCCGGGTGGTCGTGAAGATGTTGACGGCAATCAGCCCGCAGGCCAGCCCGCAGGCGAAGGTGATTCGACCCTCGACCACGTTGGCCACCTGGGTCACCGCCGCGGCGATGCCACCGAGCAGCGGCCGGGTCGGGTGCAGCCGGCTCAGTAGCCGGACGGTGTACCAGGTGCCGATCACGGCCGCGATCGCCCCGGTCGGCTTGGTGCCGACATGCGCCATGAACGCCGATGCCCACAGCGTGTAGCCGTACTCGACGGTGCCGCCGAACCACCGGAAGTCGATGATCGACACCGGATACCTGCTGGCGAAGTCGGCCCGCGCCAACTGGGCGGCCAGGTCGGTATTCATCGGTGGCAGCAGCAAGAAGGCCCACGCCAGCAGAGCACCGACGCCGGTCGCCAGCAGTGCCGAGCGGTAGCTCGAACCCCACACCCGGCGGGTGAAAGCCACCGGATGCCGCATAGTCGCCGACACCGGCGGCGGCGGCGTGGCGGGCGGGGACGTCACGGACACAGCTCGCAGTCTCCCATCCACAGCCAAGAGCATTGTCCACAGATGGTCGGACAGGCCCCTCGGGACGCCGCCGGCTACCTAGCGTCGTGCTGGTGCAGCGAGGTGCAGAGGGACGAACGATCCGGGCCAGGTCCACCCAACTGAGGTCGTCGGTGGCCGCTGGCCGCGTCGCGGACAGGCTCGGCCGGTGGCTGGGTCGGCGAGGGTCGACGCCCGGCGCACGAGTCGATCCGGGCCGTGCCGGATTCCTGGCAATGGCTCTGGTCGCGGTCCTGGTGGCGGTCGGTACCGGTTGCTGGGTGCTGGTCGCCCGCCCGCATCGAGTGCCGGAGCCTGCAGCGATGGTGGCCGGCCCCACTGCCCCTGCCGGTCCCGCGGGGTCTGCTGGAGCCGTGGCCAGTGCGGGTGGGTCGCTGGCCTCGCCGCTGGTGCCGGCCAGCTCGGCCGGCACCTCCGCACCGCTGCTGGTGGTCGAGGTGGTGGGCAAGGTCCACCGACCCGGCGTCTACCGGCTACCGATCGGGTCGCGGGTGAACGACGCGGTCTCGGCCGCCGGCGGCCTGCTGAGCGGTGTCGATCCGATCAGCGTCAACCTGGCCCGCAAGCTGGCCGATGGTGAGCTGCTGGCCATCGGACTGCCCCTCGTTCCCGGTGTCCCGGGCACCGCCCAGACCGGCTCGGAGGCAGGCTCGTCCGGTGCCGGCGGCGCATCGCCGGCTGGCGGTGGGCTGGTGGACCTGAACTCGGCCACCGTCTCGCAGCTGGACGCGCTGCCCGGGGTCGGGCCGGTGCTGGCCCAACGGATCGTGGACTGGCGCACCCAGCACGGCCGGTTCGACCACATCGACCAGCTGCAGTCGGTCTCTGGCATCGGCGATGCGAAGTACGCCGATCTGAAGCCTCTGGTGAGCCTCGGATGAGCCGGCCGACGGCTGACCTCCGAC
>JBPCPA010000257.1:0-9075 GCA_050999655.1 Jatrophihabitans sp.
GCGCGGCGGCCCCGGCCCGTAGCCGGGCGGCGACCGGCGCGGCCGGCGGCTTGGACACCACCATGATCAGCTCGGTGGCCGGGTCCGCGGCCAGCAGCGACAGCGCCGCCCTGGTGGACCGGCCCGCCACCGGCTCGGACAGGTCCCGCCCGCCCACGCCGAGCGCCGCGCTGATGCCCACCCCGGCCGCGTCCAGCAGGCACAGCACCTGCTGGGCTCCGGTGCCCGAGGCCGCCACCAGGCCGACCGGGCCACGGTCCAGCGTGTGCGCGAACCCCAGGCCGATGCCGCCGATGACCGCGGTGCCACAATCTGGCCCCATCACCAGCAGGCCGCGATCGGCGGCGGCGTCCTTGAGCGCGATCTCCTGCGCCACGGGCATGTTGTCGGAGAAGATCAGCACATCGCAGTCGGACAGCAGCGCGTCCATCGCCTCGGTGAACGCATGTGCGCCCGGCACCGAGATCACGGCCAGCCCACGGCCGTGCGCGGTGGCCGCCGAGCCGATCGTGCGAGCCGGTTGCGCCGCGGCGACGCCGACCGCTCCGGTGCTGCCGCGGGGCGCGTCCAGCAGCTGCTCGGTGAGCTCGACCGCGCCGGCCAGGCTGGTCCGGTCCTGCGCCCGGACCGCGATGAACAGGTCGTTGGCCGATTCGGTCGCCGGTTGGTCAAAGCCCATGCCGGCCAGCACCTGCAGGTTCAGCTCGGTTGCCATCGCGACCAGCGCCGCCTGCACCCCCGGCGAGTCGGTGACCGACCTGCTGACCTGCATCAGGGTCACCGAGTCGGCATAGCGACCGCGGCGCACCAGCACCTGCTCAGCACTCATACCACGCTCCTCTCATCGGCCGCCGCGCTGCTGGCCAGGCCGCCGACCGCCTGCTCGGCCGCCATCAGCAGGCCCAGACCGAGCGCTGTCCCCGAACTGTGCCCGATCGCGACGAGTTCGGCCCAGGCGGCGGCAGCGCTGGCCCCGGTGCCCGGTCGGCACAGGGCGCTGCCGAAGGCCTGCAGCTGCGCGATGCCCTCACCCGCCGCGGCACAGCGCAGCAGTTGCCGCGACAGGCTGGTGGTGGCGCGGGGACGCGACGCCAGTTGCTCCAGCACTGCCAGCCGGACCCGATCGGCCACCGGTTCGAACGGTGCCGGTTCGAACGGTGCCGAACCGAACAGCGCCGAGCCGAACGGTGCCGAGCCGAACGGTGCCGAGCCGAACAGTGCCGAGCCGGCCAGCAACCCGCACAGCAGGTCGTCGCCGGCCGGGGTGAGGCCGGGGCCGCGGCCCAGCAGGTCGGCCACACCCGCTGCCGGATCGGTGGTCAGCGCTGCGAGCTGCAGACCGGTGAGGCCGGTCAGCGCCAGCGCGGCATCCCGGACCGCACGGTGACGGAGCAGCTGCCCGGGGACCGGTCGGCCGACCGGCGCAAGCCGCTGCGAGCGCAGGCTGCCAGCAGTCACCCGCAGGCCGGCCACCGCGAGTTCACCGGCCTGCAGCCAGGCAGCGCCGCCGGTCCCGTCCAGGGCACGATCCAGCGGTAACCGGCGGCTGCTCACCGGTAGCGCCAGCCCGATCGGCAGCAGCACCGCGTCGGAACTCAACAGCGCGATCACCGCGTCGGTGGGCAACTGCAGGTAGAGGGCGGTCGGAAAGGCGCCGAGCACCGGCACGGGGCCGGAGTAGGACAACAGTTGCTGATGCACGAAGTCGGTGACGCTCGCTATCTGGCGGATTGCCACGCTGTGTCCCTGCACGCCGCTCCGATCCCTCGGGTTCCACCTGGCTGGAAAGTAATGACGTGGGCTACCGTCTGCCGATGGTCACAGTTGCCAACGATCCGGTCGCGATGATGGGGGATCTGCCAGAAGCCAGCGCGGACGGACTCTCCGTCCGCGAGCTGCTGGCCACCCCGAGCCTCGCTGGCACCACCGTACTGGCCGGCCACTCCGGCCTCGATCGAATCGTGCGCGGGGTCAATGTGATGGAGGTTCCCGACATCCTGGCCTGGGTCAAGCCGCACGAGCTGCTGCTGACCACCGCGTTCCCGCTCACCCAGGGCCGTCAGCAGGTGCCGGCCGAGGCGCGCGAGCCAGCGGAGTCGCTGCTGGAGCTGATCACCGCGCTGAACTCCCGGCAACTGGCCGCGCTGGCCATCAAGTTGGGCCGCTACCTCGACGCGGTCCCGCAGCAGGTGCTCGACGCCGCCGACAGGCTGGGCTTTCCGATCCTGCGGCTGCCGGACAAGGTGGCTTTCGACGAGGTGTTGCCCGAGCTGTTCGGCCAGCTGCTGGACCAGCAGAGCCAGGTGCTGGCCCAGGCCGATGCGCTACACCGGGCGATCTCGGCGATCGTGCTCGGTGGTGGCGGCCTGGCCGAGATCGCGGCGGAGGTCAGCCGGCTGCTTGACTGCCTGGCCCTGGTCACCACCCCGGACGGACGGGTGCTGGCCGCCGAGGGGCCCGAGCCGCACCGCTGGGCACTGGACGCTCCGGAGCTGTTCGAAGCCAGCGGACGGCTGATGGTCGAGCGGTTGCGGATCGGCACCCAGGGCACCGCCGGGCCGGCCGGCCGGACGGGTACGGCGGTGATGACCTCGATCGTCGCCGGCGGCCTGGACCACGGCCGGATCGTGGCCTACCGCCGCGACGGCGGGTTACCGCCCGGCACCGTCCAGGCGTTGGAGCGGGTTGCCATCGTGGCGGCGCTGACCATCACCAAGGAGTTGGCGGTCGCTGCGGTCGAGGGGAAGTTCCGCGGCGACTACCTGCGTGACGTGCTCACCGGGCTGGTGCCGGTTGACGATCAGGTGGTCGAGCACTGCCGGTCGTTGGGCTGGAGCATCGACCATCCGATGGTGGTGGTGGTGGCCGAGCTGGACCCGGTCGAGACCGACCCGGCCGGCCCGGGCGCCCCGGGTGCCTTCGACCGGCCGGTGGTCCACCGGTCCCAGCACGAGCGGTTCACCTCGGCCTGGCAGCAGGTCGTGCGGGTTCGCGACAAGTCCGCCCCGGTGGTCGGTTTCAGCCAGGAGCTGGTGGCGCTGATCCCGGTGCGCACCGGCACACCCGAGGCGGTGGTCGCCGAGATCGTGGCGGCGGTGACCGGCGACCGTGGCGGTGGCCGACGCTCGTTCTGCGCCGGGGTGTCGCGGGTGGTGGACAGTCCGGCGGCGATCGCGGCCGGCTACGCCCAGGCCCGCAAGGCGGTTGCGGTCGGCCGGCGGGTGCACGGCCACGGCAGCGTCTCGCACTTCGATTCGCTCGGCGTGCACCGGTTGCTGTCGCTGGTGCCCGACACCGCCGAGCTGAAGTCCTTCGCCACCGAGGTGCTGGCCGAGTTGGCCACCGAGAGCGCGGACGCCGCTGACCTGCGCACCACCCTGCAGACCCTGCTCGACACCAACCTCAACGTGGCCGAGACCGCCCGGCTGCTGCACTTTCACTACAACACGCTGCGCTACCGGATCGGCAAGCTCGAACGCATCGTCGGCCCGTTCACCTCCGATCCGAACCTCCGGCTGGACGTGGCGCTGGCGCTGCAGGTCGTGCAGATGCGCGGCATCTGAGCCGGCACGGACCGCAATCCTGCTGGTGACGGCACGAGGGCCGGATCGGTGCACCTGGGTGCGTCGATCCGGTCGGCTCGGTACCGAGTCAGGACCAGGGCGGAATAGCCGGTCCGAAGCAGTGAGGTCAGCTCGGGTTGGCCACGTCTCCGCGCCACGCGCCGTCCTCGTGGCCCTGGTTCTCGATGTACTGCTTGAACCGATCGAGGTCGGCCTTCACCTGGTGGTCATCGACACCGACCAGCGCCCCGGCCTTCTCCACGATGCCCTCGGCCTGCCAGTCCAGCTGCACGGTGACCTTGGTCTCGTTGTCGGAAAGCCGGTGAAAGGTGACCACGCCGGCGTGGGTGGTGCCGTCGGTGCTCTTCCAGGCGACCCGCTCGTCCGGGTGCTGCTCGGTGATCTCGGTGTCGAACTCGCGGCTGACCCCGCCGACCTTGGTCACCCAGTGGGTGTGGGTCGGGTCGGTCTGGGTGATCGACTCCACGCCGCCCATGAAATGCGGGAAGGACTCGAACTGGGTCCACTGGTTGTAGGCGGTGCTCAACGGCACCGACACGTCGATCGACTTTGTCACGCTAGGCATATCTGGGCCCTTCTGAACGCTGGCTCCCTGTCGTTTCAAGGACCGGTTACCGCGAACGGCGGCGCTACCTGCCTGCCGTGGCGGCCTCACTCGACCCTACTCAGCCCGGCCGGGCCGTGCCGTGACTGCCGGTGGGGAGCCGGCCCGGCTGACCTGTCTCGATCGGATGCCGACGCTAAGGTGGCGCGGTGATTCCAGCGGATTTCGAAGCCTTCTTCGCCGCCATGGCCGGCGCGGCCGCGGCGCTGGTGGGGCTGCTGTTCGTGGCGATCTCGGTCACCCCGCACCGGTTGGTCCAGGCCGAGACCCGGGTCGAGTCCCAGACCTTGGCCGGTTCGGCACTGGTCGCCTTCAGCAATGCGCTGGTGACCTCGACGATCGCGCTGATCCCGGGCGTGAACATTGGGTGGGCGGCGCTGCCGCTCGGGGTCGGTGGGGTGGCGTTCACCGCGGCCCAGGCCCGCGCGCTGATCACCGATCGGGCCCGCGAGGGTGCCGGCTTCGGCTGGATCTTCCTGGTCCTGGCGATGCTGGTGGTCTTCGGCTGGGAGGTGGTCGCGGGCATCCGGCTACTTCTTCACCAGCACAGTGTCGGTGCCGTGACCACGCTGGCCGCCCTGCTGGTGGCGTCGTTGACGCTCGGTATCGGCCGGGCCTGGCGGCTGGTCGGGATGCGCGACACCGGCCTGGCGCACTCGGTCACCGCGTTGCTGCGCGGTGCTTCCGAGGACGGCCGGCCCCCGGGTAGGGGCGCCGAGCCGAGCGGTGGCGATAGCGCGCCGCTGTGACGGCGGTGTTGCCGGCGGCCGGCAACCCTCACAGATCCTCAGGCGGTCTTTCGTCAACACTGCACCGTGTCGCTGGCCGCCCCGGTCAATAGCGTCCGGCCACACGGCTCGTCGGATACCCAGACCGCCATCGAAAACACGCCCCGGGAGGACCACATGGCTACGGTCGGATGGAAGTTGGTTTACGCGGGCAAGACCCCACCGCCGGGCGCGGTGGTACGTCCGGGCGAGCGGCTGTCGGCGCTGCGGATGGCCGGCCTGGGTGGTCAGCACGTGGTGGCGATGTTCGGCGCCACCTTCGTGTTCCCGGCGATCATGGGCCTGAACCCGAACCTCGCGGTGCTGATGTCGGGCGTCGCGACCGTCATCTTCTTGCTGATCGTCAAGGGTCGGGTGCCGTCCTACCTCGGCACCTCCGCCTCTTTCGTGGCCGCGGTGGCCGCGATCCGGGCGCAGGGCGGCGATTCGGCCCAGGTCACCGGTGCGATCCTGGTAGCCGGGCTGATTCTGGCCGCGGGCGGCGTGCTGGTCCACTTCGGTGGCTCGCACTACGTCCGGGCAGTACTGCCACCGGCCGTCACCGGGGCCGTGGTGATGCTGATCGGGTTCAACCTGGCCTCGGTCGCCACCACCACCTACTTTCCGTCCGAGCAGTGGATCGGCCTGCTGACCGCGCTGTTCGTGATCATCACCGCGGTACTGCTGCGCGGCTTCATCAGCCGGATCGCGATCTTCCTGGCGCTGATCTTCGGCTATCTCATCTCCTGGATCGCCGATCGCATCCACGACGTGCCGACCTGCTCGAAGACCGTGCTGAGCGCCTGCACCGGCACCGGCCACCGGATCGACTGGAGCGGGGTGAAGAGCGCGCACTGGATCGGCCTGCCCAAGGACATCATCAGCCCGACCTTCGGCCCGCTGACCGGACCGCACCTGCCGGCGTTCAAGTTCACCTTCATCCTGCTGGTGATCCCGTCGGTGATCGCGCTGCTGGCCGAGAACTCCGGGCACGTCAAGGCGGTCTCGGAGATGACCGGCGAGGATCTGGACCCCTACCTCGGACGCGCGTTCATCGGCGACGGGGTCGGCACCGCGCTGGCCTCGTTCGTCGGCGGCTCGCCCACCACCACCTACGCCGAGAACATCGGGGTGATGGCTGCGACCCGGATCGACTCGACGCTGGCCTACTACATCGCCGCCGCGGTGGCGATCCTGTTCGGCTTCTGCCCGAAGTTCGGAGCGATCGTGGCGGCCACTCCGGGCGGAGTGCTGGGCGGCATCACCCTGGTGCTGTACGGCATGATCGGCCTGCTCGGGGCCAAGATCTGGGTGCAGAACGGGGTCGACTTCGGCAACCCGCTGAACCTGGTGCCGCTGGCCGCGGGCATCATCGCCGGTATCGGCAACCTGGTCATCAAGTTCAGCGACACCTTCTCGATCACCGGCATCGCCGCCGGCACTCTGATCGTGCTGATCGGCTACCACCTGGTGCATATCCTGGGACCACGGCTCGGCCTCGCACCGGCCGGCGGTCTGGCCGTCGATCCGGCCGAGCAGCCCGGCGCGGCGGCCGGTCGATCGGTGACCGGCCAGCCGGCCACGGGTCGATCGGTGACCGGCCAGCCGGCCACGGGTGGATCGGTGACCGGCCAGCCGGCCACGGAAACGCTGGACGGGGAGCAGGGGAGGGTCCGGGACAGGTGAAACCGCCAGCCTTCGAGTACAGCCGGCCGTCCTCACTCGGCGAGGCATTGGAGTTGCTCGCCGAATACCGGACGGACGGCAAGGTACTCGCGGGCGGCCAGAGCCTGCTGCCGCTGCTGTCGATGCGCCTGGCAGCACCGGCCCGGTTGATCGACATCAACCGGTTGGACGAGCTGGCCTACCTGCGCGCCGGACCGGACGGCGTCCGGGTCGGCGCGCTGGCACGGCACTCGACGGTGCTGGCCGATCCGTCCGGCCGGGCCTGCCAGCCGCTGCTCGCCACCGCGCTCGCCTCGGTGGCCCACCCGACCATCCGCAATCGCGGCACCACCGTCGGCAGCATCGTGCATGCCGATCCGGCGGCCGAGATGCCGGCCGTGCTGAGCCTGCTGGGCGGCACCCTGACGGTCGCCTCGACCACCGGACGTCGCGAGATCCCGGCCGGCGAGCTGTTTCGTGGCCCTCTGGAGTCGGCCCTCGGACCGGACGAGCTCGCGCTGGAGGCATTCTTCCCGGCGCTGGCCGAGCGCAGCGGCACCGCCTTCGCCGAGATCTCCCGCCGGCACGGTGACTACGCGGTGTGCGGGGTCGGCGTGCTGGTCTGCCTGGACGAGGACCTGCGGATCGATTCGGCGGTGGCCGGCTACCTGTCGGTGGCGCCCACCCCGCTGGTGCTCGACCTCACCGATCCGATCCGCGGGCGCAGCTTCGATGCCGACCTGTCGCCTGCGGCCGCACAGGCCCGGACCCTGGTGGATCCCGAGCCCGACATCCACGCCAGTGCCGGCTACCGTCGGCAACTGGTCAGGGTGCTGACCGCCCGGGTGTTGGGGCAGGCTGCGCGAGCCGCCGCCGGGGTGCCGCGATGAGCGAGAGCGAGCACCGGATCACCTTGCAGGTCAACGGCATTCCCCACCAGGCGACAGTGCCGGCGCGCAGGTTGCTGTCGGACTGCCTGCGCCATGACCTGGGCCTGACCGGTACTCATGTGGGCTGCGAGCACGGCGTGTGCGGGGCCTGCACGGTGCTGGTCGACGGGGTGCCGATGCGGTCGTGTCTGCTGCTGGCGGTGAGCCTGGACGGCGAGTCGATCACCACCGTCGAGGGACTGGCCGGCCCGGACGGCGCGCTGTCGCCGGTGCAGCGTGCCTTCGTCGAATGTCACGGCCTGCAGTGCGGTTTCTGCACCCCGGGCTTTCTGACCACGATCACCGCCGGCCTGGCCGGCAATCCGGATCCGAGCCCGGAACAGGCGCGCGAGCTGATCGGCGGCAACCTGTGCCGCTGCACCGGCTACCAGAACATCGTCGCCTCGGTGCTGCGGGCGGCCGAGCTGATCCGGGCCGAGGCCATCCCGCCCGGTAGCGACGCGCCCGGGAGCGACCCGTCCGAGGGCGGTCCGGCATGACCGGCCGGATGGTCGGCGAGCCGATCAAGCGGGTCGAGGACCCACGGTTGCTGACCGGCAACGGGCGCTACCTCGACGACCTGGGCGCGGACGCGGTCGAGGTGGCGGTGCTGCGCTCGCCACATGCGCACGCTCGGGTCCTCGACATCGACGTGACCGGTGCGCTCGACGTGCCGGGCCTGCTGGCTATCTACACCTATGAGGATCTGGTCGGCCCGCTGGCCGATCCGCTGCCGCTGTTGATCCCGCATCCGGCGCTCAGCCATGGCCGCACCCAGTACGCGCTGGCCCGCGACGAGGTGAACTACGTCGGTGAGGCGATCGCCATGGTGGTCGCCGAGAACCGCTACCTGGCCGAGGCCGCCCTCGACCGGCTCGTGGTCAGTTACCCGCCGCTGCCGGCGGTAGTCGGTATACCGACCGCCCGCGCCGCCGAGCATCTGGTGCACCCCGACGTGCCGGGCAACGTCGCCGCGCACTTCGTCCAGCAGGTGGGCGATGCCGCAGCAGCCATCGCGGCCGCACCACACCGCCTCGAACTCGACCTCGCCGTCGAGCGATCGGCCTCGATGCCCCTGGAAGGCAGGGGAGTGCTGGCGCGCTGGGACGAGGACTCGCAGCGGTTGCGGCTGTGGACGTCCACCCAGACCTCGACCGGCGTCCGGGCCGCGGTCGCGGCCAAGCTGCAACTGGACCCGGGCAGCGTCGAGGTGATCACCCCCGATGTCGGCGGTGGCTTCGGGGTAAAGATCATGCATCCGTGGCCCGAAGAGGTGTTGGTGCCGATGGCGGCGCGGGCCCTGGGCCGGCCGGTGAAGTTCACCGAGGACCGCCGGGAGCATTTCATCTCCTCCGCGCACGAGCGCGCCCAGCAGCAGCACATCGAGGTCGGCTTCGACGACGACGGCCGGGTCCTCGGGCTGTCGGTGCGATTCTGGCACGACAACGGGGCCTACATTCCGTACGGCCTGATCGTCCCGATCATCACCTCCACCCAGCTGCTCGGTCCCTACAAGCCCGGGGCCT
>JBPCPA010000059.1:0-3033 GCA_050999655.1 Jatrophihabitans sp.
ACGCTGTCCGACCCGCACGCCGCCGCCGACGAGTTGCGCCGGATGGGTGAGGTGGTACGCGATGCCACCAACCGGGCGCAGCGGCTGGCCGACGCGCTGCCGGCGCTGGCCCGCCTGCAGGGCCGGGAGGGCCAGGCGTTGGAGCTGTCCGAGCCGGTCACCCTCAACGAGCTGATCCCGAACGCGGTGGCCGCGGCACAGGCCGAGGCAGCCACCCGGGGCATCACCATCACCGCCGAGGGCGGGCCGGTACGGGTGACCGGCGATCCGCGGCTGCTGGAGCGGGTGATCGGCAACCTGGTCGAGAACGCGGTGCGCTACAACGTGCCCGGCGGCTGGGTGAAGATCGAGACCGAGAGCGACGGGGTCGGCCCGATGCGGCTGTCCAAGATCGTGGTGCTGAACTCCGGCGTGCCGGTCCGCCCGGACGAGGTCGAGGGGCTGTTCGACGCCTTCCGGCGCGGTGGCCGGGCCCGCACCGGGCAGCGCGGCGCCGGCCTCGGACTATCCATCGTCCGGGCTATCGTCGATGCCCACAACGGTTCGATCGAGGCCACCGCCCAGCCGGCCGGCGGGCTGCGGGTGGCCATCTCACTGCCGGCCACCGCGAGCCAGGCCGCCTCGCTGATCAGCTGAGCGCCGTGCCGCGACGATGATCCGCCTGCGCATCCGACTGCCCCATTGGACGACCCACCCCGGTTTCGGCGTGCTGGTGCTGCTGGCGCTGGCGGTGATCCTGATCGCGCACGGCGAGCCGCAACCGTCATCGCGCCCGAGCGGAACCTCGGTCGGGGTCAGCGGCACGGCCAGCGCGGCCGGCGCCGTGCCGCCGCTACTGTACCTGCGCGACGGTGCGGTGGAACTGCGCCAGCAGCAGCTGGTCCGCCCGGTCCGGTTGCCGGCCGCGGTGACCCCGCTGGCGCTGGTCACCGGCCGGGGACTGACGGTGGTGCTCGCCTCGCTGGACGGCCGCCAGCGTGCCTACGCGATCGGCAAGGATCTGGTGGCGCACGACCTCGGCTACGCCGACGCGGCCATCCCGGCGGCCACCGGCAGTGCGGCGGTGATCATCGAGGCCGCCGTGTTGGATCCCGGCGTGCTGGTGCAGCCGAAGCCGACGAGCAGCCCCAGTCGTAACGGCGCGAGCAGCTCGGCCAGCAAGCCGGCCGGTGGCCAGCTGGATCTGCGCGATTTCGCTGTCCGGCGCTATGACTCGGCCGCGCGCCAGATCGGTGCGGTGCAACCGCTGCCGGCCGGCACCCGGGTGGCCACCGACACCTCGGTCGGCCTGGTGGTGTGGCAACCGGTCAACCGGGTCTTCGACGCCGGCGCCGAGCAGGAGTCGCTGTCCGCGGCGGCCATCCTGATCCGTCCGGATGACACCCAGCGACTGCTCGGGCCGATACATCCGCTGGCGGCCAACGGCACCGATCTGCTGGTCTGGGACGTCGCGGTCCGCCGGTTCGGTGTGATGGCGCTGCGCTACGTCACCTCGACGGCGACCAGCACCGCCAGCCCGCGCAGCAGTTCGGTCAGCCCGTCGGCCACCGAGGCCACCGGCAGCCCGTCCGGCGGCGGCTCGCCAAGCCCCCTGCCGACCCAGGTGGCCGGTGTCCGCTGGTTCTTACCGACCCGGGGGATGCTGCTGGTCTCCGGGCCGGCGGCGTTCAACAGCGACGGCTCGGCATTCGCCGTGTACGCCCAGGTCGGTTCCCGGCGGCGGCTGGTGGTTGCGGAGCTGCAGAACCTGGGCACCGACCAGGTACAGGTGCTGGTGCTGGCCGCGCCACCGGTCAAGCCCACCGCGACCCCGTCCGGGTCGGTGACGGTGATCAGCCCGAGCAGCACGGCCTCGATCAGCGCGTCCGGCAGCGCCACCGCCAGCGTGCCGGCGCTGGCCCCGGACGGCTACCCGATCGCCGCGCCGGTGACCCCGCTGTGGTGGGCCGGCATGGTGGTCGGGGTGGGCGCCGACGGCACCGTGATCGGATACCGACCGGGCAGCGCGCAGTCCTCGCTGCTCGATCTCGGCCTGACCGGGGTACGTGCCTTCGCCGCGGTTCCCTGAGCTAGCGGTCTGAGCCGGCGTTGCGGTGGCTCAGGCCGGGACGCTGGCCACGCCCGGTGCCAGCAGCCGGTGGCCGAGCATCCGCTCGCTGATCCCGGTGCGGTCCAGGTACGGGCTGACCCCACCGAGGTGAAACGGCCAGCCCGCCCCGAGCAGCATGCACAGGTCGATATCCTGGACCTGGGCGACCACACCGGCATCGAGCATCAGGCCGATCTCTTCGGCCAGCGCCGACAGCGCGCGATCGCGCACCTCGTCCTCGGTGGCGGCGCGGTCGCCGAGCACGAACAGCTCGGCGATGTCGGGGTCGAGCTGCTGGCTCCCGGTGTCCCAGCTGTAGATGCCCGGCTTGCCTGCCTCGACCAACCGGCGCAGGTTCGGCGAGACGTGGTAGCGGTCGGGAAACACAGCGTGCATGGTCTCGGCGACATGGAGCGCGACGGCCGGGCCGACCAGCGCCAGCAGGATGAACGGTGACATCGGCAACCCGAGCGGCGCCAGCGCCCGGTCGGCGACCTCGATCGGGGTGCCCTCGTCGACCGCCGCGGTGACCTCACCCAGGAACCGGGTCAGCAACCGGTTCACCACGAACGCCGGTGCGTCCGAGACCAGCACCGAGGACTTCTTCAGCGCCTTGGACACAGCGAACGCGGTGGCCAGCGTCGGGTCATCGGTTCGCTCGCCGCGCACGATCTCCAGCAGCGGCAGCACCGCCACCGGGTTGAAGAAGTGAAAGCCGACCACCCGCTCGGGATGCTGCAGGTCCGCGGCGATCTCGGTGATCGACAGCGATGAGGTGTTGGTGGCCAGGATCGCCTCGGGGCTGATGTGCTGCTCGAGATCGGCGAACACCGACTTCTTGATCGACAGCTCCTCGAAGACGGCCTCGATCACGAAGTCGGCGTCGGCGAAGGCCTCCTTGGTCAGCGATCCCGACACCAACGCCTTGAGCCGGTTGGCCTTGT
>JBPCPA010000075.1:0-4704 GCA_050999655.1 Jatrophihabitans sp.
GTCCGGGCACGAACAGGAACAGCATCGCGGCGGCGATCGTGATGATGTTGTTCAAGACCGGCGCCCACGCCGGCCAGCCGTAGACGTGCCGGGAGTTCAGCACCGCCGAGAACATCGCGCCCAGGCCGTAGAAGAAGATTTCCGGCAGCAGCAGGGTCGCCCACACCGCGGCAACCGACTGGTACTGCACCGGGCCGCCGAAGATCTTGATCAGCAAGGGCGCGGCCAGCACGGCGAGCAGGGTCGAGCCGCCCAGGCCGACGGTGGCGATCGAGAGCAGCCGCTGGGTGTAGGCCTGCCCGCGGTCGGTGTCCTCGGTCTGGGCCCGCACCAGCACCGGGATGATCACGCTGGTCAGCACCCCGCCGAGCAGCAGCTCATAGACCATGTTGGGCAGCGTGTTGGCCAGGCCGTAGGCATCGCCGACGCTGTAGAGACCGGAGCCCACCGCGGCGGCCACCGCGCTGTTGCGCAGGAACCCGGTGGCTCTGCTGACCAGGCTGGCCAGCGCCATGGTCCGGCTGCTGGCCAGCAGGCTGGGCTCGACCGTCCCGGCGTCGCCGGCTTCCACCGCGCCGGGCAGCCCTGTCCCGGCGCCGGCTGCTTCGGGCCCGATCTCAGCTGCCCGGCCACTGCTGGCTGTCGAGTCGGCGGCCGGCCGGTCGGTGGTGCGCGGCGCGGTGGCCAGCAGCTCGGCGGCCCCGATCCGGTCGGGCTGCGGCCGGAACCGGCGCGGGCCGTGATAGATCGGCGCGCTCCAGCCGGCACTGGTCTCCGGTTGGGCGGTCTGCACCGCTAGCGCCGAGGCGTCGCCGGGCATCGGCATCGGCGTGCCGTAGATCCGCGGCTGGGACCAGTCCTCGGTCACGGGCCTACCACGGTGGCGCCCGCCCGGCGGCGCAACCTGAGCCGCTGCACCAGCCGGCGCAGCAGCGCCAGCACCAGCACGCTCACCGCGACCACCGTGATCAGCTTGGTGACGGTGCCGATGGCGGTGGCCCGCAGGCTGAGCGAGATGGGGGTGCCGAGCTGGCGGCCGTCCGGCGTGCGCAGGGTGGCGGTCACATGAAAGCTGCCCAGCCGATCGACGTGGGTCGGCACCCGGATCGTTTCGATGCTGTGCGCGGGCAGGGTCTGCGGTGGCAGCTGGGGTGCCTGAAAGCCGATCACGCCGTTGTTGGCGGTCACCGAGACCTGCACCGTCACCGGCCGGGACAGCTGGTTGGCCACCGTCACCACCACCGGCGAGTCCGAGGACGACAGGCTGTAGGTGCCGACGGCCGGCTTGACCAGGTGGACGGCGTCGGTGAGCGCGTTGATCCGGTTCTGCAGGTTGCGCACCAGCGTCGCGCCACCGGCCGGGTCGGCCCGCCAGGCGCTGGACTGCGCCCGCTGGATGCCGTTATTGAAACCGGCCAGCAGCAGCGCCGAGGAGTCGTTGTCGTGCAACGCCTCATTCATCGACGACACCTGTTGCTGCACCACCGACAGCTTCTCCAGCTGCGCCGGGTCGACCTCGGCCGAGGGGTTCTCCGCACCGGTCTGCAGAGCGCCACGATCCACCGGGATGACGCCCTGCACCGCGGCCGGCAGGCTGATCGGCTGGCTCCAGCCCGTCCCGATCACCGACTCGATGGTGGCGGTGGCGCTGGCCGGATCGACGTTGAGGTAGCGGTCGGGTGCGATCACCACGAAGTGGCGGACGCCGGGATCCTGCTCGGCCCGGATCGCCAGCTGCGCCAGCAGGGTCTGCTGGTCCACCGCCGGGGCGGCGCCCAACCGCAGCGCGCGGTTCACGGTCGCCTCGATCGGGCCATCGGTGACCAGGGCCAGCGCGCTGCCGGCGGCCGAGGGCAGCGGGGACAGCGCGTCCGGCTTCGGCTCGGCCTTGTTCTGACCGGGCAGCGAGGTGTCGCTGAGCAGCACCGTGGACGCGCCGCCGCCGACCAGGGAGTCCAGCGCCTGGCTGGTGAGCGCGCCACCGATCGGCCAGCTCAGCAGGTCCGGGGACAGTGCCCCGTTCAGGTACGGCGAGATCCGGGACCGGACCTGGCTGTCCAGCGCGGTGGACCAGGTCAGGCCGGCCCGGACCACCGCGTTGACGTCCGGGTCGGCGTAGCCGGTGAGCACCACGTCGTGGCGCGGCTCGACGGCCTTGAGCCGGGCCAGCCAGGCGGCGGCCAGCTGACCACCGGTGCCGGAGACCGTGCCGGTGCCGGAGCGGACCCGGTAACCGTCCGGGCCGGCCATCACGGCCAGGCTGTCCAGCAGGTCCGGGTCGATCAGCAACGTCAGGCGCACCTTGCCGGCCACCCGCTGGGCCACCTGCAGCGCCCGGTCGAGCCGGCCGCCCGGGCCGACCTCGCCGGCCAGTTGCTCGTCGGTGAAGACGTTCTGGTCGATCGAACGATGCGGGCGATCCAGCAGCGGCCACACCCAGCCGACCGTCACCGGTTTCGGGGCCTGCGGGAAGGACGGGACGAACACCTGGGTACGGCCGACCTCGACGTAGCCGGTGGCCGGGTCGATGAGCGCCTTGACCACCAGGGCGTACGGGTACACCCCGGCGGTGCACAGGCACAGGTCACCGGCGTTCGGCGTGGTCCGGTAGCTCACCTGCAACCGGGCGTGCGGCAGCAACTGCTTGTGCAGGTCCAGCGCCGGGGTCTCGTAGCTCACCGTCTCGGGCGGGGTGCTGATGGCCTGGTCCAGCAGGTCCTGCCGGGTGATCGGCACCCCGCGCTGCAGGTTGAACCTGAGGTCGGAGTACGTGCTGTCGGTGTTGTTGAGGATGCTGGCCACGATGGTCACCGGCTGGGTGAGGTTGCTGGCATCCGGGCTGCGCGGGCTCATCGAGTCCAGGGTGACGGTCACCGGACCGGTCGCGGTCGGCGCGGTCCGCGGCCTGCTGGTGGCGTGCGCGGCCGGCCCGAGGTCAGTGCCCAGCAGCACCGTGGGCCCGAGGGCGGTGCCCAACAGCACCACTGCGGCGGCCAGTAGCCGGCCGGCCCGCTGCCGGCCGATCGCTGGGCTCACGCGGTGTCTCGCAACAGCCGGCCGGCCCGGTCCAGCAGGCCCCGCTCGTCGGAGTAGGCAAGCTGATCGGCGATCTCGGGCAGCGGGAACCAGGCCACCTCGGTGACCTCGATGTCCTCATCGGACAGCTCGCCACCGATCGCGCGCATCAGGTAGTGGTGCACGGTCTTGTGCACCCGGCGGCCGTCGACGACGAACCAGAAGTCGATGGTGCCGAGGGTGCCGATCACCTCGCCCTGGATGCCGGTCTCTTCGGCGACCTCCCGGATCGCGGCCTGCTCCAGGGTCTCGCCGTTCTCCAGGTGACCCTTGGGCAGGGACCACAACAGCCGTCCGCGGCGGTTCGTCCGGCCGATCAGCGCGCCTCGGGGCACCGGGCCGGAAAGGTCCAGCACCAGGCCGCCGGCGCTGGTTTCATCGACCCGGGGCAGCCGCGGACGCCGGGTGGACGACGCGCGGGACATGCCCCGATGCTACTTGGGGTTCAGTAGGGTTCTGTCCGACAACGCCGTCCGGCCGCCCGGTATCGGCCCAGCCCCGAGGAGTGAGCAGCCCACCCATGACGGCAAATCCCGGTGAGCTGGTGCCCGTGCCGCCGCCCGCTGCCCGCCTCGGCGCGGCCTTTGCCGAGGCCGGCCACCAGCTCTACCTGGTCGGCGGTCCGGTTCGCGACGCGCTGATGGGCCGTCCGGTCAACGACCTGGACTTCACCACCGATGCCCGGCCGGACCGGGTGCAGCAGATCCTGGCCCCGCTGGCTTCGGCGGTCTGGACCACCGGCATCGAGTACGGGACGGTCGGCGGCCAGGTCGACGGGCAGCCGTGCGAGATCACCACGTTTCGCGCCGACCGCTACGACCGGGTCAGCCGCAATCCCGAGGTGGCTTTCGGCGACAGCATCGAAGAGGACCTGCGCCGGCGCGATTTCACCATGAACGCGATGGCGGTGTCGGTGCTGGACCGGTCCTTCGTCGACCCCTACGGCGGCCTGGCCGATCTGGCCCGGGGCGAGCTGCGGACGCCGGCCACCCCGCAGGAGTCCTTCGGCGACGATCCGCTGCGAATGTTGCGGGCGGCCAGGTTCGTGGCCCAGCTCGGGGTCGAGGTGGCACCCGAGGTGTGTGCCGCGCTGACCGAGCAGGCCGGCGAGCTGGCCCGGATCACCGCCGAGCGGGTGCAGGCCGAGCTCAACAAGTTGCTGGCCGGCAGCTATCCGCGGCGCGGCCTGGAGCTGCTGGTCGACACCGGTCTGGCCGAGGTGGTGCTGCCCGAGCTGCCGGCGCTGCGGATGGCCGCCGACGAGCACGGCCAGCACAAGGACGTCTACGCCCACACCCTGCAGGTGCTCGACCAGGCCATCGAGCTGGAGGAGCCCGGTGAGCCGGACCTGGTGTTGCGCTGGGCGGCCCTGCTGCACGACATCGGCAAACCCGACACCCGACGGTTCGTCGACTCGGCGGGCGCCCGGCAGGTCACCTTTCACCACCACGAAGTGGTCGGCGCCCGGCTGGCCAGGGCCCGGCTCAAGGCGCTGAAGTTCCCCAAGGAGCAGACCGAGGACATCGCCCGGCTGGTGTTCCTGCACCTGCGCTTCTACGGCTACGGCCGCGGCGAGTGGACCGACTCGGCCGTCCGGCGCTACCTCAGCGACGCCGGCCCGTTGCTGCC
>JBPCPA010000100.1:0-8525 GCA_050999655.1 Jatrophihabitans sp.
GGGAGGGGCATGGTGATCGTCGCCGAGGAAGTCGAAGGTGAAGCGCTGTCGAACATGGTGGTCAACAAGATCCGTGGCACGTTCAAGTCCGTCGCAGTCAAGGCCCCGGGCTTCGGTGACCGCCGCAAGGCCATGCTGCAGGACATCGCGATCCTGACCGGTGGCCAGGTCATCTCCGAGACCGTCGGCCTCAAGCTCGAGACCGCCGGCCTGGAACTGCTGGGCCGCGCCCGCAAGGTCGTCATCAGCAAGGACGAGACGACCATCGTCGAGGGTGCCGGTGACGCCGACCAGATCCAGGGCCGGGTCAACCAGATCCGCGCTGAGATCGAGAACAGCGACAGCGACTACGACCGCGAGAAGCTGCAGGAGCGGTTGGCCAAGCTGGCCGGCGGCGTTGCGGTCATCAAGGTCGGCGCTGCCACCGAGGTCGAGCTCAAGGAGCGCAAGCACCGCATCGAAGATGCCGTGCGCAACGCCAAGGCCGCAGTCGAAGAGGGCATCGTTGCCGGTGGTGGCGTCGCGCTGCTGCAGGCCTCGGTCACCGCGTTCGACAAGCTCGACCTGACCGGCGATGAGGCCACTGGTGCCAACATCGTCAAGGTCGCGCTGTCGGCCCCGCTCAAGCAGATCGCCATCAACGCCGGCCTCGAAGGTGGCGTCGTGGCAGAGAAGGTTGCCGGCCTGCCGCTGGGTCACGGCCTCAACGCCGCGACCGGCGAGTACGTCGACATGTTGGCCGCCGGCGTGCCGGACCCGGCCAAGGTGGTTCGCTCGGCACTGCAGAACGCCGCGTCGATCGCCGCGCTGTTCCTGACCACCGAGGCCGTAGTCGCCGACAAGCCTGAGAAGGCTGGCGCTGCTGCTGGTGGCGGTGCTCCGGACATGGGTGGCATGGACTTCTAAGTCCTGCACCGTATTTGTCGCTGGGCGGTCCCAGGTTGCTTCGGCAGCCTGCGGACCGCCCAGCTCTCTTTGTGCGCGGTACGAGCCTCGCCGGCAGCTGTGGCCGGCGACGGCGAACCTCAGCTGGCGAGCTGGCGGCGGATCGCCCGGGCCGCCCGGCTGCCCGAGGCAAGCGCGCCCTGCAGGGACGCGGTATCGCGATGGTCACCAGCCACGAACAGGGTCTCGCTGAGCTGGACGGGCTGGCGGATCGTCAGTGGCGGCCGCATTGCCGGCAGCGCACCGGCGATAGCGTCGGTGCGCAGCAGCTGCCAGTCCTGGCTGGGTGCGCCGAACATCCGGCCGGTCTGCTCGCGCACCACCCGTTCGGTGTCGCGGCCCTCGGGCAGGCCGAGCATGGTGCTGGCGATCAGGGCCCGCCCGTCCGGTGAGTAGGCCGGCGCGGCCGCCGACAGCACCGCGGCGTTGACCACCGGCCCGCGCCGGGTGCCGTCCAGGTGCAGCAGCGGGCGCCGGTAGGGCGCCTGGTCGGCGACGAACCAGAAGGTGGTCAGCGACCGCAGTTCGGGCACGTCCAGGCCGGCCAGCCGCGCGGCCGAAGCCGGGTCGGCGGCGATCAGGACAGCCCGGCAACCAATGCTGCCGCCGTCGGTACGCACCGCCCGCACCGTCGCGTCGGCATCGCGTTCCAGCGCCTGGACGTGCACCCCGGTGCGCAGCACGCCGGCCGGTAACGCGCCGGCCAGTTGCGCCGGCAAGGCCTGCATGCCCCACGCCGGTACCGCCGGAGTGGCCCGGACGAAGGCCCGGATCAGCAGTGAGACGAAATGAGCCGAGGACTGGCCGGCGTCCTCACCGAGTACGCCCGCCAGGAAGGGCTCGATCACCGATCTGCGCAGCGGTCCGTCGATGCCGGCCTGGCTCAGCCGGTCGCCGTAGGGCTGGTCCGGGCCGGTCACCAGCCTGGCCGGCGGCAGCGTCGCGCAGCGCAGTGCCCAGGCGGCGAACCGGGCCTTGTCCAGCGGCGAACCGAGCGGTGCCCGCAGCCCGGCGAGCAGGTCCTTCGGGCTGCGGCGCGGGTCGGCGAGCACCGCGTGCCCATCGTCCAGCGCGACTCGGACGCCGGCCTGAAACCCTTGCAACTGCAGCCGGTCGAGATCCAGGACGCCGAGCGAGTCCAGCCGTCGCAGTTGCGGATAGGACGGGTTGATCAGCTGAAAGCCCCGGTCCAACCGGAACCCGTCCACCAGGTCGGTGCTGACCCGGCCACCCGGCCGATCGGCTGATTCCAACAGCAACACCTGCCGTCCGGCCCGGCTCAACTCGACCGCGGCGACCAGGCCGGCCATGCCGGCGCCGACGATGACGACGTCTGCTTCGGATGCGTGCCCGGCTGCCATGCCAGCACTGTATGTGGTGCGGGCAGCAAGCCCGGCCGCAGCGCACCGGCTGGGCGGCCCAGCGCGCCGATCGGTTCGGTGCGGAACCAGTTGCCGATGCCGATGACCTCCGCCCGGTTTCGCGAGTGACTTCCGACGTGCTGCCTTACCGAACGCCACTCGAATCGTGCTCGACGGTGCTGGGCATGCGCCGTAGGCCGGGCACCCGGTCGTAGCTGCGCGCCGGGCCGGTGTGCGAGACCGGCCACCCTCAGATGCACCGGCCGCGGCCATCGGCGATGATCTGGGCATGAAGCTCACAGTCGAGAACTCCTCGTCCGCCTCGGTCGAGCAGACCTATGCCAGCCACGTCGAGAAGAGCGTGCGCGAGGAGGCCTGCCGGCAGTCCGGCGCCACCTCCTATGACGTCGGCATCGTCCAGGCATCCGACGGCAGCGCCCGGGTGCAGGTGGATCGGGTGATGGCGCCGGACGTACCGGACTTCATCCGCAAGTTCGTCGGCGAGAGCATCTCGATCCGTCAGGTCGAGGACTGGAGCGCGCCGGACGCCCAGGGCACCCGACGGGCCGCGGTCAAGCTCACCATCAAGGGTCAACCGGCCACCATGGTCGGCTCGGCGGTGCTCTCGGCCAACGGAGCCGGCTCCACCGAGGTCGTCACCGGCGAGGTGAAGGTGGCGATCCCGCTGCTCGGACGCAGGATCGAGCCGGAGATCGTCAAGGTCATCGAGGCGGCGCTGCGGATCGAGCAGCGGGTAGGCGACGAGTGGGTGCAATCGCACAGTTAGTCGGGCAGAACCCTTAGGTTATAGAACCATTCGGCGACAACGCAGCCGGACGGGACGGCACGCAGTCGGTTGCGGCCGGGGCCGTTCACAGCGCAATCTCAGAGGTGCGTGGCAGTCGCGCCAGCGGGAAACATCCTCGCTGACGCCGCTGCCGGCTGTCCGTCCGCGCCGGATCCGTCGGGTTCCCCGGTGCGGTAACCGAAGAAAGTGACCTCTGATGTCTGATATTGCCAGCGCTGTTGCGGCCATTCCGAGCCGACGCGGTCGGGTTCCACTCCCGCCCGGTACGGCAACCGGGGCCGGTCCGGTCAGCGCTGCCTGAGCCGAACCCCGCGCAACGTCCCGGTGTACGCCGGGTAATCCCTGGACACAGATCGAGGTTGCTGTCGCCTGCCCGCGGCCGGGTGCGGTGATCACAGCTAGGCAATGTAACGAGAGAAGGTGTGTTGCGATGACGCTTATCGCGAGAATCTCAGAGGTTATCCATCCGACTGCGAACGAACTGGCGCCCACCGCAGCAGAGCTGATCGCCCGGGCCGAAGCAATGGCGCCCGAACTGGTCGGGCTGCAGAGCGAGACCGAGACCCGGGGGAGCTACTCCGAGGACACCCACCAGGAGTTCTCCCGGGCCGGTTTCTACCGGATCCTGGTGCCACGCCGATACGGCGGTTACCAGCTGGGTGCTGACACCTTCTTCCGGGTGAGCATGGCGCTGGCCAGGGGTTGCCCGTCCACCGCACTGATGTACTGCCGCAGCACCATCCACGCGATCACGGTGGCCGGCCTGTTCGGCGAGCAGGCCCAGTCCGAACTGTTCGGCCATGGCGAGTTCATCGCACCGGCCACGCTGGTTCCCGGTGGCACCGCCGAGCCGACCGCCGAAGGCGGCTGGTTGCTCAACGGGATCTGGGCGGACTGCTCGGGCTCGTCCTACGCCTCGCACTTCATCGGCCACCTGATGGTGGCCGGCAACATGGGTGGCTCGGCCTCCCCGATGATGTTCGTCGCGCCCCGGGCCGAGTGGAGCCGGCTCGAGGGCGGCAAGGACCAGCTGGGCCTGCGCGGTCGCGGCGCGCACGGGATCGCGATCACCGCCGGTCGGATCCCGAGCTACTTCGCGCTGCAGGGCACCCAGCTCAGCGGGGTCGCAACCGTCGAGGAGGGGTGGGGACGCACGCTGCACGACGACGCCGAGTACAGCGGAAACCCCTTCAGCTACCTGGGTTTGGAGATGGCGTCGCTGGCGGTCGGTATCGCCCGCGGCGCGCTGGACGCCTACGAGGAGGTGATGCGCTCGCGCCACACGCTGGTGCCGCCGGTGGTGGACCGGGTCCGCGACCCCGACTACCAGCACTGGTACGGCGAGGCCATCGGCCTGATCGCCACCGCCGAGTCGGCCACCCTGGAAGCCATCCGCCAGTGGCGCGAAGCCTGCATCGAGCACGGCTCGCCGGACACTCACGAGACCGAGCTGCGGATCGCCGCGATCTGCCGCCAGGTAACCCAGCTGTGCTGGCATGCCGTCGAGCACTACCTGTTCGCCTCGGCCGGCACCAGCGCGGCCAGCCACGGCGGTCGGCTGGAACGGATCTGGCGAGACCTGTCGATGCTGCACAGCCGGGGGGGACTGTCCACCTCGATGTCGACGATCGCCAGCCGGAACCTGGCGCGAGCCAGACTCGGCCTCGGCTAGCTCGGCCTCAGCCGGCTCGGCCCCGGCCGGCCCGACCTCGGCCGGCCCCGCCCCGACTGGCTCACCCGATTCCGGCTGGCTCACCCGATTCCTGCGCCAGGCTGCCTGGCAACTGCGGAGATGCACCGACTGCGGGCTACCGACATGATTGCCGGGTCGAGGGCTGCTTTTTGCCAGGCACCGCAGCACATTGCGATAACCATCATTGCCGAGCCCGGACCATCCACCGGCCTACCGGACCGGATGGACGCGCTGAGGAAAAGGAGAAGGCTTTGGCCGGGGTTATCGGTTCGCTTCGTCAGCTGGTGCTGGCGCCGTCGCTGGACACGGTGAGTTTCGCAGGCCGCGGCTTCTCGGTGCCGCCGTCGCCGGTGAGCCACGCACTGGAAGCCATCCCGCAGGCGGTCGTCTGCGGCTTCGAGTGGGCCATCTCAGCGCCGGACGTCACCGACGTGCGCCGCCGGCTGCGGCTGGTCGATCCCGAACACCGTGGTTTTGCCTACGAGGGTGCGACCATGGCCTACACGGTGCTCGACACCATCCACGGCCAGCAGACCCGAGAGTTGCTGTCCGGCGACGGTGATCGGCACATCTTCCTGGCCTACATCGGCATCGGCTTCGCGATGTCCAAGCTGCCCCGGCCGCTATGGAAGAAGGTGCTGCCGAACCTGACCGAGTCGCGCTACCACCCGAGCATGAGCTGGCTCGCGGTCGACGGTTACGGCTTCGACCAGGCCTACTTCGACACCGACCGGGTGGTGAACCGGCAGGAGCTGCTCGAGCCCTATCCCTGGCAGGGCCACCCGGAGTACTTCCCGCGGGCGGTCGATCAGGGCATCGGCCGCGCCCTGTGGTTCATCCACGGCGCCGACTGCCGCAAGGTCACCGACGCGGTCGGCCGGTTCCCCCAGCATCGTCAGGCCGACCTGTGGAGCGGCGTCGGGCTGGCAGCCACCTTCGCCGGCGGCGGTCGTGCCGAGGAGCTGGCGGCCATGAGCCAGGCCGCCGGACCGTACCGCGCCGAACTCGCGCTCGGCTCGGTGTTCGCGATCAAGGCCCGGACCCACGCCGGCTTCGTGCCCGAGCACACCGCCACCACCACCGCCGAACTCACCAGCCTCACCGTGGACGAGGTCGCCGAATTGGCTGACAGCACCGAGGTGTTCGGCCCGGTGTCCAATGCCTACCCTCGCTACGAGCTGTGGCGGCGGGAGATCCGCAAGTACTTCGCATGTTCGGACAGCAGCGTCGCCAGCGCAAGCTGAGCTGCTCTCGACCCGTGCTGCCTGACCCCATGATGATGAAAGATCCAGTGCTTGACGGGCCTGGACCGTAGAAGGAGAACAACATGCGCAGTGCCAGGGTGCTTCGACGCAAGATCCTGACCCCGAAGATGTCGGAGACCAGTCTGGACGTCCGCGGCTTCCACAAGAAGGACCCGGCAGCGCAGGAGCTGCTGGAGACGGTGGGCAAGTCCTTCATCACCGGCTACGCCTACGCGGTCGAGGCCAAGAACGTGGCCGAGGCAGAGGAACAACTGGAAACCATCGAGACCCGGTTCCGCGGTTTCGCCTACGAGGGCGCCGGGATGGGCTACGCGATTCTGGACGGGATGCCGATCGGCGGCAGCAAGCACGTGGCCACCTTTCTGGCCAACCGCGGCGGCGACCACAGCTACATGATCTACATCGGCGTCGGCTGGGCGATGGCCCGGCTGCCACGGTTCCGGTGGCAGCGGATCACGGTGGCCGACCCGCTGATGCGCTGGCTGGTGCTGGACGGTTACGGCTTTCACCAGGCCTACTTCAAGACCGAGGACTACGTCACCAAGCAGTACCAGGAGCCGGACTTCCCGTGGCCGAGCGAGGGTCAGCGCTGGTACTCCAACCACGCCATCGACCAGGGCCTCGGCCGCGCGCTGTGGTTCGTCCGGGGCACCGATGCCCGGCTGGTGGCCGACACCATCGACAGCTTCGCCGAGCACCGGCGGGCCGATCTGTACAGCGGGGCCGGGCTCGCCGCGACCTACGCCGGCGGCGCCGGTGAGCAGGAGCTTCGGCTGTTCCGCGACCGGGCCGGGGACTACCGTCCGCAGCTGGCACAGGGCAGCGCGTTCGCGGCCACCGCTCGGCTGAAGGCCGGCCTGCACATCCCGCACACCGCGCTGGCGACCGAGATCTTCTGCGCGATGACACCGGAGCAGGCCTCTCAGGTCAGTTCCGACGCCCGTCCGACCAGCCCGAGCGAGGACGACCTGCCCAGCTACGAACTGTGGCGACGCCGGATCGCCGACGCCTTCGCCTCGGTCGAGAGGGCCTGACCGGTGACTCTGACGAGTTCGGTGGCCGGCGGCCGGCACCGTGTCCCACCGGGACCGCCGCTGTCGGCGACGCCGGGCCTGCTGCGCAAGCTCACCGCGGACCGGCTCGGGATGATGAACTATGCCGCGGCCCGCTACGGCGACGCGGCCCGGCTCGCCGTCGGGCCGAAGACCCTCTACGTCTTCAACCATCCCGACCACGCCAAGCACGTGCTTGCCGACAACGCTGGAAACTATCACAAGGGCATCGGCCTGGTGCAGGCCAAGCGAGCGATCGGCGACGGCCTGCTCACCAGCGACGGTCCGCTCTGGCGGGAGCAGCGCCGGCTCATCCAACCGGTGTTCCAGGCCAAGCGGATCGCCGACCAGGCACCGGTGATCGCCGACGAGGCAGACCGGCTGGTCAAGCGGTTGCTGGAGCATCGCTCGGACGAGACGATCAACGTCACCGAGGAGATGACCGGCCTGACACTGGGGGTGCTCGGCCGGGCCCTGCTCGAGGACGATCTGGGCGCCTTCGGTGGCATCGGTCACTCGTTCGAGGCCGTTCAGGACCAGGCGATGTTCGAGATGGTCTCGCTGTCGATGGTGCCCATGTGGGTGCCGTTGCCCAAGCAGTTGCGGTTCCGCAAGGCCCGCGAGCACCTGGACGGGGTGGTCGACACCCTGGTGGCCAACCGGCTGGCCCGGACCGACGGCGCCGGCGACAACGTGATGTCGCGGCTGATCGAGTCGACCAACCGCGAGGCGGATCCAGCGGTCGCCAGGCAACGGATGCACGACGAACTGGTCACCCTGCTGCTGGCCGGTCACGAGACCACGGCCAGCACCCTGAGCTGGAGCCTGTATCTGATCGGCGAGCACCCGCACGTCTGGCAGCGGCTGCACGCCGAGGCCGTCGAGGTGCTCGGCGACCGCCAGCCGACCAGTGAGGACCTGCACAAGCTCACCTACACCACGATGGTGGTGGAGGAGGTTATGCGGATGTATCCGCCGGTGTGGATCCTGCCGCGACTGGCCCAGGCCGACGACGAGGTCGGTGGCTATCACGTGCCGGCCGGTTCGGACGTGGTGATCAGCCCGTACATCATGCATAGGCACCCGGCGTTCTGGAAGGACCCGGAGCGCTTCGACCCGGAGCGCTTCGCACCGGACGCGGTGGTGAACCGGCCCCGCTATGCCTACATCCCGTTCGGCGCCGGACCACGGTTCTGCGTTGGCAACAACCTGGGGATGATTGAGGCGGTGTTCGTGCTGGCCAGCATCGTCCGGCGGATGTGGTTGGAACGCCAGCCCGGTTACCAGGTGGTGCCCGAGCCGATGCTGTCGCTGCGCATCCGGGGCGGCCTGCCGATGACCGTGCACCCGATGCCCTAGTAGCGATAGAACCAGCACCGAAAGCCGCGGCCGGATCGTCAG
>JBPCPA010000144.1:0-23746 GCA_050999655.1 Jatrophihabitans sp.
AACCGGTTCAGCGTGACCGGCCAGGTCTCGCACCTGCTCGCCGAGGTCAGCCGCCTGAGCAGCTGAGGTCCTGCCGGCCTCCGACCCCAAGTGCCCGGCTGTGCCCACCGGGTCCCGTCCCCTGCTAACTCTCTACCAGAGCTTCAGGTGGCAATTCGGCTATCCGCGCCAGGTAGCCGGCCAGCACGTCCCGGGCCTCGGGGCTGTCCGGGGTACCCGAGTCCAGCCGGGCAGTCCAGTGCACCCCGTCCACGCCCGGCTTGCGCCGTCCCACGATCCGTCCGGTACCGCCCGGCACGTGCACCTGTTCCCACCGGCCGATGCTGCGTTCGACCCGGGCCCGTACCACCACCGGCAGGTTGCGTGGCTCGGCCGGCCGGATCCGCGTCGGTGCCCGATCGGTGACGATGCCACGCTCGTCCAGCTCTGCCTCGATCAGCTCCAGGCCGGACTCCGTCCAGCTGGCCTTGACCACCTGATCCCAGTCCACCCGCCGCCACCCGGCAGTCGCGGTGTCGGCCGGCAACCACAGGCCGAGCTGGGTGGCCGCGACCGTCAGCAGGCCGTGGTCAGCGATCGCCAGCCACCGCTCGTCCGGGCCGAGCAGCTTGCGCAGCTGGGCCGGTGGCCTGATTCGCTGCGGGAACAGCTTCATCAGGACGCGTCCCCGATCGCTCGCGACCGCAGCTCCCGGCGGCGTTGCTCCAGTTGCATCAGTTGGGCGAACAACCGGTTCTGCTCCTCGCCGCCGGCCGCGCCGTCCAGCCGCTGCACCTTCGACTTCAGCTGCGCCACCTCCCGGGCCACCACCTGCTCGGCCAGGTTGGACACCATCGCCTCGGCGTAGCGCGGCTGGGTGTCAGCACCCGAACGCAACGGCTCGACGGCCAGCGCGTTCACCGCCGTGCGGGCCTCGGACTCAGGCGGCAGGTGCTCGGCCACCCGGGCCGGCCAGCTCGGCCCGCTCTGGGCGGCCGCGGCACCGCCGGCCGCGACGATCGCTGACTGCAGTTGCTGGTGCACCGCCACCAGGAACGCCACCGGGCCGAGTTCGTCGAACTGCTTGCCCACCGTCTCGGGTAACTGCAGCGCCGCCTTGATCACCTCTCGCTCCCCCTGCGCCACCCGCAGCGGCACCCCGCCGGTTGAGACGTCCGGCGGCTGCTCGGCCGATCCTGGCCGGCCGGCCCACTCACCCGAGCGCACTCCGGAGCGCACCACGCCACGAACCCGGGCCACGATCCGGTTCGGCTCGTCCACTCCGACCAGGCCGGCCAACCGGCGGGCGTACTCGTCGCGCATCGAGTGGTCCTTGATCAACGCCACCAGCGGCACCCCCCGATCCAGCGCGGCCACCCTGCCCTCGACCGAGTCCAGGTCGTGGCGCCCGATGGTGGTCTTCAGCACGAACTCGACCAGCGGGATCCGGGCCTCGATGAGCGCCCGGACGGCTGGATCGCCGCCGGACTGCCTGAGTTCGCAAGGGTCCTTGCCGGTCGCCTCGATCGCCACGTAGGTCTGGGACATGAACCGCTGCTCCTCGGCGAAGGCCCGCTCGGCCGCCTTCATGCCGGCCGCGTCGCCGTCGAAGGTGAAGATCACCTGGCCGGAGAAGGCGTCGTTGTCCATCAGCAGCCGGCGGATCACGCCGATGTGCTCGGTGCCGAAGGACGTGCCACAGGTCGCCACCGCGGTGGTGACGCCGGCCAGGTGGCAGGCCATCACATCGGTGTAGCCCTCGACGATCACCGCCTGGTGCTGCTTGGCGATCTCGCGTTTGGCCACGTCCATGCCGTAGAGCAACTGGCTCTTCTTGTACAGCGGGGTTTCCGGGGTGTTGAGGTACTTGGCCTCGATCCGGTCGTCCTCATGTATCCGGCGGGCGCCGAAACCGACGACATCGCCGCTGACGTCCTTGATCGGCCACAGCAGCCGGCGGTGGAACCGGTCGATGTGGCCGCCTCGCTCGGACTTGCGCGACAGCCCGGCCAGGGTGAGCTCGTCGGGGCTGAAGCCGCGGCTGAGCAGGTACTTGGTGAGGGTGTCCCAGCCGGCCGGTGCGTAGCCGCAACCGAACCGGGCAGCCACCGTCTCATCGAAGCCCCGCTCGTCCAGGTACTGCCGGGCCGGCGCGGCGTCCGGGCTGCGCAGTTGCTCGACGTAGAAGCCGCTGGCCAGGCTGTTGGCCTCCACCAGCCGGGCCCGCTGGCCGGCCGGCCGGTTCTGCCCGGTCGAGCCCTCGGCGTAGCGAAGCTGGATACCGGCGCGGGAGGCCAGGCTCTCCACCGCCTCGGTGAAGGACAGGTGCTCGATACGTTCGACGAACCGGATCACATCACCGCCCGCGCCGCAGCCGAAGCAGTGGAACAGGTTGCGGGCCGGCGTCACCGACAGCGACGGGGACTTCTCGTCGTGGAACGGGCAGATTCCCTTGAGGTTACCGCCGCCGGCGTTGCGCAGCTGGACGTGCTCGCCGATCACGTCGGCGATCGCTGACTTCTCGCGAACCTCGGCCACGTCCTCGTCACGAATCCGGCCGGCCATGCGGTCATTCTAGGCCCGCGCGGCGGGCCGGACGTCCTAGCCGCCGACCAGCCGCTGGTGCCAGAGCAGCGCCGATGAGTCGGTGAGCTGGGCGACCTGATCGATCACCACCCGCAATCGTTGCCGCTCGTCACTCGCCGCCCGCCACTGCTCGCGCAGCACCATCGACAGCGCCGGCTCGCCCCGCGCCAGCAGCACCTCGACCAGCTCGGTGAGCACCTGCCGCTGCCGGACCAGCGCCTGCTCGACGCCGGGACGGCGCATCACGTAGCGAAAGGCGATTGCCTTGAGCAGGGCACACTCGGCGGCCACCGAGTCGGGCACCACCAGCTCGGCCAGGTAGCGACCGAGCGGTTCCGCGCCGAACTTGTCCCGGGTGGCCGTCACCGCGGCGGTCACGAACCGGCCGGTCAGCTCGCTGGTGGCGCGTTTGGCGTTGGCCTGGGCGGCGAAGCTGCCGTCGTAACCGGCCAGCTCCCGCAGCGGGGCCAGTGCCAGCAGCCGGTCCAGCGCCGGCGCCAGCTCACCGGGGGTCAGCGGTGAGTAGCGCCGGGCGGCCTGCTCACACAGCGCCGTGCGCTCGGCGTCGGTTGCCAGGGCGGTCAGCCGGATGTGGCCCGAATGCACACCGTCCTCGACGTCGTGTACCGAGTAGGCGACATCGTCGGCCCAGTCCATCACCTGGGCCTCCAGGCACCGCACACCATCGGCGCGGCCGGCCCGCAACCACTCGAACGCCGCCTGGTCGGAGTCATAGACGCCGAACTTGCGCTCACCGGCCCGGGCTGGCCACGGGTACTTGCAGGCCGCATCGAGGCTGGCCCGGGTCAGGTTCAGCCCGACCGGACGCGGGGTCTCGGTGGCGACCGTCTTGGCCTCCAGCCGGGTCAGGATGCGCAGCGTCTGGGCGTTGCCCTCAAAGCCGCCACAGCCGCCACGGCCGCCACGGCCGCCGCTGTCCGCCACGGCGGCCAGCGCCTGCTCGCCGTTGTGTCCGAACGGCGGGTGCCCGAGATCGTGCGCCAGGCCGGCCGTGTCGACCAGATCGGGATCACAACCCAGCTCCGCACCCATCTCGCGGCCGATCTGGGCGACCTCCAGCGAATGGGTCAACCGGGTACGGGGAAAGTCGTCCTGCCCGGGCGTGACCACCTGGGTCTTGTCGGCCAGCCGGCGAAAGGCGTACGAGTGCAGCACCCGGGCCCGGTCGCGCTCGAAGGCGCCACGGGTCTCAGCACCGGCCTGGTGTCGTTTGGGCGCCTCGGGCGACCACCGTGCCTGGTCGTGGGCGTCGTAGTTGTGGCGCCCGGGGCGGGCCGCGCTCAGATGTGCTCCTCGGTCCAGTCGGCGAACTGCTGCAGGTTCTGCAACCACATACCGACGGTGAACTTCAACTGCTCCCGGGTGATGCCGCCCTCGAAGTCGAAGGCCTGCTCGGCGCAGATGCCGACCAGGCCATCGTCGGGCAGCACCGTGTAGGCCTTCGGGAACAGCTTGCTGCGGTTCCAGTCGTCCAGCACCAGGGCCAGCGTCGGTCGTAGGTCCACCTCGAAGCGACGGTTGAGGTAGAGCCTGGCCTGCAGCACCTCCTCGTCCGCCCCGTAGTGAAAGAAGTAGATGCTGAAGTTTTCCCAGCGCACGGTCAGGTCGCCGTCGTCGTCGATCATCGAGCGCAACTGGTACTCCCGCAGGATCGGCTCGAGCACCGTGTTGCTGGGCAGTACGGCCGGGCCCTCGCGCAGACCGACCGGGGTCGCCGGCCAGTCGCGGCCGGGGTCCGAGCGTCGGCGCTGCGGCGTGCGTTCGGCCGGCATCCGTCGCTGGTTGGTGCTACCACGGGCAGCTGCCACGGCCGCGGCAGCGATTCGAGACAGGCGACCAGGCACTCTCAGAAGATTACCCGTGGCGACGATCGCCGGTCCGGCGTTCGTCCTTGCTGATGTTGGCGCGGCCGGCCTCCAGCCGGGCAACCGGAACCCGGAACGGTGAGCAGGAGACGTAATCCAGGCCGACCTCGTCGAAGAAATGCACCGATTCCGGGTCGCCACCGTGCTCGCCGCAGACGCCGAGCTTGAGCTGTGGGCGCACCTCGCGACCACGCTCGACGCCGATCCGGACCAGCTCGCCGACGCCCTCGCGGTCCAGCGATTCGAAGGGCGAGACCCCGAAGATGCCCTTCTCCAGGTAGTGGGAGAAGAAGGCCGCCTCGACGTCATCGCGCGAGAAGCCCCAGGTGGTCTGGGTGAGGTCGTTGGTGCCGAAGGAGAAGAACTCGGCCGACTCGGCGATCTGCCCGGCGGTCAGCGCCGCGCGGGGCAGTTCGATCATGGTTCCGATCAGGAACTCCAGGTGCTGACCGGTCTCGGCCCGCACCTCGCCGGCCACCTTGATGATGTCGTCCTTGATCGCCTCGCACTCCTGCACCGCGCCGACCAACGGCACCATGATCTCTACCCGGGGGACCCCGCCGGCCCGCTGCCGTTCGGCCGCCGCCTCCAGGATCGCGCGGGCCTGCATCTCGAACAGGCCGGGAATGACCAGGCCGAGCCGGACGCCACGCAGGCCCAGCATCGGGTTCTGCTCGTGCAGCTTGTGCACCGCCTGCAGCATCCGCAGGTCACCCTCGCGCGCCTCGCCGCGGGCCTCGGCGACAGCCACCCGGACCGACAGCTCGGTGATGTTGGGCAGGAACTCGTGCAGCGGCGGGTCCAGCAGCCGGATGGTGACCGGCAGGCCGTCCATCGCCTCGAAGATGCCGAGAAAGTCCTCGCGCTGCAACGGCAGCAACTCGGCAAGTTCGCGCTCCCGCTCGGCGTCGGTGTCGGCCAGGATCAGCGCCTCGACCAGCGACCGGCGTTCGCCGAGACGCATGTGCTCGGTGCGGCACAGGCCGATGCCCTGGGCGCCGAACCGGCGCGCGCGAGCGGAGTCCTCCTCGGTGTCGGAGTTGGCCCGCACCGCCATCCGGCGGCAGCCGTCGGCCACCTTCATGAGCCGATGCACCGCCTTGACCAGCTCGTCGGCGTCATCGGAGTCCGGGTCCAGCTCGCCCTCGAAGTAACGCACCACCGGTGAGTCCACCACCGGCACCTCGCCCAGGAACACCTCGCCGGACGTGCCGTCGATGGAGACCACGGTGCCTTCGGGATGCACCGTTCCGTCCTTGAGCGTGAAGTGCCGGGCCTTGGTGTCGACGTCGATCGCGTCCGCCCCGCAGACACAGGTCTTGCCCATGCCCCGGGCGACCACCGCCGCGTGGCTGGTCTTGCCGCCCCGGCTGGTCAGGATGCCCTGCGCGGCGATCATGCCGTCCAAGTCGTCGGGGTTGGTCTCGCGACGCACCAGGATCACGTTCTCGCCGGAGCGGGACCACTTGATCGCGGTGTAGGAGTCGAAGACCACCTTGCCGACCGCGGCACCGGGCGAGGCGTTCATGCCCTGGGCGATCTTGCGGCGGCCGGTGGTGTCGTCGAAGTGCGGGAACATCAGCTGCGCCAGCTGCGCCCCGGTCACCCGCCGCAGCGCCTCCTGATCATCGATCAGCCCCTCGTCGATCAGCTGGGTGGCGATCCGGAACGCCGCACCGGCGGTGCGCTTGCCGACCCGGGTCTGTAGCATCCACAGCTTGCCGCGTTCGATGGTGAACTCGATGTCACACAGGTCGCGGTAATGCTCCTCCAGCTGGCCCATGATCTGGATGAGTTCGGCGTAGGAGGTGGGGTCCAAGCCTTCCAGATCTGCCAGCTGCAGGGTGTTTCGGATGCCGGCAACCACGTCCTCGCCCTGGGCGTTGGCCAGGTAGTCCCCGTACACGCCCTTGGCGCCCGAGGCCGGGTCACGGGTGAAGGCCACGCCGGTGCCCGAGTCATCGGAGAGGTTTCCGAACACCATCGAGCAGATGTTGACCGCGGTGCCCAGATCTGACGGGATCCGTTCCTGCCGGCGGTACAGGATGGCGCGGGAGGCGTTCCAGGAGTCGAAGACGGCCCGGACGGCGAGGTCCAGCTGCTCGCGGGGCTCCTGCGGAAACTCCCGACCGGCCTCGGTGACCACCACCTGCTTGTAGGTCTCCACCAGCTTGCGCAGATCCTCGGCGTCCAGGTCCCGGTCGTTCGTGCTCCCCCGGGCCTGCTTGGCGGCCTCCAGCGCCTGATCGAAGTGCTCGCCGTCGATCCCGAGCACGGTCTTGCCGAACATCTGGATCAGCCGCCGGTATGAGTCGAAGGCGAAGCGCTCGCTGCCGGCCTGGGCGGCGAGCCCGCGTACCGACTGGTCGTTGAGCCCGACGTTGAGGACGGTTTCCATCATGCCGGGCATCGAGAACTTCGCTCCCGAGCGAACCGAGACCAGCAGCGGGTCATCGCTCTGACCGAGCTTCTTTCCCATCTGCGCTTCCAACGCGGCCAGGTGCTCGCTGACCTCGGCCGACAGCTCGGCCGGCTCCTTGCCGCTGGCCAGGTAGGCCTGGCAGGCCTCGGTGGTGATCGTGAAACCGGGCGGGACCGGCAGGCCCATGTTGGTCATCTCGGCGAGGTTGGCACCCTTGCCACCGAGCAGATCCTTCTGGTCCCTGTTGCCTTCAGCGAAGTCGAATACGAACTTCGTCATCTCGCGCACCACCGATTGTGTCGAAACGGATACGTGCTTGCAGACCATAGGCGGCGCAAGCGGTTCCGGTCAGCTTTCGACGGTTGCAAGAGGGCAACGCCACACCATGATCAGCCGATCAGCACGTCCTTGTAGAACAGGTTGGCGTACCGGTCGATGCCGGACACGCTGTCGCGGGAAGCGAAGCCGAAGATCAGCCGGACGGTGCCGCCGACGGTCCGATAGACCGCCATCCCCTCCGGTTCCCGGTAGACCAGCGTGCTGCCGGCCTTGGTCAGGACGTTCTTCTCCACGATCTGGCCGGTGTTGAGGTTGATGCAGCTGATTGCCGAGTCGATGTCGGCGGAGTCGGCGTGGCCATCGCCCGTCAGCACGTACAGGTAGCTGCCGTACAGCGTGTAGCCCTGGAAGGTGCCGGTGATCCCGGCCGGCATCGGGATCGAGGCCAGCGGCGCGGAAAGTCGTTGGCCGCGGCGGCGGCCAGCGGGTAGACGTAGAAGTGCATGCTGCCCGACACCTCGCGCCGGACCATCAGCCGCTGGTTGATCGGGTCGGTGGCACAGGTGACGTTGGTGCTGCCGGTCAGGAATTTCGTGCTGGACGGCGCCGCGCCGCTGACGAACTTGAACCGTTGCAGCGCGGTACCCCGGCCGGTGTTGTCCGGGGCCGAGGAGTCAGCCTCAGCCCAGATGTAGGAGCTGGTGCCGACCGGTTCCACCCCGAGGGAGACCCCATGGCCGGCATTGGGCAGGTACATGTAGCCGGTGACGTTGCCGCTGTAGTCGAGCTGGTTGACGCACAGGTCATCGCCGCTGGAGCCGTTGCGCTGCTGGATGATGTAGATCCGGTGGTTGACGTTGTCGAACGCGATGCCCTGCAGGGCATGGTGGGACTCGTGCAGCGCCACGTTCCGGCTCGGGAAGTAGTCATAGGACGGCTGGCTCAGATCGATGTACTGCGAGGCAGGCAGCGTGGCGGGGGTGACCGAGGCGGCGGCCGGTGAGGCCAGCCTGCCACCGGCCAGGCCGAAGGCACCGGCTGCCAGCGCGGCACCGCCGGCCCGCAACAGACCGCGACGGGACAGGCCTCGAATGTACGAAGTGTCGGAGTTCATCAGCCGACCATAACCTAAAATCTGTACAAACCAATTCCCCGGACGGTCAGTCGTTGGCCTTAGGGGTGACCTGCCGGACGTGCACCGGGGCGCCAGGCTTGCCACCGGCCTGCGAGGCATAGGAGCCGACGCCGACGCAGGTGAACAGCAACGTCACCAGCGTCTCCGGCTGCTCCAGCAGGGCCGGCAGCTCGCTGTCGGCGAACGTCATGCCGGATGCGGTCGCGCCGAGCGCGTAGGCGGCCAGGTGCAGCCGTCCCTCGACCAGGCCCGCGGCCAGCTGGGCCTCGCGGTAGCTCCGGTCGTCCAGCCCGGTGCCGTCGATCGCAGCGATCACCACGTAGCCGGCATCGGCGGCCAGAAACTGCTCCAGCGACACCCGCAGCAGCTCGTCGCGCAGCTCGGCCTGGCGTTGCGGTTCTTCGAGGTTCGGCCAGCGGTAGATGCCCGGTCTCATGTTCTCGACCCCGTGTACGACGACCCAGTGCGGCACGTCGATGCCACGCATCGCGGCCCGCAGAGGCCAGTCCAGTTGGTGCCTTGACAGGTGGACGTCGCGGTTCATCAGCCGCTGCGAGCCGCGGCGCAGGATCACCTCGTCCAGCGTGGCCGACCCGGGGACGTCATTCAGAGCTTCGCCGGCTGGCCACGGCTGGCCGGTCTCGTCGCCGTCGCCGGCCCGTTGGGCCTGGGTGCACAGCGGGAGCTCGACCGGCGGCAGGTCCCCCGTGGTAGCCGGACCGCTCGGCTGGATTGCCGGCGTCCCGTCTCCGAGGGACACCAGGGCGATCGGAAACTCGTGAACGCCGTCCGCCCCGACCAGTTCGGCCAGCCTCGTATCGGGGAACCGGGTGCGCAGCCGTGGGCTGAGGCCGGCGCTGTCGGCGGCGGCGATCAGCTGGGACAGCAGGGTGCCGCCGTCCCAGTAGAGGTGGCGCCAGCCGCGCTCGGCGTAGCGCCAGCCGGTGCGCCAGGGCACGCCGGTGAGGATCAGGCTGGTGGTTTCGCCTTGTGCTACGGGGCCAACCTGTACCAGCGCGTGGTCGACGGGGTCATACCAGTGCACACCGTCCGGGACGCCGTAGACTCCCCTGGTGCTGGCGTACACCTCCAGCGGGAACCGGGCGCCTGCCGAGCCCGCGGCCCGGAACAGGATCTTGCGGCCGGGGCGTTCACCGGTCCGGACGACGCCTGCGCCCAGGTAGAGGATCCGGCCGAGCTGAGCCGCATCCAGCGGTTGCCTGTCCACCGCGCTGCCGGCCAGGGCGGCGGTTGCGCTGACGCCTGGGTCGGGCAACTTCCGGGGCAGCGGTGTGACGGGCAGGCCAGCGTCGTACTGCTTGATCGGCGGCGGGATCGTGTCCGGATCGTTCGGGACGAGATCGTGCCGGACCCGCGGGTCATCGACCGGTACGTCCCAGTCCTGGTCGGGGGTGTAGGAGGTCAGCCGGTGCAGCAGCCCCGCTCCACTGTCGAGATCCATCCGGCCAGCCTGCCAGAACTGTCAACGCCTTCGTGCGGATGGAAAGATCGGCTGATGGCTATTGAATCCAGGCATCTGAGCATTTTCATCACCCGGCCGCCTGCCGAGGTCTACGGCTACGCGGCGAACCCGGCCCACCTGCCGCTCTGGGCGGCCGGCCTGGCCACCGGCATCGAACAGCTGGAAGGCCGGTGGGTGAGCCAGTCACCGATGGGAACGGTGGTGGTCGAGTTCGCGCCGGCCAACGAGTACGGGGTGCTCGATCATCAGGTGATGCTGCCGTCCGGGCAGAGTTTCTACAACCCGATGCGGGTGATCGCCGATTCCGGTGGCAGCGAGGTGATCTTCACCAGCCGCCGCGAAGAGGGTACGGAGCCAGCCGACTACGAACGGGATTGCGTGATGATCGCCGAGGATCTGCAGTCCCTGAAGCGGGTTTTGGAGAACTGAGCCGATCCCGTTCCGGATCAGCCGCCGGAATCAGCCAGCTCCGCACCGAAGGGCACCGCGCGGCTGTGCCGGTCGGCCAGCCAACCCTCGGGCAGCGTGACCTTGCGAGCACCTGTCGTACGGCCCCGGGGTTGGCCCAACACCGCTGCCGGAAAGGACTGATCCAGCTCCAGCCCTCCCAGCAGGTCACTGAGTTCGGCGAGCGTGCTGGCCATCGCCAGCGCTTTGCGCTGTTCACTGCCGACCGAGAATCCCTTGAGATACCAAGCAACATGCTTGCGGAAGTCGACCACGCCGTGCTCGGAGTCCAGCCAGTCGCACAGCAGCTCGGCATGCCGGTACATCGCCCGGGCCACCTCGGACAACCGGGGCAGCTCGGTGTGCTGCTCACCCCGAAAGGCCGCAGCCAGGTCGGCGAACAGCCAGGGCCGGCCCAGGCAACCCCGGCCGACCACCACACCGGCACAGCCGGTCTCGCGCACCATCCGGACCGCGTCGGCGGCCTCCCAGATGTCGCCGTTGCCGAGCACCGGGATGTCCAACAGGCTGGCCAGCTCGGCGATCGGCCGCCAATCGGCCTGACCGCCATAGAAGTCGGCGGCGGTACGCCCGTGCAACGCCAGGTAGGCCACCCCGGCGTCCTGGGCACGCAACGCGGCGTCGCGGTAGGTGAGGTGCTCGGCGTCCACCCCGAGCCGCATCTTCACGCTGACCGGCAACTGGCCGTCGGCCGCCCGCACCGCCGAGCGCACGATGTCGTCGAACAGGTTGATCCGCCACGGTAAGGCCGAACCGCCGCCGCGCCGGGTCACCTTGGGCACCGGGCAGCCGAAGTTCAGGTCGACGTGATCGGCCAGTTCCCGCTCCACGATCAGCCGGACGGCGGCCCCGACCACCGCTGGATCGACCCCGTACAGCTGGATCGAGCGCGGTTGCTCGTCCGGCGCGAACTCGATCATCCGCACGGTCTTGGGGTTGTTCTCCACCAGCGCCCGGGAGGTGATCATCTCCGAGATGTACAGGCCGGCCCCGTACTCGCGGCACAGCCGGCGGAAGGCCACGTTGGTGATGCCTGCCAGCGGGGCCAGCACCACCGGCGGGTCCACCACGATCCGCTCCCCCAACTGAAGGGGGGCGGTGATCCGGTCAGCCGTGTCGAGCACTCAACAACCGATCAGCCGCTGCGCCAGGTAGCCCTCGACCTGGTCAAGCGCCACCCGCTGCTGGGTCATCGCGTCCCGCTCGCGGATGGTCACCGCCTGGTCATCGAGGGTGTCGAAGTCGACGGTGACGCAGAACGGGGTGCCGATCTCGTCCTGGCGCCGGTACCGCTTACCGATCGCCTGGGTCTCGTCGTAGTCGACATTCCAGTGCTGGCGCAGGGTGGCCGCCAGGGCGCGCGCCTTCGGCGACAGGTCGGCGTTACGCGAAAGCGGCAGCACCGCGACCTTGACCGGTGCCAGCCGCGGATCGAGCCGGAGCACCGTTCGCTTGTCCACGCCGCCCTTGGTGTTGGGTGCCTCGTCCTCGACGTAGGCGTCGAGCAGGAACGCCAGAGTGGCCCGGGTCAGGCCCGCCGCCGGCTCGATCACGTAGGGAAAGTAACGCTGTTCGCCTTCGCTCTTGCTCGCGTCGAAGAACCGCAGATCCACCCCGGAGTGCTCGGAATGGGTCTTGAGGTCGAAGTCGGTGCGGCTGGCAATGCCCTCCAGTTCGTCGAAGTCCTTGCCGCCGAAGCCGAATCGGTACTCGATGTCGACGGTCCGGTTGGAGTAGTGCGACAGCTTCTCCTTCGGGTGCTCGAACAGCCGCAGGTTGTCCGGATTCAGACCGAGGTCGACGTAGAAGTCCCAACGCGCCTTGATCCAGTACTCGTGCCACTGCTCGTCGGTGCCGGGCTCGACGAAGAATTCCATCTCCATCTGCTCGAACTCCCGGGTCCGGAAGATGAAGTTGCCCGGGGTGATCTCGTTGCGAAAGGACTTGCCGGTCTGGGCGATGCCGAACGGCGGCTTCTTGCGCGAGGTGTTGAGGACGTTGGCGAAGTTGATGAAGATGCCCTGGGCGGTCTCCGGCCGCAGGTAGGCCAGGCCGGAGGAGTCCTCCACCGGGCCCAGGTGGGTCTTGAGCATGCCGGAGAACTGCTTGGGCTCGGTCCAGATGTCGCGGTTGCCGCAGTTCGGGCAGCTGATGTCGGCCAGGCCGTGCTCGGGCAGCCGGCCTTTCTTGGCCTGGTAGGCCTCTTCCAGATGGTCGGCGCGATAGCGGCGGTGGCAGTGCGTGCACTCGGTGAGCGGGTCGGAGAAGGTCGCCAGGTGACCCGAGGCCTCCCACACCGCCGGCGGCAACAGCACCGAGGAATCCAGGCCGACGATGTCGTCCCGGCTGGTGACCATGGCCTTCCACCACTGGCGGCGCAGGTTCTCCTTCAGCTCCACCCCGAGCGGTCCGTAGTCCCACGCCGAGCGGGTGCCGCCGTAGATCTCGGCAGCCGGAAAGACGAAGCCACGACGCTTCGCCAGGCTGACGACGGCCTCATTGCGGTCCACAGGCACAGCTGAACTCCACTAAGAACGGGCGAGTATCGACCCGTCCAGAGTATCGGTAGGTTCCATCGACTTCGCCCTGCGACGGTCCCAGCGCCAGAAGCCGGCGCTCACGGCCGCCGTCAGCAACCAGCCCAGCAGGATGTCGAAGATGTAGTGCTCGGCGCCGTAGACCAGCGAGAACGCCATCGCCAGCCCGTAGCCGGCGAGCAGTGGACGCCAGCGCTTGCGCACCCGGGGCCAGAAGAACACCACCAGCAGGCCGGAGATCGCCGCATGCAGCGATGGCACCGCGGCCACCTGGTTGGAGCCGGCCTGGCCCTCGTCCACCAGCGCCTTGGCCTGCGGGATGCCCAGCTTGTTCCAGCCCCGGCTGGCCACCCGCTCGATGTAGGGCGCCGCGCCGTGGTGGCTGGGATCGACCTTGCCCAGCATGCCGCCGTCGGTGACCCTTCCCACTCCTGCATCGATACAACTGGGATCGGACGGGCCGTCGGCCACCTCGGTAGCGCTGCACTGGGCGGCGGCCCAGGGCGGCGCGGCCGGGAAGATGACGAAGCCGATCAACCCGATGAAGGAGATGAGCACGAACTGGGCGGCGAACCGGCGCCACGCGGTGCGATCGCGTAGCCACAGGACGCCGGCCACCGCGTACGGCGCGAAGAAGTAGGAGACATAGATCAGGCTGACCAGGGTCTCCCACCACGGCGGAAACGGCTCTTTGAGCTTGGCCTGCAGCCACACCGTCGGCTCGGTGCCACCGAACAGCCACCTGTCGAAGTCCAGCTGCAGGTGCCACTCGGTCGGTCGGCCCAGCGCCTCGGCCGCGCCCCGGCTGAGGTCATAGATCAGCAGCAGCAGGATGAACGGCAGCCAGTCGCGCAGCACGTTCAGCACGCCGCGGGTGCCGATGCTGCCGGCGATCAGCCCGGCAACGACGTAGATCAGCAGCGTGTTGCGGTCGAAGGTGAGGCCGACCCGGTGCACCCAGTAGAGCAGGGTGAGCGCCCACAGCAACACCGCCAGCCGGCGCGTCACGGTGAGGACGCGGGGCGACAGCCGGCCGTTGACCGCTGTCGAGTCGGTGACAGGCGTCGGCTCGACCGACTCCGACCGGGCGGAGTCGAGTTCGGCCTGTGTCACACCCCTCACCCCACTGTTCGGCTCACGGCATGGCACGGCTCGGCTCGGCCTTGGCCTGCCCGGATGTTTCGTCTGGCGAACAATCTACAGAGCTTCGCCAGATCTGCCGCTATCCGTTACTCCGGCTGCCGCCGGCCCACCCAGTCCGCGTCAGCGGCCCGATCGCTGTCCCGGACGGTCTCGGTGCCATCAGCAGCGATCGTGAGCAGCTGCTCGAACGCGCTCGGACGGTCCTCGGCGCTGGCCAGCAGCGGGGTGGCGAGCAGCTTCACCTGGTAGCCGCCCAGGCCGCGACGGTAGGCGCCCACCGAGTCCCACTCGGTCAGCAGCAGCCAGTCCGAGGCGTCGTCGGTGGCCCGGCCGACGGTGCCCCGGACGAAGCCCGGCCGGTCAGCCAGCAACCGCAGCACCTGCTGGGCCTGGGCCTGGTAATCCTCGGCATCCTCGGCCGGGCGCAGGTGCAGCACGGCGATCACCGGATCACGTCCGGTTCGCCGAGGTCGCTGGCATCCACCGCGGCACCGAACCGCCGATCGCGGCGGCCGTAGCTTTCGCAGGCAGCCCACAGGTGGCGCCGGTCGAAATCCGGCCACGGGGTGTCGGTGAACATCAGCTCGGCATAGGCCGACTGCCACAGCAAGAAGTTGGAGGTGCGCTGCTCGCCCGAGGTGCGGATGAACAGGTCCACATCGGGCAGGCCGGGCTCGTCCAGGTACCGGGCAAAGACCTTCTCGTCGATCCTGGCCGGATTGAGCCGGCCGGCGGCGGCCAGTTCGGCGAGCCGGCGCGCGGCGTCGACCACCTCCGCCCGGCCGCCGTAGTTCACGCAGAACTGCAGGGGCAGCCGGTCGTTTGCTTCGGTCAGCTGCTCGGCCTCCTCCAGCTGGCTGATCACGCTGCGCCACAATCGTGGTCGGCGGCCCGCCCAGCGGATCCTGACTCCCAGTGCGCTCAGCTCGTCCCGGCGGCGGGCCAGCACCTCTTTGTTGAAGTTCATCAGGAACCGCACCTCCTCCGGCGAGCGTCGCCAGTTCTCGGTGGGGACCGCGTCGGCCGACACCACCTCGACGCCGATGTCGATGGCCCCGAACAGCACGTCCATCAGCGCTGCCTCGCCGGCGCGGTGCCCGTCGGTGCGCGGCAGGCCGCGCTGGTTGGCCCACCGACCGTTGCCGTCCATCACGATCGCCACGTGACGGGGCACCTGGTCCTTGGCGAGGCGGGGTGGCCGCGCACCGGACGGGTGTGGTGGCGGGTCGGGCCAGCGGGGACGCGAGGCGGGCATTGGGCCACCGTAATCCCCGCTGCGCGGTACCCGCTGCCGCTCCGGGTCGACCGGGTCAGCGATCCACCAGCGGCAGCGAGCGGATCCCCCGCTCCAGGTGCCACTGCAGGTGTGCGGCCACCAGCCCGCTGGCCTCACGACGCAGGTCATCGGCGGCCCCGTCCGCGCTGCCCCAGTCACCGGACAGCAGCGCGCTCATCAGGGACAGCGAGGCCGGTTGCGGGCGCACCGAGCCGGCCGGCCGGCAACCGGGGCATCCCGCGCCCCCGGCCGGGACGTTGAAGGCCGCGTGCGGTCCCGGCGCGGAGCAGAGCGCGCACTGGGCCAGCGCCGGTTCCCAGCCGGCCAGCGACATCGACCGGATCAGGAAGGCGTCCAGGATCAGCGAGGACGGGTGCTCGCGTTCGGCCAGCGAGCGCAACGCCCCGACCAGCAGCAGGTACTGCCGCAACGCCGGCTCGCCCTCTTCGGGGGTGAGCCGTTCGGCGGTCTCGCAGATCGCCACCGCAGCCGTCCAGGCCGGGTAATCATCGGCCAACCTGGCCCCATAGTTGTCCACCGACTCGACCTGGGTGACCAGGTCCAGCCCGTTGGGCCGCGCATGACCGCGTTCGGCGTCCGGCTCGGCAGTCCGGGTATGCAACTGGACGTCGATGTGGCTACCGGGCTCGAGCCGCGCGCCGTAACGCGAGGTGGTCCGCCGGACCCCCTTGCCGACCGCCCGGATCCGACCGTGCCGCTTGGTCAGCAGCGTGACGATCCGGTCTGCCTCGCCCAGCTTGTGGACGCGCAGCACCACGGCTTCGTCCCGGTCGAGCGGCATCACTCCATGGTGTCAGAACTCTGCGACAACGCGGGGCCGGCCGGCCCGCGGCACACCCACCAGCCGGGCCCGGTCAACCGGCCCTGAGCGCAGGCTCGCCGGTCCGGGCCGTCATCCGGACGGCGAGCGAGACCGCGAAGCCGGCGGCCACCAGGGCGCAGCACAGTGGCACCAGGAACGCGGCGTGCGCGCCGTGCCGGTCTGCGATGCCACCCACCAGCGCGGCGCCGAGGCCGTAACCGACCGACAGGCCGGTGCCGATCCAGGTCAGACCCTCGGTCAACGACTTCGCCGGCGCGATGGAGTCGATCAGCCCGAAGGCCGCGATCAGCGTCGGCGCGGTGCCCAGCCCGACCAGGCCGGCGAACAGGGCGAGCACCCGGATGCTGGTGGCCAGGAAGAACAGCGAGGACAGCAGTCCGAACGCCACCGAGCTGATGACGAATCGGTGCAGCAGCGGCGACTGCCAGTGCCGGGCACCGTAGAGCACCCCGGCCACCCCGCTGCCACCCGCGAAGCAGGCCACCACCCAGCCGGCACTACCCCGCTGGCCGTGCTGGCCGCAGTAGGCGACCATCACCACCTCGGCGCTGCCGAACACCGCTCCCATGAACACCATCACCCAGGTGATCAGCAGCATCCCCCGATAGCGCAAGGCGAAATCATGCCGCTCGCCAGGTTCACGGACCCGCACCAACGGCTCGGTGGCCTGCTGGACGGTCAGCCACAGGGTCCCGGAGCTGACCAGCACCAGGGCCAGGCCGAGCGTGATCAGCGCCGGCGCGTGGGTGGCCAGCACGGTGGCCACCAGCGGGCCGAGCACGAAGATCACCTCGTCCAGGGTGGATTCCACCGAGTACGCCGTGGAGCGCTGCGCCGGATCGTCCTGCCACAGCCGTGACCAGCGGGCCCGGATCAGCGCGCCGATGTTGAGCAGCGTCACGCCCATCAGGGCGGCCGGCAGCAGCAGCGTCCACAGTGGCGCGTGGGTCAGGATCGCCAGCGCGAACCAGGCGGCGGCCACCAGGTGCCCCAACAAGAACGGCGGCAGGATCCGGTGCTGGCCGTACCTGTCGACCAGCATGCCGGCCACCGGGTTGCCGAGCGCGCCACCGAGCACGTAGCTGCCGCTGATCACGCCGGCGTAGCCGTAGGAGTGGGTACGTCCGGAGATGATCAGCACGATCGCGATCGGATAGATCGCGATCGGCAGCCGGGCCAGAAACCCGGCGGCGCTGAAGTTCAGCGCTCCGGGGGCGTCGAAGGCGGCACGATAGCGACTCAGCACGGCCTAGAAGCCGAGCCGGTCGAGCTTCCTGGGATCGCGCTGCCACTCGCCCAGCACCGAGATGTGCAGGTTCAGGTTGACCCGCTGGCCGAGCAGTGCCTCGATGCCCTGCCGGGCCTCGGTGCCGATCCGCTTGAGCCGGCTACCGCCGCTACCCAGCATGATCGGCTTCTGGCTGGCCCGCTCCAGGTGCAGCGTCGCATAGATGTCGAGCATCGGCGGCCGGCCCTCGGTGACCTCGCGCTGGTTCATCTCCTGGACGGTCACCGCGATCGAGTGCGGCAACTCATCTCGCACGTCGGCCAGCGCGGCCTCACGGATCAGCTCGCCGATCCGGATCTCGTCGCTCTCGTCGGTGCGCGTCTCGGCCGGGTAGAGCTGCGGACCGGCCGGCAACCGGGCGATCAGCAGCCCGGCCAGCAGCTCCACCTGGTCACCGGCGACCGCCGACACCGGCACGATCTCGGCGAAGTCGCCGAGCTGCCCGATGCCCATCAGCTGCTCGGCAACCCGCTGCCGCGAGGTCGCGTCGGTCTTGGTCACGATGGCGACGACGGGGGCCCGCAGCTCGGCGAGTTCGGCGGCGATGAACCGGTCGCCGGGGCCGACCTTCTCGTTCGCCGGCAGGCAGAAGCCGATCACGTCCACCTCGGCCAGGGTGGACCGTACGACATCGTTGAGACGCTGCCCGAGCAGCGTGCGCGGCCGGTGCAGTCCCGGGGTGTCGACGATGATCAGTTGCCCGTCCGGCCGGGTCAGCACGCCGCGGACCGCCCGCCGGGTGGTCTGCGGCTTGTCGCTGGTAATCACAATCTTGGTGCCGACCAGGGCATTGGTCAGGGTCGATTTGCCGGCATTCGGCCGGCCCACGAAGGCACAGAAGCCGGAACGATGAACTTCGGGTGGCTGCGTCACGACCGCCATCCTCCCAGCATTCACCGACGACCCTTACCCCGGCTTTTCTTGACTCGTTCCAGATTACAGCTAGGGTTCGAACAATAACCATCAGCTGGTCTGCCGCGACCGTGGCCGGAGCACCGATGTCGACCGCGCGATCGGCGACCCGCCGTGCCTGGAGCCCGCCGAGCACCGCGGTTACCGCCTCGACGGGGCCGAGGTCACCTGGTGGTGTCGCTGCGCCGCCTGCCAGAACCTATCAGCATCCCCGTAGACAAAGGAGAATCCCTGACATGACCGAGCCCGGTCCGATCACCACGACGAACGCCGGAGCGCCCGCACCGAGCGACAACAACTCGCTCACCCAGGGCCCGCAGGGTCCGATCCTGCTGCACGATCACTACCTGATCGAGAAGCTGGCCCAGTTCAACCGCGAGCGGGTACCGGAGCGGATCGTGCACGCCAAGGGCGCCGGTGCTTTCGGCGAGTTGGAGGTCACCGAAGACATCAGCCGGTACACCCACGCCACGTTCCTGCAGAAGGGCAAGAAGACCGAGATGCTGGCCCGGTTCTCCACCGTGGCCGGCGAGCAGGGCAGCCCGGACACCTGGCGGGACCCGCGCGGGTTCGCACTGAAGTTCTACACCGAAGACGGCAACTACGACCTGGTCGGCAACAACACGCCGGTGTTCTTCATCCAGGACCCGATCAAGTTCCCGGACTTCATCCGCTCGCAGAAGCGGCTGCCCGACTCCGGCCTGCGCGACAACAACATGCAGTGGGACTTCTGGACGCTGCGCCCGGAGAGCTCGCACCAGGTCACCTGGCTGATGGGTGACCGGGGCATCCCGAAGTCCTTCCGGCACATGGACGGCTTCGGCTCGCACACCTACCTGTGGATCAACGCCGCCGGCGAGCGGTTCTGGGTGAAATATCACTTCAAGACCAACCAGGGCATCGAGTTTCTCACCCAGGCCGAGGCCGACGAGCTGGCCGGCACCTCTCCCGATCACCACCGGGCCGACCTGTTCGACTCGATCGCCGCGGGAGACTTTCCGTCCTGGTCGCTGGAGGTGCAGATCATGCCCTACGCCGACGCCCATCGCTACCGGATCGGCACCAACTACGCCGAGCTGCCGGTGAATGCCCCGAAGAACGCGCGCAATTCCTATTCCAAGGAAGGGCCGATGCGGCATCACTACAACTCCCCCGAGACGCCGGTGTACGCGCCGAACTCCTACGGCGGCCCGCACGCCGACGAGGCCCGCCACGGCAACCCGGCCGGCTGGGAGTCCGTCGGTGACCAGCTACGGATGGTCTACGTCAAGCACCCCGAGGACACCGATCAGGCGCAGCCCGGCACCCTCTATCGCGAGGTGCTGGACGACGCGGCCCGCGAGCGGCTGGTCAACAACATCGCCGGGCACGCCAGCAACGGCGTCACCGAGCCGGTGCTGGTCCGGGTGTTCGAGTACTGGAGCAACATCGACCCGGAACTGGGCAAGCGGGTCGAGGAAGCGACCCGGGCCCTGCTGGCCAAGACCGAGCCGAGCACCGCGCAGGGCTCCGCGCCGGCCGGCGACGAGGCGGCACGAAGCTAATCCTTGCTGATCCCAGTTGATCCGAGCTGATCCAAGCTGATGTCCGGTGGCGAGTTGGCGGATCTGCCATCCGATGGTGGCAGGTCCGCCAACTTCTTCGGTTTCGAACGTGCGCGATCCGGCCGGGCCGACGACACTGGGTGAATGACTCGTCACAGAACGTGCTGGGCCCTGCTCGGCACCAGCCTCCTTGTCAGCTCCGCGGTCCTGGTCACCGGCGCCATCCCCAGTGCAGCGACCAGTACCCCCGTCAGCGCCACCAGCTCGGCCACCACGGCGACGGTGAGCTACGCCGACTGGCCCACCTATCACGGCAACAACCAGCGCACCGGCAATGCCACCAGCCTCAAAGCGATCGGCAGCCAGCCCCAGCCGGTCTGGTCGATCGCGCTGGACGGTGCGGTCTACGGCTCGCCGATCGTGGTGGATCACGGGCTGAAGCTGGTGGCGACCGAGAACAACTCGGTGTACGAGCTGTCGGGCAACAAGGTCGTGTGGCGACACAACTTCGGCGCCCCGGTGCCCACCTCCAGCCTGCCCTGCGGCAACATCAACCCGCTCGGCATCACCGGCACGATGGCCTACGACGCAACCACCAAGACGGTGGTCGCGGTTGTGGAGCGCAGCAACCCGTTCCGGCATGTGGCAGTCGGCCTCGACCCGGTCACCGGTGCTCAGCGCTGGTTCCGCACCGTGGACGTGCCGGCCAGCGTGTCCGGGATCAGCCCGCAGGCTATGCAGCAGCGCGGTGCCCTGCTGATCACCGGCCGGCAGGTCTACGTCGCCTACGGCGGCCTGGCCGGCGATTGCAGCAACTATCGCGGCAGCGTGGTGGGCCTCAGCCTGGACAAGCCGACCAGCGCGGCGCTGTGGCACTACACCGTGCCGACCTCGCGCGAGGCGGGCATCTGGGCGCCGCCCGGTCCGGTGGAGAACACCGGCGGAGTGGGCATCTTCGTGGCCGTCGGCAACGGTGCCACCGCTGGGACGGGGACCTATGACGCCAGCGACTCGGTGCTGCGGCTGGCCTACCAGTCGCTGCAGGACTCCTTCTCGCCCAGCACCTGGCGCACCGACAACGCCAACGACCTGGACCTCGGCTCACAGGGCCCGGCGCTGGTCGGCAGCTACGTGTTCATCGCCGGCAAGTCCGGGACGGCCTACGTGCTCAAGCGCAGCGCGCTCGGCGGCATCGGTGGCCAGGTCTCGCAGCTGTCGCTGTGCAAGTCCTTCGGTGGTGCTGCCGTGGTCGGCAACATCGTCTACGTGCCCTGCACCGACGGCGTGCGGGCGGTGCAGATCAGCAGCACCGGTCAGATGAGCGTGCTCTGGCACGCGGCGGCCAACATCAACGGCACACCCACGGTGGGCGGTGGCTACCTGTTCGCCCTGGACGTCTCGGCCGGCGTGCTCAACGTGCTGAACCCGGCGACCGGCGCCAGTGTCTGGACCCTGCCGGTGGGATCGGTGAACCGGTTCGCGGCACCCGCGCTCTACGGCAACGCGGTGTTCGTGGGCACCCTGTCCGGGGTCAAGGCCTTCAACTGGTAACCGGTTCTGCCAGAATCGACGAATGGCCCTGGACGCACGTGCGAATCTCGACCTGGTGGACGCCGCAACCGGCCGGCTCCTCGACACGCTGGCCGGGCTGACCGATCAGCAGGCCCGGGCGGCCTCCGGGCTGCCGGGCTGGAGCCGGGGGCACCTGCTCAGCCACCTGGCCCGCAACGCCGACGGCATGCGCAATCTGCTGCACTGGGCGCGCACCGGTGAGGTGAGGCCGATGTATCGCGAGCCGGACGGCCGGGACGCCGACATCGAGAGTGGTTCGTCCAGGCCGGCCGGCGAGCTCGCGGCCGACGTCGGCGAGGCTGCCGGACGCTGGGCGGTCGCGGCCGGCGAGCTGTCCGAAGAGAACTGGCGCACCGAGATCCGGCGGCGGCCCGGCAACCCGCCGGAGCCGGCCTGGAACCTCATCGACGGCCGGCTGTTCGAGGTGGAGTTCCATCACGTGGACCTCGACCTCGGTTACCGCTTCGCCGACTCGCCGGCCGAGCTGGTGGACCGGGCACTGGCCAGCACCCACGGCCGGCTGGTGCCCGAACAGCCCTTCGTGGCGGTGCTGGACGGCGGCCGGCGGCTGGACTTCACCGGCGACCGGCGGTCCGAACTCGAGGTGCACGGGTCGGCCGCGGCGATGCTCGGCTGGCTCACCGGACGCGCCACCGGCAGTGACCTGCGGGTCAGCGGCGGCGTGCTGCCCACCCTGCCCGCGTGGTGAGTCAGACCTGCTGGCCCCGCTCGTCGACGAAGTACACCGGCGCGGCCCGGCTCAGCTCGGCCACCGCGGCCAGCCCGTCCGGGTCGGCCGGGTCGCCGGCAAACACCACCGCGGCCTCCAGCCCCGGCGCGCCGGCGGACAGCGCCATCGCCACCGCGACCTGTAAGGCCGACAGCCGCAGCGAGGTCAGCTCCACCGAGGCCGCGGCGTAGGTTCGCCCGTCGGTGTCGCGGACGGCAGCGCCCTGACCGGCCCCGGTCCGGGCTCGGGTGGCCCGGGCCAGCGTCACCAGCTTGGCGTCCTCGGCGTCGAATGGCGTGCCGTTCATTGCTCTTCCCCGTCCTCGTCCGCACCCGGTTCGGCCAGCTTACGAACCAGCACCGTGTCGATCCGGTTGCGCCGGCCACCGACACTCTCGGCGGTCAGTTGCAGGCCGTAGGCGGTCACCGACGATCCCGCGATGGGCACCCGGCCGAGCAGTTGGGCCAGCAGGCCGCCGACCTTCTCGACGTCGTCGCCGCGCGGCAGATCGACGTCGAACAGCTCACCGAGGTCCTCCACCGGCAACCGCGCGGTGAGGCGCAGCGAGCCGTCCGGCAGCTGTTCCACCGGCGCCTGCTCCACGTCGTACTCGTCGCGGATCTCACCGACGATCTCTTCCAGGATGTCCTCGATGGTGACCAGGCCGGCAGTGCCGCCGTACTCGTCGATCACGATTGCCATGTGGGAATAAGTCGATTGCATCTCACGCAGCAGCTCGTCGACCTGCTTGGACTCGGGCACGAAGGTGGCCGGGCGCATCACTTCGTCCAGCTTGGTCTGGCGGGCGCGCTCCTGGTCCTGAGCCCGGCGCACCAGGTCCTTGAGGTAGACCAGCCCCACCACGTCATCGACGTTGTCGGCGACCACCGGGATCCGGCTGAACCCGGACCGCAGCGCCAGGGCCAGCGCCTGCGGAATGGTCTTGGTGCTCTCGATCCACACCACGTCGGTGCGCGGCACCATCACCTCGCGGGCGATGGTGTCGCCGAGGTCGAACACGGACTGGATCATCTCGCGCTCGCCCCGCTCGACCACGCCGCGGGACTCGGCCAGATCGACCAGTTCGCGGATCTCGACCTCGGAGGAGAACGGCCCCTCACGGTAGCCACGGCCGGGGGTGACGGCGTTGCCCAGCAGGATCAGCAGCGAGGCCAGCGGGCCGAAGACCCGGCCCAGCAGCAGCACCGGGGCGGCACCCAGCAACGCGACCGGGTAGGCGTGCTGGCGCCCGATGGTGCGCGGGCCGACGCCGATCAGCGCGTAGCTGACCACCACCATCACCACGATCGTCGCCAGCACCACCCACCAGTGCTGGCCCCAGATAGCGGTCGCCACCGTGCTGGCGAACACGGTGGCGGTCAGCTCCGCGGCAACCCGCAGCAGTAGCAACAGGTTGGTATGTCGGACCCGGTCGCCCAGCACCCGGGCCAGCGAGCGGGCACCCCGGCGCTGCTCGCGCACCAGTTCTTCGGCCCGGGCCACCGACACCCGGCCCAGCGCCGCGTCGACCGCGGCCAGCGCTCCGGCCGAGGGCACCAGCAGGATGGCGGCGACCAGCAGGATGGCGTCCGGCCCGGTCATCGAAGCGGCCCAGCCGGACGTTCAGCAGACGAGTAGGGCGATGTTCTCACCGGAGATACC
>JBPCPA010000222.1:0-22748 GCA_050999655.1 Jatrophihabitans sp.
ACCATTTCACCTTGCCGGACGGCATGAGTGAACACCCCACTACTCGTGTGAAAAAGCGATTCGTAAATCTCGAACAGACGATTGACGCCCGCACGGGTGCGGACGTCAAGGTGACAGGGTAACGCGCCGGCGCTGCGGATCGCACCAGAGATAGCCACCCGCGCCAGCTTGAGCTTGGCCCGGCTGGTATTCAGCGGGCGCTGGCCGCCAACCAGCTACCGGCTTTGGCGCGCAGGGCGGCGGGCAGTTCCGGCGCGGTCAGCAGCTTGGGCGCCAGGCTACGGTCGCCGGTCAGCGCCCGAAAGGTCTCGGCCACGGTCAGGCCGTGCGCGGGCCGCTCCAGCACCTGTACCGGATCACCGGCGCTCAACTCGCCCTCGACCAGCACCCGCAGGTAACTGCCCGGCCGGCCGGCCTCGGTGAACCGCTTGACCAGCCGGTCGACCTGCCAGAAGCCGGCGAAGGTGGAACACGGGATGCGCGGCACGCTCACCTGCAGCACGACGCTGCCGATCTGCCAGCGCTCGCCGATCACCGCGCCGGTGATGTCGATGCCGCGCAGCGTGAGGTTCTCACCGAACGCGCCGGGTCCGAGCGGGAACCGGAGTTCGGCACCGAGGTGGGCCTGCCACCACTGGGCGTCCTCCTCGGCGTAGGCATAGCCGGCCTGGTCGGGGCCGCCGTGGTTGGCGGTGTCGCAGATGGTGTCACCGCCCAGCCCCAGCCGGCCGACCGCAACCGGTCCGGACGCCGGACGCTTGTCGATGCCGGTCAGCTGCGGTTTCTGGTCCGTCCGGGTATGCACGTTCGGGGCCGGGGTCGGCCTGACCTGGGCCAGATTGACCGACACCACCTCGCCGGTCGGAATCGCTGCTGCCACGCCACCAACCTTAGCGACATGGCACACTTGATAGTTGCTCACGCGCACGACGCGCGGTCGAGGCAGCCGAGGTGCCTAGCGCCGGTGACAGAGGGTGGGACTCAGATGGCAGGGACCGTATCGCCGCACAGCGAACCCGACCGGGGCTGGGACGAGCTCTACCCGGAGCACCCGGTCAACGAGTTGTTGTCCAACAAACCCGGCGCGCAGAGCCCGTTCGGCGATGACGTCAGCTTCCCGCTGCCGGTGGACAGCCTCTTCTACCACCATCCCGGCCCGGAAAACCGGCCCAACCGGCCGCGCGTCGCTGGCCACTGATCCTGCCCGCCACTGATCCTGCCCGGCCGGCTGCCCGTCCCGCCGACGAACGGGCCCGGTCCCGCACCGCCATGCCCACCACACCGCACACCCTGACCGAATGGCTGCGCGGGCGCAGCGACGCCGACCTGGTGACGCTGCTGCGCCGCCGGCCCGACCTCGCCCTGCCGGCCCCGGTGGATCTGGCCACCCTGGCGGCCCGGGCCAGCGTCCGGACGTCCATCTCGCGGGCGCTGGACAACCTGGATGCCTTCACCCTGCGAGTGCTGGAGGTGGTCGCCAGCATCAACGGCCCGGCGCCGCTGAGCCAGGTGCAGGCGTGGTTCGCCGACACCGACGCGGCCGCGGTGCGGCAAGCCTGCCTGCGGCTGCAGGACTGGACGCTGCTGTGGGGCACCGATGAGGGTCTGCACCCGGTCGGCGCCGTCCGCGAGGTGCTCGGTGCCTACCCGGCCGGTCTGGGCCGCCCGGCGCGTGAGCTGTTCACGGCCGTCAACGATCTGGCGCTCGCGCCGGTGCTGCGCGCTCTCGGGCTGGCACCGGCCAGCCAGCCCAACTCGGGCGGTGCCGTCGCGACCGCGGTGCGAGACCGGTTGCCCGAGCTGATCTCGCAGTGCACCGAGGCCGAACGGGCGATCCTGGATCGGCTGGCGGCGGGACCGCCGATCGGCGCGCTGCGCGAGGCGGTGCTGTCCGGCAACGAGCCAGGTCCGGCACTGCGGCTGGTCGAGCGCGGTCTGCTGGTGCCGATCGACAACCGGACGGTGGAGCTGCCGCGCGAGGTGGCGGTGGCGCTGCGCCGGCAGCCGGCCGGCACCGTCCAGCCCGAGCCGGAGCCGCTGGCACAGGCCGAGCGGGGCAATGCGGTGATCGACGGGGGCGGCAGCACGGCGGTGCTGGAGACCGTCCGGCTGGCCGAGTTGCTGCTGCACACGATGGCCGCCGAGCCGGCCGGGCAGCTGCGCGCCGGTGGCCTCGGGGTCCGCGACCTGCGCCGGTTGGCCCGCGGCCTGGAGGTCGGCGAGCCGGTCGTGGCGCTGCTGGTCGAGCTCTGTTACGAGGCCGGCCTGCTGTCCAGCTCGACGACGGTCGATCCGGCCTACCTGCCCACCACCGAGTTCGACAGCTGGCTACGCCAGGGCACCGCTCAGCGCTGGGTGCGGCTGGCCACCGCCTGGCTGGCGATGACCCGGCAGCCGAGCATGGTGGGCGCCCGCGATGACCGGGACAAGACCATCGCCGCGCTGTCGGCCGACGTCGAGCGGCACAGCGCGCCGGCGCTGCGGCTGCAACTGCTGCGGCTGCTGGCCGACCTGCCGCCGGGGTGGGCCCCACGCTCGGACGCCGACGTGCTCGCCCAGCTGGCCTGGCGGGCACCACGCCGGGCCGCCGCCTACCGCAACGCCGCGGCCGCCGTCCTGCTCGAGGCAGCGACCCTGGGCCTGACCGGCTACGGCGCCGTCACCGGCTATACCAGGGCGCTGCTGGACGGTGCCGAAACCGGCGCCAGCCGGGCCGAGACCAACGCCGGCGACGCGCTTGCCGCGGCGCTGCCCGAACCGGTGGACGAGTTCCTGCTGCAGCCCGACCTCACCGCGGTGGTGCCCGGGCCCCCGACCCCGGAACTGCAGCGCGAGCTGGGGCTGGCCGCCGTGCTGGAATCCACCGGCGGGGCACTGGTATTCCGGATCAGCCCGACCAGCCTGCGGCGCGCGCTGGACGCCGGTCGGACCGGGGCTGACCTGCACCGCTTCTTCACCGAACGCTCGCGCACCCCGATGCCCCAGGCGCTGGACTACCTGATCAACGATGTGGCCACCCAGCACGGCCGGCTACGGGTCGGCACCGCCACCAGCTACCTGCGCTGCGATGACGTGGCGCTACTGGACCGGGTGCTGGCCGAGCCGGCGTTGGAATCGCTCGGGCTGCAACGGATCGCTCCGACCGTGGTGGTCTGCGGCAGTGGTATCGCCACCCTGCTGGAGCGGCTGCGCCAACACGGCTTCACCCCGGCGGCCGAATCCCCGGACGGCGCGCTGCTGAGCTTCGCTGCCGACGCGGCCCGGGTGCCGGGCCGCCAGCATTCGCGGATCTCGCGGGTGCGCGCGATCTCGATCGGTGACGCCCAGCTGACAGAGGTGGTGAGCAGGTTGCGGGCCAGCGAGCGGCTGGCGGCCGCGGTGAGCAACTCCACCAACCGGGTCAGCCAGCAGATCCCGGGCGTGACCTCGGCCTCGATCCTGGAACTGCTGCGCTCGGCCGTCCGGCAGGAGCTGACCATCGCGATCGGTTATGTCGATGACACCGGCACGCCGTCGCAGCGCACCCTGCAACCGATCTCGGTCGGCGGCGGGATGGTGCGCGGGCATGACCCGGGCGATTCGCGGTTGCACAGCTACCCGTTGCAACGGATCACCACCGTCAGCGTGCTGGACTTCGACTAGCAGGCCAACACCGCCCGGCGCGCCGGCCTGGCACAATGGATAGTTGGCAGATTTGCTGTGCCACCCACCACCCTAGGGAGAATCCTCGGTGACCGACGGACCGCTGATCGTCCAATCCGACAAGACCCTGCTCCTCGAGGTGGACCACCCGCAGGCCAGCGATGCCCGGGCCGCCATCGCCCCGTTCGCCGAGTTGGAGCGCTCCCCCGAGCACATCCACACCTACCGGCTGACCCCGTTGGGACTGTGGAACGCCCGCGCCTCGGGCCACGATGCCGAGCAGGTCGTCGACGCCCTGGTCCGGTTCTCTCGCTACACCGTGCCGCACGCGCTGCTGGTCGACGTCGCCGACACCATGGATCGTTACGGCCGGTTGCAGCTGGCCAAGCACCCGACGCACGGCCTGGTGCTGATCTCATTGGACCGCGCGGTGCTGGAGGAAGTGCTGCGACAGAAGAAGATCACGCCGATGCTGGGCGAGCGGCTGGACGCCGACACGGTGCTGGTGCACCCCTCCGAACGAGGCCGGCTCAAGCAGGCGCTGCTGAAGATCGGCTGGCCGGCCGAGGACCTGGCCGGCTATGTCGACGGCGAGGCGCATGCGATCGAGCTCAACACCGACGGCTGGCAACTGCGCAGTTACCAGGCCCAGGCAGTGGAATCGTTCTGGGCCGGCGGCTCCGGCGTGGTGGTGCTGCCCTGTGGCGCGGGCAAGACCCTGGTCGGCGCGGCGGCCATGGCGCAGGCCCAGGCGACCACCCTGATCCTGGTCACCAACACAGTCTCGGGCCGGCAGTGGAAGCGGGAGCTGATCGCGCGGACCTCGCTCACCGAGGAGGAGATCGGCGAATACTCCGGTGAGAAAAAGGAGATCCGGCCCGTCACCATCGCCACCTACCAGATCATGACGACCCGCCGCCAGGGCGAGTACCGGCACCTGGAGCTGTTCGACTCCCGCGACTGGGGCCTGATCGTCTACGACGAGGTGCACCTGCTGCCGGCGCCGATCTTCCGGCTCACCGCCGACCTGCAGTCGCGCCGGCGGCTTGGCCTGACCGCGACCCTGGTCCGCGAGGACGGCCGCGAGGCGGACGTGTTCTCCCTGATCGGACCGAAGCGTTATGACGCGCCGTGGAAGGACATCGAGAACCAGGGCTGGATCGCGCCGGCGGACTGCTCGGAGGTGCGGGTAACCCTGAACGACGCCGAGCGGATGGCCTACGCCACCGACGAGCACGAGGACCGGTACAAGCTGGCGGCGACCGTCCGAACCAAACTGCCTGTGGTGCAGGCCATTCTCGATCAGCATCCGAACGACCAGGTGCTGGTCATCGGGGCCTACCTGGACCAGCTGGAAGAGATCGCCGAGCACCTCGGCGGGGTGCCGATCATCCAGGGCTCGACTCCGAACAAGGAACGCGAGCGGCTGTATGACTCGTTCCGGACGGGGGAAACCCGGGTGCTGGTGGTGAGCAAGGTAGCCAACTTCTCCATCGACCTGCCCGAGGCGGCGGTGGCGATCCAGATCTCGGGCACCTTCGGATCGCGCCAGGAGGAGGCCCAGCGGCTGGGCCGGGTGTTGCGGCCCAAGCACGACGGCCGGCAGGCACACTTCTACACCGTGGTCAGCCGGGAGACCCTGGACGCCGACTATGCCGCGCACCGGCAGCGGTTCCTGGCCGAGCAGGGCTATGCCTACACCATCATCGACGCCGACGACCTGGTTGGACCTAGCCTGCCGGAGTTCCCCGCCGAGGACGACTGAACGCACCACGCCGGCCCGGCTTGCCGGTGGCCGCCGGCTTGGCCACCGCTGCCGTGCCGTCGGCCGGGCCGCCGTCGGCCACCGGGCCGTTGTCGGGCACCGGTCCACCTGCGAGGGTCGCGCCGACCGGCCCGAACCGGCCGACGCTCACCGCCTCCTGCGCGGCCAGGCGCAACTGGGCCAGCAGCTCGCCGTAGAGCAGGGTGCCCACCGCGACCCGGCGCGCGGCCGCCGGCCGGGGATCGCCGTCGGTGATGTAACCCACCTCGACCTCGGCCACCGCCCAGGCCGCGTCGGCCCAGGGTCGCAGGCTGTCGCAGTCGATCGCCTCGTCCTGGGCGGCCAGCGCCTCCAGCACGGCGGCCAGCGAGCCGACCAGCGACGAGCCGGGCGACAGTTGCCAGCCCAGGTCGGCCAACAGCCGGCTGGCCGGTTCGTGGTCGGTGCCGGTCGAGGCCGGCCGGGCCACCGCGTTCTGGGTGATGCCCAGCAGGTCGACCAGCGGTAACTGCTCGTCGTCCACCGCTTTCAGCACGGTGGCGATGGTGTCGACCGACAGGCCCGCGATCTCACGCAACGAGCGGATCAGGCGGAGCCGCAGCAGGTGTTCCTCGGCGTAGTCGGACTGGGTTCGCGACACCGGTTCGCCGGCCGGCAGCAGGCCTTTGCGCAGGTAGAACTTGATCGTCGCCACCGACAGGCCGGAGTTGGCGGCGAGTTCTGAGATCCGCATGCACAAGCTCCTTGGCGATATTGGATAGTCCCGCTATCCTAGCATTAGATACTGCAACTCTCTAAGGAGTACCGATGGCCGAGAAGCCGTTGATGGGCGCAATGACAGCACACCCGGACAGCGATGTGGTGCTGTTCCTGATCGGAATGAATGTCAACCGCTGGCACCGGGTCCGGCAGTGGTTGCCGGTGTTTCGGGCCATGAAGCCAATGATCGTGGAGTTGCTCAGCGACCCCTCCATCGGCTGCCTGTCGGCCCGGACCTACCTGTCCGGCCGGACCGTCCTGACGGTGCAGTACTGGTCCTCGATGGAGCAGCTGCTGGCCTACGCGCACAACAGCAAGGCCAAGCACCTGCCGGCCTGGCGGGCGTTCAACCGGGTCGCGGCCGGCACCGGCGCGGTCGGCATCTTCCATGAGACCTACCCGGTCGGCCGGGGCGGCGCCGACATGCTGCCGGTCTCGCACGCCGGCTCGGAGACGCTGTATCGCTCGATGCCACTGTTCGGCCTGGCGCTGGCCACCAACAGCGTCCGGCCACGCCGGGCACCGCGTCCCGAAACCTGCCCGGCCAGCAGGTTCCAGGCCCTGCGCTGAGCCGACGTGCGCGCGCTCTGCTATCGCCCGGGCCCGATGTCGGCAACGGCAGAGAGGACAGCGAAGCCGGCGGTATTGGACCCTTGGCCCGAGCGTGCGGCACCTCGCCAAGGCGAGATCTCGGGTATCGCCACCCGTCCTGCAGTCACGCGCCAACCACCTGGAAGTTGACGAAAGGACATAGCGACGTGACCCAGCAGGACCCGTTCTCGGCGTTGACCGCCGAATGCGACGACCTCGATCAGCTCGTCGGCGGTCTGGATGAAGCCCAGTGGCAGCTGGAGACGCCGGCACCTGGCTGGACCATCGCGCACCAGATCGCCCACCTTGCCGCGACCTTCCGGATGGCCGGCCTGGCCGGCTCGGATCCGGAGGCGTTTCGCACCCTGATGGGCCAGCTCGACTCGAACTTCAACGTCAATGTCACCCGCGCCCTGCAGCAGTTCATCAACGATCCGCCGAAGGTGCTGTTCGAGCGCTGGCAGGGCGAGCGGATCGGGGCGGTCAAGGCGCTGGCCGCGGTGCCCGAGGGCCAGGTCGTGCCGTGGCTGGTCAACCCGCTGCCGGCGGCGATCCTGGCCATGGCCGGCATGATGGAGGCCTTCGCACACGGTCAGGACATCGCCGACACCCTCGGCGTGCAGCGCGAGCGCACCGACCGGATCCAGTTCCTGGTCGCCTTCGCGGTACGGACCTGGGACTTCGGTTACCTCGCCCGCGACGAGCAGGCCCCCGACGAGCAGTTCCGCTTCGAACTCACCGGCCCGTCCGGCGCGCAGTGGGCCTTCGGACCCGAGGACGCCACCCAGCGGATCAGCGGCTCGGCGCTGGACTTCTGCCTGCTGGTGCCCCGGCGCCGGCACCCCTCGGACCTCGACGTCACCGCCGTCGGTGAGCACGCCGAGCACTGGCTGGAGATCGCCCAGGCCTACCGCGGCCCGGCCGGTGACGGTCGCGAGCCCGGGCAGTTCGCCGCCTGAGGCGATCGGCACGGCCGAAGATGTCGGCCGTGCCGACCCACCCACAGAATTCAGATAGCCCGTGACGGGCGCTCAGTCCGGCTGCCCAGCCGATCATGAGCGAGGACTGGAGACTCACACATGCAGGCAGCAGAGATGGACGACGAGACCGTCAAGACGATGACCCTGGAGGCCTTCGCCGACACCATCGTCCCCGGTAACAAGAGATTTCCCGAAGACCGCGCGGTCGCCGGGGTGTCCGAGGACGGCGGCTCGGTGGCGGCCGGTGCGATGGAGCTGTTGGAGTCACCGGCCGGCGGCCTGAGCCCCTGGCTGGTCGGCCTGGCCGGCATGCTCAACGGCCACGCGACGAACTACGCCAACGAGATCGGCCACGACCTCGACAGCACGGTGCCGGCCTTCGTCAGCCTGAGCCATGAGCAGCGGGCCAAGCTCATCCTGCTGCTGATCGCGCCGGATCACCCGGAACGGCAGGGCTGGGTCAACCTGGTGATGTTCAGCAACATGGCCTTCGACGCGGGCGCGCACCTGCACACCACCGAGGCGCTGGCCGCCGGCCACCCGGGCCTGCTGATGCTCGGCTTCCAACCGCCCGAGGCGGACGGGCTGTGGCGGTTCCCGAACTACTCCTACGGCCGGCAACTGGCCCAGATCCATCCCAACACCACTGCGACGGGGAGCCCGGCATGAGCCAGGTCGAGAGCACGGACGTACTGATCATCGGCAGCGGCTTCGGCGGCTCCATCGCCGCGTACCACCTGGCGGCCGGCGGTGCGAAGGTGGTGGTGCTCGAGCGCGGTCCCTGGCTGAACGCCGAGGAATTCGACCAGGACTTCAAGCTCGGCTCGTCCTCGACCCGGATCTTCGAATTCACCGTGGGCGATGGCATGAGCACCCTCGGCGGCAACTGCGTCGGCGGCGGCAGCGTGGTCTACTTCGCCACCATGCCCCGCGCGCCGCGCTACATCTTCGATCGGCAGGGCAGCATCGGCCGGCGGATGTGGCCCGAGGTGATCAACCGTGACAGCCTCGACCCGTGGTATGACCGGGTGGCCGAGGCACTGCCGGTGACCGAGCAGCGCTGGGACACCGTGCCCTTCGCCGGTGGCGTGTGGGCCGCGGCCTGCAACAACGCCGGTCACACCTGCAACCCGGTGCCGGCCGCGGTCGACAAGGCGCTGTGCACCAACTGCAACTGGATGATGGCTGGCTGCAAGTTCGACGCCAAGCGATCGCTGCTGCTCAACTACCTGCCGGCGGCGCTGTCACACGGCGCGGAGATCCGGCCGCTGCACGAGGTGCAACGGATCACCAAGGAGGGACCGGACGGCGACTTCCGGGTGTACTACAACACCATCGACGAGGTCGACTACCGCGAGCAGACCGGCAACGGCGTGATCGACGCCAAGCTGGTGGTGCTGGCGGCCGGTACCGCGGCAACCCCGATCATCCTGCAGCGTTCCGAGCCTGACCTGGGCACCATGCCCGACGCGGTCGGCAAATACTTCTCGGGCAACGGCGAGCGGCTCAACACCGCGGCCCTCAACGAGGACCGGCTGCGCGATGTGCTCGGCCTGGACCGTGGCGACGGGATCGCCTTCGAGGCCGGCCAGATCGGCAAGGGCCCGGTCGCGGCCACCTGGGACTGGGTGGACGGCTCGCTGCCGGAGTTCGAGCGGTTCTCCCTGGAGCAGCTGTACTTCCCGCCCGGCCTGGGCACCATCCTGGCGCAGGTGCCCGACTCCACCGGCCCGTCGTCCTGGTTCGGCAAGGAAAAGAAAGACATGATGCGCAAGTGGAAGTCCTGGCTGACCATTTTCACGATGTCCGAGGACGACAACGAGGGCGTCTACGGCACGCCGCCGGCCACCGGCAACTCGATGCGGGTGTCCCAGCAGATGTTCGGGCTCAGCTCGCTGAAGTACCGGCCCACCAAGAACACCCTGCACGGCTGGGCCAAATCCGACGAGGCGGTCCGCAGCATCCTGGAGAAGGACGGCATCGCCCGGGTGATGCCGTGGACCAACGACGTGATCGGCGCCTACACCGTGCACCCGCTGTCCTCGTGCCGGATCGGTGACGACCCGCAGACCTCGGCACTGGACAGCAACCACGAGCTGCGCGGACACCCGGGCATCTTCGTCACCGACGGCTCGGCGGTGCCCGGCGCGCTGACCGTCAACCCGGCAATGACCATCGCCGCGCTGGCCGAGCGGGCGATGCCAGCCATCGTCCGGGCTGCCCGCGAGCGGGGCATCGACGTCAGCTACGGCGCGCCGTCACCGACCGGCCAGACCGCCGCTCGCCGGGACACCGACCGGGCTGCCCGGCAGGTCCTGGCCGACTGATGAGCGCTCCCACCGACGCCGGCTCGCCCACCGGGCGGGCCGGCATCGGCGACACCATCCTCACCAGGACCCTGCGTTACACGGTGGGCCAGATCCGCTACGTCCGGCCGGTCCGGCCACGGGGCGCCACCGGCACTGTTGCACAGGTGTACCAACAGGCCGAGCGCGAGTTCGGGCTGGCAGCGCCGCCGCTGGCGTTGCACTCACCGGTGCCGGAGCTGCTGGCGGCCAGCTGGTCGATCCTGCGCGAGACGCTGGTGGCCGACGGCCAGCTGAGCCGGGCGGCGAAAGAGGGCATCGCCTCGGCGGTGTCGCAGAGCAACAGCTGCCCGTACTGCGTCGTGGTGCACGGGGCGACCCTGCGCGGCCTGCAGTCCCAGGCCGGCGCGGCCGGCAGCGACCCGGCGGCCGAGGAGCGGCTGCAGCGGTGGGCCCAGGCCAGCGGCGACCAGCGGGCGATGCTGGCCATGGCCCCGCCGTTCGCACCGGAGTGCGCGCCCGAAGCGATCGGCGTTGCCCTCACCTTTCACTACCTGAACCGGATGGTGAGCATCTACCTGCCCGACTCACCGCTGCCGCCGATGCTGCCACCGGCCGGCACCGCGCAGGCCGGCCGGTTCCTCGGCCGGTTCATGCGCGAGCTGTCCGCGCGGCCGCACCCGCCGGGCGCCTCGCTCGCCCTGGTGGAATCGGCCGAACTGCCCGATGACCTGTGGTGGGCGGCCGGCAGCCCCGCTATCGCCGCCAGCTTCGCCGCGGCGGCGGCGGTGACCGACCGGCTCGGCGCCGAGTACGTCTCCGGCCCGGTCCGCGAGCTCGTGCGGGACTGCCTGCAGCAATGGGACGGTGCCGACCCGGGCCTGGACACCAGCTGGTTGCAGCGTGGCCTGGCCGACCTGCCGACCGCCGAGCGAGCCGCCGGCAGGCTCGCCCTGCTGACCGCCTTCGCGCCGTACCGCGTCGATGAGGCGACCGTCGCCGACTACCGCCAGGCACATCCCGAGGACCGGTCGCTGATCGCGCTGACCTCGTGGACGGCGATGTCCTGCGCTCGCCGGATCGGCAGCTGGATCCCGCTCAGCTGAGCCTGGCCCACGGCCGTCCGCGCTGCGATTCGGTATTGCCCACAAGGCACCCGGGCAACGTGAAAGGTGCCATCGATAGCGCTCAGATCGCATTCTTTCACTACGTAGCCGAGTGGTTCACCGACCTGCGCGGTGGGTGTTGCCCGGACATCGGCTAACCGAAGTCTCTCTCAAACCAACGAATCTCTACGAACTGTTCCTGCGTGAAGGGTGAATAATGTCCGTTTCCAGAGTACGGCTCCGAAAGCTGGCGCCAGCGGTAGTAGCGGCGATTGTGCTGGTGACGCTGTACTTCGTCGCGCAGAGCCGGGTGGCCACCTACGGCGCTGACTCGGTCGCCACCCAGTACAAGTTCAACGAGATGCCGATCGCGCTGCCGGCCGGTTACAACGACCAGAAGATGAACACCATCCGCCCGGTCAATCGCGCCTACCAGAAGATCGCGGCCTGGATCTCATCGGTCGGGGCCAGCATCGCCATGAACGACCTGACCGGCCACGGCCGGTCTGATGGCATGTGCATCGTCGACACCCGCACCAACGACGTCATCGTGACCTACACGCCGACCGCCCGGGCCTCCGACCAGTTCGCGCCGTTCGTGCTGAACGCCGCGCCGCTGCCGATGGATGACACCATGGCGCCGACCAACTGCACGCCCGGCGACTACAACGGCGACGGCCGGATGGACCTGCTGGTCAGCTACTGGGGCCGCACGCCGATCCTGTTCCTGGCCAAGTCGAACGTCGCCACCCTGTCGGCCAGCGCCTACTCCCCCCAGGAGCTGGTGCCAGCGGTGTCGGTGGACGGCAAGTACCACGGTCCGCGCTGGAACACCGACGCCGCCTACGTCGGTGACCTCGACGGTGACGGGCACCCGGACATCATCATCGGCAACTACTTCCCCGACTCCGACGTGCTCGACCCGAACGGGCTCAACAACGTCCAGATGAACAGCTCGCTGTCCAGCGCCCGCAACGGTGGCGGTGATCACGTGCTGCGCTGGTACAGCGCCACCAGCGGGGTGAAGCCGACCGCGGCCTACGTCCAAGAAGAGAACAGCATCGACTACCACGACTCGACCGGCTGGGCGCTGGCCATCGCCGGTGCCGATCTGACCGGCTCGGGGCTACCGGATATCTACATCGCCAACGACTTCGGCCACGATCACCTGCTCTACAACGTCTCCACGCCCGGCAAGATCAAGTTCGAGTCGGTGAAGGGTGACCGCACACCGACCACCCCGAAGTCCTTCGTGCTCGGCAACGGCTCGTTCAAGGGCATGGGCGTCGACTTCGGCGACCTCAACCACACCGGCAGGTTCGACATGACGGTCAGCAACATCACCACCAAGTGGGGCCTGCAGGAGAGCAACTTCGTCTTCGTCAACAATGCCAAGAACAACGCCGACATGCAGGACAAGCTCAGCAAGGGCGTCGCCCCGTTCACCCAGGAGGCCGAGAAGTACGGCATGGCCTGGACCGGCTGGGCCTGGGACGTCAAGATGGGCGACTTCCTGAACAACGGCAACATGGCCGTGGTCCAGACCGATGGTTTCGTCAAGGGCACCGTCGACCGGTGGAACTGGCTGCAGGAGATGGCCATGACCAACGACGACCTGCTCAGCAACCCCGCGATGTGGCCCAACGTCGGACCCAACGACGATATCGCCGGGCACCAGTCGCTGGCCTTCTACGCCAAGAACTCCGATGGCCGCTACGTCAACGTCAGCTCGCAGCTCGGGCTGGCCGTGCCGACCCCGACCCGCAGCATCGCGACCGCGGACACCACCGGATCCGGCGCGCTCGACTTCGCGGTGGCACGGCAGTGGGGACCACCGGTCTTCTACGCCAATGCCTCGCCGAGCAAGGGTGACTTCATCGACCTGCGGCTGTACCGGCCCGCTACCGGGACCGGCGCCGGCACCGGCCTTGCCAACACCGGAGCACCCGCCTACAGCGCCATGGCAACCGTGAGCACGCCGACCGGCGGAACCCAGATCTCCCAGCTCGACGGCGGCAGTGGCCACGGTGGCTACCGCAGCTTCGAGGTGCACTACGGCCTCGGCACCGCCGCGGGCAACGCGACCGTCAACCTGCAATGGCTCGACGCCGCAGGCACCAAGCACCAGCAGACCATGCAACTAGCACCCGGGGTGCACACCCTCGTCCTGACGGACACCGCACAGGAAGTTACGAGCCGATGACCGCAACTGTCTCGCACAAGGGGGCCAGCATCAGCCAGCTGATGCCGCCCGCCTCGACCGCGGCGCCCGTCGCCGCCAAGCCGAAGCCGGACCCTCGCTACATAGCGCTGCGCAACTTCGCGGTGTCGATCAGCGTCCTCAACGTCTTCGGCTACACCATGCTCGGCTTCGAGCAGCCCTGGCTCTGGCCGATCCTGGCAGTGCTGACCGGTTATGCCACCGAGATCACCTTCGAGCTGGTCAGCTCCTGGGCCAACCAGCGAGCGCCGCGGTTCATGGGCAACGGGGTGCGCGGCGTCTACGAGGCGCTGCTGCCCTCGCACATCACCGCGCTAGCAGTGAGCATGTTGCTCTACTGCAACAACCAGTTCTGGCCGGTCGCCTTCGGGGTGATCGTCGGTGTCGGTGCCAAGCACGTCGTGCAGGCGCCGATCAACGGCCGGATGCGGCATTTCATGAACCCGTCGAACCTCGGCATCACCGTGGTGCTGCTGTGCTTCAGCCGGTGGTGCAGCATCGCACCGCCCTACCAGTTCAGCGAGAACGCCAACACCTACTTCCGGATCATGATCCCGCTGATCATCGCCACCTCCGGCACCGTGATCAACGCGATGCTGACCAAGAAGGTCTCGCTGATCGTGGGTTGGATGGGCGGCTTCGCCATCCAGGCCTTCATCCGGCACTGGATCTGGCACGTGTCGCTGTTCTCCGCGCTCGGCGCGATGACCGGTATCGCGTTCGTACTGTTCACCAACTACATGATCACCGACCCGGGCACCACGCCGTCCAAGGCGCGTAACCAGTTCATGTTCGGCTCGTCGGTGGCCTTCGTCTACGCGATCATGATGGAGCTGAACATCGTCTACACGCTGTTCTTCGCGACCACCGCGGTCTGCGCCCTGCGCGGCGTGGGCTGGTGGGGTGCGCACTTCATCGGCAAGTACCGCGGCCGGCGCGCGACGGTAATCCAAGCAGACGCCCAACCATTCGTAGCAGAAGCGGCAGTGACGGGATCGGCATGACCAACCATCGAATCGCAGTAGTCGGCATCTCGTGCCGGTACCCCGATGCGAACTCTCCGGACGAACTCTGGGAGAACGTGCTCGCCGGACGCCGTGCCTTTCGGACGATGCCCAACGAGCGCATGAACCTGGCCGATTACTACTCCCCCGACCCCAGCGCGCCGGATCGCTTCTACTCGCTCAAGGCAGCGGTGATCGAGGGATTCGAGTTCGACCGGGTGAAGTACCGGGTGGCCGGCAGCACCTACCGGGCAACCGACATGACCCACTGGCTGGCGCTGGACACCGCCGCCCGGGCGCTGGCCGACGCCGGATTCCCCGAAGGTGAGGGCCTGAACCGCAAGAACACCGGGGTGGTGATCGGCAACAGCCTGACCGGGGAGTTCAGCCGGGCGAGCATCATGCGGCTGCGGTGGCCCTACGTCCGGCGGACCGTCGGGGCGGCCCTGCGCGAGCAGGGTTGGGACGACGCCGCGCTCGGCACCTTCCTCGATGACCTGGAGGTCAGCTACAAGCAGCCCTTCGCGCCGATCGACGAGGACAGCCTGGCCGGTGGCCTGGCCAACACCATCGCCGGCCGGATCTGCAACCACTACGACTTCGCCGGCGGTGGCTACACCGTCGACGGAGCCTGCTCCTCCTCGCTGCTCTCGGTCAGCACCATGTGCACGGCGCTGGCCAACGGCCAGCTCGACACCGCCATCGCCGGTGGCGTCGACCTGAGCATCGACCCGTTCGAGGTGATCGGCTTCGCCAAGACCGGTGCGCTGGCGACCGGCGAGATGCGGGTGTACGACAAGAACTCCAACGGTTTCTGGCCTGGCGAAGGCTGCGGCATGATCGTGCTGATGCGCGAGCAGGACGCGCTGGCGCAGGGCTTGAAGATCTACGCCACCATCGCCGGCTGGGGTTATTCCTCCGACGGCAAGGGCGGCATCACCAGGCCAGAGGCGGCCGGCCACGAGCTCGCCCTGTCCCGCGCCTACCAGGCGGCCGGTTTCGGAATCGAGACCGTCAGCTACCCGGAGGGTCACGCCACCGGGACCACGGGCGGCGACGCCACCGAGATCCGGGCGCTGTCCTCCGCGGTCCGGGGCGCCGAGCCCGACCGGGCACCGGTGGCCCTGAGCACGCTCAAGGGCAACCTCGGACACACCAAGGCGGCGGCCGGCATCGGCGGGTTGATCAAGGCCGTCCTGGCCGTGCACCACCAGGTCATCCCGCCGGCGACCGGGCACTACGACCCGCACCCGGAGCTGACCGGCGGCCGGCCCGCGCTGCGGGTGCCCAATGCGCCGGAGCTGTGGCCGGCCGAGCGGCCGGTTCGGGCCGGCGTCTCGTCGATGGGCTTCGGTGGGATCAACACCCACGTGGTCATCGATCAGGCCGGCACCGCAAGCACCGGGCGCCGCCAGGAGATCGGCGAGGACGTCCAGCGCCTGGTGAGTTCGCGCCAGGACTGCGAGCTGCTGCTCATCGACGCGATGAGCATCGCCGACCTGCGCGGTCGGGCCGCGGAGCTGTCCGCCCTGACGGCCCGGCTTTCCTTTGCCGAGCTGGGCGATCTCAGCGCCACCCTGCAGTCCGAGCTGGCCGACCGGCCGGTCCGGGCCGCGGTGCTGGCCAGCAACCCGCAGGAGGCCGAGATCGGCTTCGGCAAGCTGCTGATGCTGCTGGACAACGGGGCCCGCTCGGCCCTGGACACTGCCGGCGGCGTGTTCCTCGGTAACAACGCCAGCAGCCCGCGGATCGGTTTCCTGTTCCCGGGCCAGGGAGCTGGCCGGCGCGGCGACGGCGGCGCGATCCGGCGCCGCTTCGCCACCGTCGACGAGCTCTACCACCACCGGCAGTTGCCGACCACCGGCGACCTGGTGAACACCGCGGTGGCCCAGCCCAGGATCGTCACCTCTTCGGCGGCCGGCCTGCGGGTGCTGTCGCTGCTGGGCATCGAGGCGACGGTCGCGGCCGGGCACAGCCTCGGCGAGATCACCGCCCTGCACTGGGCCGGTGGCTTCGATGAGAGCACGCTGCTGGAAATCGCGGCGGCCCGCGGCCGGATCATGGCCGACCTCAGCGGCAGCAACGGCACGATGGCCAGCGTGGTGGCTCCGGCCGAGGTCGTCGAACCACTGCTGGTCGGCGAGCCGGTGGTCATCGCCGGCTACAACAGCCCGAAGCAGACCGTGATCTCGGGTCCGGCCGACGCTGTCGACCGGGTGTGCGCCGCGGCGATCGCGATGGGCGTCACCGCCATGAGGATCGCGGTATCGCACGCGTTCCACTCCGAGATGGTCGCGCCGGCCGCGTCGGCGTTGCAGGCCGCGCTGGTCGACCTGCCGCTGCGGCCGCTGGCCTGACGGGTGATCTCCACCGTCACCGCCGACGCCCTGCCGGCCGGGACGGATCTGCCCGACCTGTTGGCAAGGCAGGTCTGTGACCCGGTGCGGTTCGCCGAGGCGGTCGCCCGGATGGCCACCGATGTCGACCTGCTGCTCGAGGTCGGCCCGGGCCGGGTGCTGCGCACCCTGGCCGGCGAGATCGCGCCAACGCTTCCGACCATCTCGGTGGAGAACGACAGCCCTTCGCTGGCCGGCCTGTTCCGCGCGGTCGCGGTTGCCTACGTGCTCGGAGCGCCGGTTCGGCATGCCGAACTGACCCGGGGTCGGTTCACCCGCCCGCCACCGCTGGACAAGGAATTCCGGTTCTTTGCCAGCCCCTGCGAGCAGGCACCTGCCGACGGCCTCGGCGACCGGGCGGCCCAGCCGAGCCGGCAGTCGCTGCCGGCCGCGACGGCACCGGTCTCCGCGCCGGCGACCTCGCCGGGCGGCAACCCGTCCGGCACCGACCGGCCCGCGTCGGACTCCAGCCTGAATGCGGTGGATGTGCTACGCCGGCTGGCCGCCGAGCGGGCCGAGCTGCCGCTGGAAGCAGTCGGGGCCAACAGCAACCCGCTGGACGAGTTGCACCTGAGCTCCATCACGGTCGGCCAGATCGTCAACCAGGCCTCGCGCGAATTGGGCCTGGTCGCACCGGTCGCCACCTCGTCCTACGCCACCTCGACACTGGCCCAACTGGCCCAGATGCTGGTCGAGTTGGGGCAGAGCGCGGTGCCCGGCGAGCAGGCCCGCAGCACCGCCCAGGGCATTGCCGCCTGGGTACGGCCGTTCGCGGTCCGGTGGCAGCCGAGCGAGCCGGCTCCGTCGGCAGGCCGGGTCACGGTACCGAACGAGTGGCAGCTGTTCGCCACCGACCGGCACCCGCTGGCCGCCGCGCTGCACGAGGCGTTGCGCCACAGTGACGTGGGCGACGGGGTCGTGCTGTGCCTGCCCACCGACTGCGACGAGCGGCACGTGGGCTTGATGCTGCAGGCGGCCCGGGCCGCGCTGTCGGCCCAGCCGTCCGGCCGGTTCGTCGTGGTGGGTGACCGGCGCGGCGCCGCCGGCCTGGCCAAGACCCTGTGCCTGGAGGCGCCGAACATCCTGACCACCGTGGTGAGCCTGCCGTTGCAGGCGAGCCTGGCGGCCGATCGGCTGGCCGACTCGGTAACACGCATCGTGGCTGACGTCGCGGCGACCAAGACCTTTCTCGAGGTTGGCTACAACGCCGACGGCCATCGCAGCCTGCCGGTGCTGAGCCCGCTGGAACTGGTCCCCGAAGCCGACAGCGTGCCGGTCCTCGGACCGACCGACGTGGTGCTGGTGACCGGCGGCGGCAAGGGCATCACCGCCGAGTCGGCGCTGGCCCTGGCCCTGGAGTCCGGTGCGGCGATCGGCCTGCTCGGCCGGTCCAACCCGCAGCAGGACGCCGAACTCGCGGCGAACCTGCAGCGGATGGCCGATGCCGGTGTGCGGCACCACTACGTGAGCGCTGATGTCACCTCAGCCGGCGAGGTCAAGGCCGGTGTTGAGGAGATCCGCGAGAGCCTCGGCACCGTCACCGCGATCCTGCACGGTGCCGGTCGCAATGAACCGCACTCGCTCAGCACCCTGGACGAGTCCTCGTTCGAGCGCACCCTGGCGCCCAAGATCGCCGGGCTGGAGGCGGTGCTCGAAGCGACCGATCCCGGATCGCTGAAGCTGCTGGTCACCTTCGGCAGCATCATCGGCCGGGCCGGCCTGCGCGGTGAGGCGGACTACGCCACCGCCAACGACTGGCTGACCGACCTGACCTGCCGGATCGCTGAGGAGTATCCGCAGTGCAGGTGCCTGGCCCTGGAATGGTCGGTCTGGTCCGGCTCCGGGATGGGTGAGCGGCTCGGCGTCCTAGAGTCGCTGATTCGCGAGGGGATCTCACCGATTCCCACCGAGCACGGCATCGCCCTGCTCAACCGGTTGCTCGCGCAGCCGGCGGCTCCCACCGCGATCGTGGTGATGGGACGGGCCGAAGGCCTGCCCACCATCACCCTGGAGAAGACCGAGATCCCGCTGCTTAGGTTCCTGGATCGGACCCAGGTGTACTACCCGGGCATCGAGTTGGTAGTCGACGCCGACCTGAGCGCGAACGCCGATCTCTACCTGGCCGATCACCTGCTCGACGGCGACCTGCTCTTCCCGGCCGTCCTCGGCATGGAGGCGATGGCACAGACCGCTCAGGCGCTCACCGGCCGCTCGCAGGCGCCGGTGATGACCGACCTGGAGTTCGTCCGGCCGATCGTGGTTCCGGTAGCGGGCAAGATCACCATCCGGATCGCGGCGCTGGTGAACTCCGACGGTGATGTCGACGTGGCGATCCGCAGCAGCGAGACCAACTACCAGGCCGACCATTTCCGCGCCAAGCTGAGCTATCGGCTGGCGCTGCCCGACACCGGGCAACGGCCGGCCACCGGCGAGCTGCTGCCCATCGACCCGGCCGACGAGCTCTACGGCCCGGTGCTGTTCCAGGGCCAGCGGTTCCAGCGGCTGGTCGGTTACCGGCAGCTGGCGGCCACCAGTTGCGTGGCTGAGATCTCCAACATCAGTCGGCAGCCCTGGTTCGCCGGGTACCTGCCCGAGGACCTGGTGCTGGCCGACCCGGGTAGCCGGGATGCCTTCATGCACTCGCTGCAGTGTTGCGTTCCCGACGCCACGCTGCTGCCGGCCGGCATCGAACGGCTGTACCTGGCCGACGCCGGCGCCGCCCGCGGCAGTGATCGGCTCACTATGTATGCCAACGAGCGCAGCCGGGACGGTGACACCTACGTCTATGACGTCGACGTGCGCGACTCGGCCGGCGAGCTGGTGGAACGGTGGGACGGGCTGCGGTTGCGGGCGGTACGCAAGCAGGACGGCAGCGGACCGTGGCTGCCCAGCCTGCTCGGGCCGTACCTGGAGCGGCGGACCGAGCCGATCCTGCTCAGCGCGCTGCACTGCGCGGTGAACCCGGACGGCCCGCACCCGACGGTCGGCATCACCGCCCGCCGGGAGCGCACCGGCAAGGCCATCAACTGGGCGCTGGGCGGTGAGCATCCGGTCAGCTACCGACCGGACGGCAAACCGATGGTCGCCGGTGGCTACGAGGTCTCGTCCTCGCACGGTGCCGGCGTGACCTTCGCCGTTGCCAGCGAGGGCCAGCCGGTGGCCTGCGACGTCGAGCTCGCGGTCGAGCGCTCGGACGAGGACTGGGTCGGCCTGCTCGGGCCGGAACCGTTCAGCCTGGCGCAGTTGCTGGCCAGCGAACTGGCCGAGCCGCTGTCGGTCTCGGCCACCCGGGTCTGGGGTGCGGTCGAGTGCCTGCGCAAGAACGTCTGGGCCACGGTGGATCCGCTCACCCTGGCCGAGCCACCGACCGAACGCTGGGTGGTGCTGCGCTCGGGGACCGCCCGGGTGGCCACCTTTGCCACCGCGCTGCGCGAGATCGACGAACCGGTCGTCTTCGCGATGCTCATCGAAGGGAAGGCCTGAGCAGATGGAGCAGTACTACGAGTACCGCCATCGGGTCGGTTTCGAGGAGACCAACCTCGTCGGCAACGTCTACTACGTCAACTACGTCCGCTGGCAGGGCCGTTGCCGGGAGATGTTCCTGTTCGAGCGGGCGCCGGCCGTGCTGGCCGACGTGCAGGCTGATCTGAAGCTGTTCACCCTCAAGGTCGAGTGCGAGTTCATGATGGAGATCACCGCCTTCGACGAGCTGTCGATCCGGATGCGATTGGAGGACCTGACCCAGACCCAGGTCGAGTTCGCCTTCGATTACGTCCGGATCAGCAACGGCTTCGACGAGCTGGTGGCCCGCGGCAAGCAGCGGATCGCCTGCATGCGGGGGCCGAACACCGACACCAAGCCGACCCGGGTACCCGATTCGCTGCAGGCGGCGTTGGCGGAATTCGCGATCACCCCGGCGGCTCCGGCCGGTCAGTTCTCGGTACGCAGCACCGTGTGACACGCCCAGCTTCGGCCCGGCTGCTTCGGCGGCCGGGCCGAAGCTGTGCGCAGTCGGCTTGGCGGTCGGCCTTCTGGCCTCTGGCTTTCTGCCGGCCCTTCCGCCGGCCTTCTAACGAAGGTCGGCCTTCTGGCTTCTGGTGGCGGTCGCCTTTCTGGCCTTCTGGTGGCGGTCGCCTTTCTGGCCTTCTGGCGGCGGTCGCCTTCTGCAGGCCGGCGGCCGCAGCCGGTGACCAGCTCGCCCGCTGCGGCCAGGGAGCGCGGTGTCTACCGTCCCAGACCGGCCACCACATTCGATAGCTCAGCTATCGGGTCGAATACGTCACACAAGGCGGCAGTCACTTGCACACCGGGATGAAACACCCCAGCAAGAAATAGCTTAATTCCAGGACTGATATTCACTTGCTTTCAATATCACTTTAGGTCTCCCATATGAATTGCATCTTGCAAAGGGCAAGTCAGCTTGCTGAACCCAGAACAATACTTTTCCGCAGTCATGGCGAGACCTAACCGCAAGCTCATAACACCCCGGCCAGGGCGAGCCATGGCCCGCCGACGCTGGGCTCCAGCTCGGTGGCCCCTGAATCACGCGGTTTTAGCAGGCACGCCCACGGACTTGTTTGCAACCGCAAAGAAAGTAGCCCAGGTTGGGGCACTTGCCCCGTGGCTGCACTGCGGCCAGCATCGCACTACCCTAGGAATAAAGGGCTTCCAGGGACCCGGGCTCTTCCAGCTTGCCCAGTCGCCCCGTCCGAGGTCCAAATGCGCGGCGAGGTATGTCGGTTTTACGGAATCCTTGGTAGCCTCATTCTCACCAGCAAAGATGCTTACCATCGTCGACAGTTCCCCATTCGAACCAGCCGGTGTAGATACCACTGTCGGTTAATCGCGACACCGTATAGGAACATTCTGATTTGCGCTGCGCGCAGCTTGTGGCTGCGCCCAGCGGTGATTCATGGCGCCTCGGCGGCCCCCACACGGCGCTTTGGTGTCTGCAACATCGCAACTTTCGGCGAGCCGGTCGTTACCCGGCCAGGCCGGCATGCCCGAAACCGTCCCCACCATGCGCATCCCCCGGAGGTTATTATGGAAAGTGCCGTCGAGCGCGTGATCGAAACCATCTGGGATCGATACCACGAGCCGTTGTCGCTGGAAGACATGGCCGACACGGCCATCTACAGCAGGTTTCACTTCTCGCGTGTCTTCCGGAGCGTCACCGGCACCTCGCCCGGACGCTTCTTGACCGCCGTCCGGCTGTACAAGGCCAAGAACCTGCTGCTGCAGAGTTCGGCCAGCGTCACCGAGGTGTCCTACCAGGTGGGCTACAACAGCCCGGGCACCTTCTCCAGCCGGTTCACCAAGAGCGTCGGCATGTCACCGGCACGCTTCCGCTACTTCTCCCGGGTGGGCATGTCGGCCCCGATCCGCCGGCCGTTCCGGGCGGCCCAACCCGGCATCGTCGAGGGTCGGCTACGGATGCCGAACACCCCGGTACCGGTGCGGACCTACGTCGGTGCCTTCGACAGCAACATCCCGCAGGGAGTGCCGGCCTCGTACCGGATCATCGACGAGGGCAACAGCTACCGCCTGGACGGCCTGCCCGATGGCGAGTGGTTCATCTACGCGGTGATGGTTGCGGTGCAGAACCTCGACCCGCGGCCGTGGGCCCGCCGGCCGTTGTATGTCAGCTCGGCCAAGCGAGTGCAGGTGGTGGACGGCGGCCCGGCCCAGGCCGACCTGCTGCTACGTCCGAGCCGGCTGACCGATCTGCCGATCCTGGTGGCGCTGCCCGAGCTCGACAGCCGGCGGCTGCCCGGGCTGGCCCTGGTGCGCGACCGGGTCAGCTAGCCGGGTCAGCTAGCCGGGCCCACTCGGCCGGCTACCGCCAAAGACCCGGGTGTCGGTGCTGCTCCGGTGGGGTTCATCCCCACCGGAGCATGTCTGTTGCCCGGACATCCGGCGCCGCAGATCCGCCCATGAGCTCGAGCCCGGCCGATGCCGGCACCGGCTAACAACCGAAA
>JBPCPA010000007.1:0-10445 GCA_050999655.1 Jatrophihabitans sp.
GAATCAGCTTCGTCGACAACGGCGACGGCACCGCCACGCTGTCCGGCACCGCCACCGCCGGCGGGGTGTACCCGCTGAGCTTCACCGCCAGCAACAACGTCACCACCGACGCGACGCAGTCGTTCACGCTGACCGTCAACGGCCCGCCCAGCATCACCAGCGCGTCCTCGATGACCTTCACCGCCGGCCTGCCGGGCACCTTCACGGTAACCACCAGGGCCGGGGTGCCGGCCAGCCCGATCTCGCTGAGTGTCAGCGGCACGCTGCCGGCCGGGATCACCTTCCACGACAACGGTGACGGCACCGCGACGCTGTCGGGCAGCAGCCCGGTGGTGAAGGACTACGCCCTGGTGATCAGCGCGTCCAACGGGGTGAACCCCGACGCCAGCCAGAACTTCACGCTGCACGTGGTGCTGGCCTCGGCGCTCAGCCTGCCGGCCAAGCCACCGGTCAGCAACGGCGTGTTACACGGCGTCCCGCCGATCACCCTGGGCAACGTGCTGCTGCACGTCAGCGGTAGCGGTTACGCAGCCGGCGCGCCGATCACGCTCGGCGTGTACTCCTCGCCGACGGTGCTCGGCCACACTCACGCCAACGCGGCCGGCCAGTTCACCGCGACCATCCGGGTACCCAGCCAGCTCGGGGTGCACACCTTCATCGCGGCGGGCGTCGGCGCCAACGGCGCGGCCCGCTACCTGGAGGCCAGGTCGCTGGTCATCGCGGCACCGGTCCGCCGCGGCGGTGGGGGCGGCTCCGGGGTGGACGGCGCGAGCGGCAACCTGGCCAACACCGGCCCGGACACCGACCCGCGCACCACGGCCGGCTACGGGCTGGCAGTGATCCTGGCCGGGTTGATGCTGCTGACCATTACCCGCCGTCGCCGGCACCGCAACGGCTGAGCTGCTTTCGGTGCCCGGCTCGACCGGGCACCGACGGCTCCACTCAGCCGGCGAAGCTGCCGGGCGCCGGCACCTCGCGAGCGCTCAGCTCGTCCAGCCTCGCGGCGGGCTCGCGCAGGCCGGCCGACAGCAGTGATCGCAATCGGTCGAGCAGGCCGGCCGCGCCGGCCGGGTCCAGCAGGTCGGTCCGATAACCGAGCGTCCCGCTCACGGTGTCGAGCCGGTCCACCCGCAACGCCAGGTCGCTGCTGAGCGCGCCGGAATGGATCTCGAACCGATGCACCGCGGCATCGCTGATGCTCAGCCCGGCCGGCGGCCCGTCGGCGACCGCGATCACCACATCACACAGCGCCAGGCTGCCCGGCTCGCGGTCCGCGCCGAGCGCGCGCTCCCACCGGCCCAGCGACGAGCTACGCTCCTGGATGGCCTGTCGCCGGCCGCGGTCGGTGGCGGCGACCAGTTCGGCGAAGCTGCGCCGGCCGGTCGGCTCGGTGCCGATCACCACCAGATCGTCCAGCGGACCGACCAGATTGGCGAGGTCGGGATGGCAACGGCCGGCCACCCTGATGCCTACCTCGAGCTGGCGGCGGCGGCCGTGCCGGGGTAGCACCGCCTGGCAGCCGGCGCTCAGCACGGCGGCCGGCGGGTGCCCTGTTGCCAGGCAGAACCGGCCGAGTTCGCGGCCGAGCTCGGCACCCCACCGAAAGCCCAACCGGCCGGCACGCTCGGACACCGCCCGAGGGCGGCCGGGGCCGGCCGGGGGCGCTGCGCGAACCCGGTGGGACAGCGTCGCCGTCCACCAGTCCACGCCGCGTTGATGGGCCGGCGGACGCTGCCGGCCGACGTAGTCGCAGTAGCGCACCGGCAGCTCGGCGGCCGCCACCCGGGCGGTGCCGTCGATGACGGCGCTGGCGTAGCCACTGGACAGGTCCCGGACCAGGATCGACATCGAGCGCTCGTCGGCAACCGCCCGGTGCGCGATCAGCAGCACCAGGTGCCGCTGCGGTTCCAACCGGAGGATGTAGAGCCAGGCCAGCGGGTCGTGCGCCAGCTGAAAGGGCCGGCGAGCCCACTTGGCGCACCAGAGCTCGGCCTCGCCGGCTGCCGCGCCGGTCAGGTCGAGTAGCCGCAGGCCGGCTCCGGTCACCGGCAGGATCTGCTGCAACGGCCGGCCGTCGACCTCGACCAGGTTCGTCCGCAAGACCTCGTGGCGCTGCAGTACCGCCAGCCACGCCGCGCGCAGGGCGGCCAGCTGCAGCGGACCGTCGACCCGAAAGCCCAGGCACAGGTTGGCGGCCGCCGAGTCCGGCCGCAGCTGCTGGTAGAGCCAGCTGCCCTCCTGCGCCGAGGACGCCGCGGCCTGCCGGACGTCCGGCGTGGCTGACTTCCCGGACGCCGCCAAGATTGCCTCCTCAGTATGCCCGTATCGTCACACGGGCCACCGCCGGGCCGCTTCTCTCTGACTGCGGTATGCCCCGACAATCACGGCCAGATCGTGACCGGTCCTGGCCACGGTGCGGACGCGGAGCGCTCAGGCCGGCTGATCGGCGCCGAAGTCCCCGTCGTCGACGAAGGCCACCGATTCGAACAGCAGCCGGTGGCCACTCCACAACTCGATGCCGGCCTGCCGCAGCACCAGGCTGAGCTCGGTCCAGGCCAGCAGATCGGCGCGGATCAGCACGGCGCTGTCCGGCATCAGCAACGCCAGCCGGCCGACGTCGGGCCAGCGCGTCGGCAGCTCGCGTAGCGCGTCGGCCAGCGCGTCCAGGCTGCTGCCCACGGTGGCCGGCAGTCGCAGCGCCGAGCCGACTCCCTGATACCGGCCGGGCCCCGCGGCCAGCGCCCCGGCGACCACTGTGAAGCCGGCCGCGGTCAGCGACCTGCGCACCAGCGGCAGGCTGGACTGCCCGGCCAGGTGAATCCCCTGGCCACGCAACCATGGCAGCTCGGCGCCGAGGTGCGTCCAACCGGTCATCGCCGGGTCCGGTCGCAGATCAGGTGCGCGACCAGCGCCGTCCAACCGGTCTGGTGCGAAGCGCCCAGGCCCACGCCGGTGTCGCCGTGGAAGTACTCGCTGAAGCTCGGATGTGCCTGCCACAGCGGTCCGTCGCCGACATCGCGCGGATCGCTGGGCCGCCGGCCGCCCGGTCCACTCGGCCGGAACAGCGCGATCAGCCGGTCCCGCAACAGGTCAGCCACCTCACCCGGCGTGCGCGACTGCCCCGATCCGGACGGCATGTCCAGCGACAGCTGAGCGCCGCGGCCGGCACCGTAGGTGCGCAGCGCGTCCACCAGCAGCACGTTCACCGGAAACCACACCGGGCCCCGCCAGTTGGAGTTGCCGCCGAACAGCCCGCTGTCGGACTCGCCGGGGTTGTAGCCGATGGTGACCGAGCGGCCGTCCACCTCGGTGCTGAACGGTTGCCGGTAGGCGGCCGACAATGACCTTATTCCGTAAGGAGAAAGAAACTCATCCTCGTCCAGCATCCGGTGCAGCACCCGGGTGTAGCGGGCGCTGTCCAGCAGTGACAGGGTGAGCTGGTCGCCGTCGGGTCCGTGGCTGGACACCAGGCTGGCGGTCAACTCCGGCCGGTGCCGGAACAGCCAGTTCAACCGGCTGGTGAAGTCGGGCAACTCGCTGCCCACCCAGTTCGGCGCCAGCGCCACCGACAGCAGCGGCAGCAGGCCGACCATCGAACGCACCGTCAACTGCTGGTAACTGCCGTCCGGCAACACCAGGACGTCGTAGCAGAAGCCGTCCTGCTCGTTCCACAGCTCGACGTTCTTGCTGCCGAAGCTGCTCAGCGCCTGCGCGATCGACAGGAAGTGTTCGAGGAACTTGGTGGCCAAATCGTCCCAGGCCGGATCGGTCCTGGCCAGCTCGAGGGAGATCTGCAGCATCGACAGGCAGTAGCAGGCCATCCAGCTGGTCGCGTCGGACTGTTCCAGCCGGTGGCCCGGTGGCAGCGGCGCCGAACGGTCGAACAGGCCGATGTTGTCCATGCCCAGAAAGCCGCCCTCGAACAGGTTCGAGCCGTCCACGTCCTTGCGGTTGACCCACCAGGAGAAGTTGAGCAGCAGCTTGCTGAACACCCGCACCAGAAAATCCCGGTCACGGGCGCCGTCCAGGCAGTACACCCGCCAGGCCGCCCAGGCATGCACCGGCGGGTTGACGTCGCCGAATGACCATTCGTAGGCGGGCAGTTGCCCGTTCGGATGCATGGCCCACTCACGGCAGAGCAGCACCAGCTGGTCCTTGGCGAAGGCCGGGTCGAGGTGGGCCAGCGTGACACAGTGAAAGGCCAGGTCCCAGGAGGCGAACCATGGGTACTCCCACTCGTCCGGCATCGAGATGACATCGGCGAGGGCGAACTGGCGCCACGAGGTGTTGCGCGCGTCACGGGCCGTCCGGTCCGCCGGCGGCATCGGCTGGGCCGGATCGCCTGCCAACCATTCCTCGACAGAATAACGGTAAAGCTGCTTCGTCCAGAGCAGGCCGGCGAAGGCCCGGCGGGCGACGGCGCGATCCACCGGCAGCGTGTCGGGCGGGATGACCTCGCGGTAGAACTCGTCCGCCTCGGCCGCTCGGTCGGCGAACACCGTGTCGAAGGACGGCCCGAACGGTCGCTCGCTGAAGGCCTCGGCGCTCAACCGCAACTCCACCGTCACCGTTTCACCTGGTGCTACCGAGTCGAACTCGTACCAGAAGGCCGCCTTGGTGCCGGCACCGGCCGGGTTCACCGCGCCGGTCTCACCCCGCACCACCCGCCGGCCGATGCCGTCCTTGGGGAACGGGGACGGGTTCTGCTCGGCGCCGAACAGCCGCACCGCATCGCTGTCGTTGTCGCAGACCAGCACCGCAGGCTCGCCCCGGGCCAGCAGCAGGTAGCGACCCAGAAAGCCATGCTCGGCCTGTACCGCGCGCACCGGGCCGGGCGTGCGCTCGGGCGGATCCACCCGGCGCAGCTCCGGTCGGCGCTCGTCGCGCCCCCAGGCCCAGGTATTGCGAAACCACAGCTGCGGCAGCAGGTGCAGGGGGGCGGCGTCCGGCCCGTGGTTGGTGGCGCTGATCCGGATGCAGATGTCGTCCGGGGCCGCCTTGGCGTAGTCGAGGACGACGTCGAAGAACCGGTTCTCGGCCAGCACGCCGGTGTCGGCGAGCTCGTACTCGGGCTGGCCACGATCACGGCGGGCGTTCTCGGTGCGCAGCGCGGTATAGGGATAGGCCGCCTGCGGGTAGCGGTAGAGCCAGCGGCCGTAGGAGTGGGTCGGGGTGGCATCGACTGCCCACCAGTACTCCTTGACGTCCTCGCCGTGGTTGCCCTCGGGGTTGGTCAGGCCGAACAGCCGCTCCTTGAGCCGGCAATCCTGGCCGTTCCACAGCGCCAGCGAGAAGTTCAGGAATCCGAACCGGTCACAGATCCCGCCCAGGCCGTCCTCGCCCCAGCGGTAGGCCCGCGCCTCGGCCTGCTCGAACGGAAAGTAGCCCCAGGCATCGCCGGTGGCCGAATAGTCCTCCCGCACCGTGCCCCACTGCCGTGCCGACAGGTAGGGCCCCCAGAGCCGCCACGGGTCGGAGGCGGCCGGGGACTCGGCCAGCCGGGCGTGCTCCGCGCTACGGCCGGCGGGCTGGTGGGCCGGCTCCGGGTCCGGCTCTGCGGCGTGGCGGGGCGTCACCGTCCCAGTCTGCACCCCGGCCACCGGGCGGCCCGGACCGCTGGCGGATCGCCCGCCAGCAACGTGCGCATCGAAAAGAATTTGCGGGCCCGACTAGCGTTGACAAACCGTGAGTGATGATCCGCTGCTACTGGCCGAACGAGAACACTTACGAGCCTCGCTGGCCTGCTTGAGTCAGATGCGTGAGTCCGCCGAACGGATCGCCGACTACGGCGTCGACCAGCTCGCCAGCCAGGCACTGGGCAAGCTGCGCGCCGATCGGCTCGCGCAGCTGGGCGCGGACGAGGGCGCGCCGCCGTTCTTCGGCCGCACCGATCGGGACCCCGACCCGGCTCACCCGGCCGGCGAGGTGTTTCACATCGGCCGCCGGCACATCCGTGACGAGGTCGGCGAGCCGATGGTGATCGACTGGCGGGCACCGATCGCGCGGCCGTTCTACCGGGCCAGCCCGAGCGATCGGCAGGGCGTGCGGCTGCGTCGCCGGTTCGGCTTCGCGGCCGGCCGACTCACCGCCTTCGAGGACGAGCACCTCGATATCGGCGAGGAACTGGGCCTGGCCTCGAACCTGTTGCGGGCCGAGATCGAACGTCCCCGGGTGGGCCCGATGCGCGACATCGTGGCGACCATCCAGCCCGACCAGGACGAACTGGTGCGGGCCGACCTGGACACCTCGCTGTGCATCCAGGGCGCGCCGGGCACCGGCAAGACCGCGGTCGGCCTGCACCGGGCGGCCGACCTGCTCTACAGCTACCCCGAGCGGTTGCGCCGCTCGGGGGTGCTGGTGGTCGGTCCGAACTCGGCCTTTCTGCGTTACATCGCCCAGGTGCTGCCGGCGCTGGGCGAGAACGGCATCCAGCAGGCCACCGTCGACGAGCTGGTGTCCCAGCTGCCGGCCCGCCGGACCGAGGACGTGCCGGTGGCCACCCTCAAGGGCGATGCCCGGCTGGCCGAGGTGCTGCGGCGGGCGGTGTTCAGCCACATCGCCAAGCCGGCCGACGACGTGGTGCCGATCATCGGCAACCGGCGCTACCGGATCCCGGTGGAGCGTGCCCGGCGCTACGTCGACGATGCCCGGCGATCGATGCTGGCCGGCGAGTTGCGGTGGGACAGTGCCCGCGAGCGGCTGCGGCAACTGCTGGCCGCCGACGTCCGGCGACAGCGCGAGGATGCCGGCGGGGCGCCCTCGGACGCCGAGACCGGCAAGGTGGCCCGTACGGCGCAGGTCCGCGAGTTCGTCGACGCGGTGTGGCCGGCGCTGGACCCGCGCGCGGTGCTGGTGCGGCTCTCCGCCGACGCCGACTTCGCCCGCCGCTGCGCCGGGGCGGCCCTGAGCGCCGACGAGCTGGCGATGCTGGCCTGGCCGGACGCACCGCGGACCGTCCGGCAGGCCCGTTTCTCCACGGCGGATCTGGTGCTGCTCGACGAGCTGACCGGCCTGATCAGCGCCAATGACAGCTACCTGCACGTGGTCGTGGACGAGGCCCAGGACCTGTCGGCGAGGAGGTGCTGGGTGGTGGCCCGCCGCTGCCCGCTCGGCTCGATCACGGTGCTCGGCGACCTGGCCCAGGCCACCACCCCGTGGGCCACCGGCTCGTGGCCGGCGACGCTGGCCCATCTGGGCGCGCCGGCGGCCCGGATCTCGCCGCTGACGGTGGGCTACCGGGTGCCGGGCGAGGTGCTCGAGATCGCCAACCGGCTGCTGCCGCACATCGCGCCGGAGGTGCCGCCGGCCACGTCGGTCCGGGCCGGTGGGGACGCGCTCACCCTGGGCGACGACCTGATCGCCGCGGTCACCGGCTGCCTGCTGGCCGAGGGCTCGATCGCGGTGATCGCCCCGCAGGCGCTGGTGGCCGGGGTGCTCGCCGAACTGCGGGCGGCCGGCATCGATGCCGCGCTGCTGGCGGAGGACCAGCCGTACCGGGTCACCGTGGTGCCGGCGGCGGCGGCCAAGGGCCTGGAGTACGACTCGGTGGTGCTGGTCGAGCCGGCCGAGATCGTGGCGGCCGAAGCCAGCCATCTCGGCGGGTTGCGCCGGCTGTACGTGGCCTGGACCAGGGCCGTGTCCAGGCTGGCGGTGGTGCACACGGCACCACTACCACCCGAGCTGAGGGCTGGCTGAGGCGGCCCGGGTCAGTCTGACCGACCGCCGGCTCAGCCCTGGGTGATGTAGCTTTCCAGCTGCTCGCGGGTTCTCTCCAGCTCACGCAGCCGGGCGGCCACCACGTCGCCGATGGTCACGATGCCGGCCAATGCGCCCTCGTCCAGCACCGGCAGGTGCCGGATCCGCCGATCGGTCATCAACCCGGCGACGCTGTCGATCGAGTCGTCCGGCCCGCAGCTGATCACCTCGGTGCTCATCAGGTCGGCCACCGACTCCGCCAGCACCCCGGCGCCGACCTCGGCCAGCCGGCGCACCACGTCGCGTTCGGAGACGATGCCGATGGTGCGGTCGCCCTCGAGCACCACCACCGCACCGATCCGGTGCTTGCCGAGCACGCTCACCAGGTCGGCCACCGTGGCGTCCGAGCCGGTGGTGATCACCGAGGAGCCCTTGCGCCGCAGAATCTCTGAGATGAACATCCGACCTCCTGGTACCCGCGCGTCCCCGTGCTTACCTAGTGACGGTAGTCACCTCAGAGCTCAACCGGAAGCGTTGATCACGCAGCTGACAACGCACCTCCGATTGCCGAATAGCGCAGGGAGTGGACGACGCCAGTCTGCGCGCGTGCGACCATGTGGCATCGGATGTCCGCTCGCGCTCGCCATCCCTGAGCGCAGGGTGGCCGTAACCGTGCCCAGACAGTAGACGGCTGACCAAGTACCCAGCGCCGGGCGGCGATCCCGCGGGCGGCGCTCGAGAGGCTAGGAGTGTAGATGTCGCTGCACGGACAAGTTCCCCCCGAGCCGGACCTGGTCCAGCTCCTGACGCCCGAAGGCATCCGGGTCGAGCATCCGGATTTTCCGCTGGCGATCACCGACGACGAGATCAAGGCGCTCTACCGCGACCTGGCCCTGGTGCGCAGGTTCGACGGCGAGGCCACCGCGCTGCAGCGCCAGGGCGAGCTCGGCCTGTGGGCCTCGTGCCTGGGCCAGGAAGCCGCCCAGGTCGGCGCCGGACGGGCGTTGCGGGCGCAGGACATGGCCTTTCCGACCTACCGCGAACACGGGGTTGCCTGGTGCCGCGACGTCGATCCGGTCACCCTGCTCGGGATGTTCCGGGGCGTCAGCCTCGGTGGCTGGAACCCGAACGAGAACAACTTCAGCCTCTACACGATCGTGCTCGGCGCGCAGACCCTGCATGCGGTCGGCTACGCGATGGGAGTGGCCCGCGACGGTGCGGTCGGCACCGGTGAGCCGGAGCGCGACACCGCGGTGATGGCCTTCTTCGGCGACGGCGCGTCCAGCCAGGGCGACGTGAACGAGGCGTTCATCTGGGCGGCGGCGTCCAACCCGCCGGTGGTCTTCTACTGCCAGAACAACCAGTGGGCGATCTCAGAGGCGGTCGAGCGCCAGACCCGGGTGCCGCTGTTCCAGCGGGCCGCCGGCTTCGGCTTTCCCGGCATCCGGATCGACGGCAATGACGTGCTGGCCTGCCTGGCGGTCAGCCGGGTCGCCCTGGACGAGGCACGCTCGGGCCAGGGGCCGACCCTGATCGAGGCCTACACCTACCGGATGGGCGCACACACCACCTCTGATGACCCGACCCGGTACCGGCTGTCCGACGAGCTGGAGACCTGGCGGCTGCGCGACCCGATCGAGCGGGTGCGGGCCTTTCTGGTGCGCGAGGCCGGCGTCGAGCAGGACTTCTTCGACGCGATCGAGACCGAGTCCGAAGAGCTGGCGGTGCGGATCCGGCAGGGCTGCCGCGAGCTGGCCGACCCGAGCCCGCTGTCACCGTTCGACCAGGTGTACGCCGAGATCACCGAGGAACTGATCGAGCAGAAGGCCGGCTACGCCGCCTACATCGACTCCTTCGAGGGGCAGCACTGATGAGCGCTTGCGCGAAGAGCGAAAGGCAGCACTGATGGCGACCATGAGCATGGCGGCCGCGCTGAACAGCGCGCTGCGCGACCGGATGGAGCACGACCCGAAGGTCCTGGTGATGGGTCTGGACGTCGGCAAGCTCGGCGGCGTCTTCCGGATCACCGACGGCCTGCAGAAGGACTTCGGCGAGGACCGGGTGATCGACGCCCCGCTCGGCGAGTCCGGCATTCTGGGTGCCGCGGTCGGGCTGGCCATTCGCGGCTACCGGCCGGTGTGTGAGATCCAGTTCGACGGCTTCGTCTACCCCGCCTTCGACCAGATCGTCTGCCAGGTCGCCAAGTTCCACAACCGCTCGCTCGGCCAGGTCAAGATGCCGATCACCGTCCGGATCCCGTACGGCGGCGGCATCGGTGCCGTCGAGCATCACTCCGAGTCCCCGGAGGCGTACTTCGCCCACACGGCCGGGCTGAAGGTGGTCACCTGCGCCAACCCCTCGGATGCCTACTGGATGCTGTCGCAGGCCATCGACTGCGACGACCCGGTGATCTTCTTCGAGCCCAAGCGCCGGTACTGGGCCAAGGGCGAGGTGGACGTGACCGGAACCGCTGCGCCCCTTCATAAGGCGCACGTGGTTCGGCCCGGCAAGGACGTCACCGTGGTGGCCTACGGCCCGATGGTGGCCACCGCGCTGGACGCGGCCAGGGCCGCGGCCGAGGACGGGCACGAGTTGGAGGTGCTCGACCTGCGGTCGCTGTCGCCGTTCGACCAGGTGTACGCCGAGATCACCGACGAGCTGGTGGAGCAGCGGGCCAGCTATGCGGCCTATATCGACTCCTTCGAGGGAGCTGATCGCGCCTGAGTGAGCATCGCAGCGAGGTCCGAGCG
>JBPCPA010000023.1:0-9063 GCA_050999655.1 Jatrophihabitans sp.
CTTTGGCGCTAGGCGGCCTATCAAAAATGGCGCTTTTCCCCGTTGGAGGCGGGCAAACACTCCATTTTCGGGATCTGGGCCTCGCCGGCTCAGCGGCCGGTCGCCCCGTCGAGTTGCTCCCGCAGGATGTCGGCGTGCCCGGCATGCCGCACCGTCTCACTGGTCGCGTGCGCGAGCAGCCAGCGCAGGCTGAGCTGCCTGCCGTCCACCGGTCGGGCCATCTTCGCCGCGGGATCGCCCACCGACCGGATGGCAGCATCGCTGGCCTGGATCGCATCGCGGTAGTCAGCCAGCACCTGCTCGGCGTTGCGCTCGGCCGGCACCGCCATCCCGAAGTCCCAGTCCTGCTCGGGTCCGTCACCGAGCAGCTCGGAGCCGAACCAGAATCGTTCTGCCACCGTCAGGTGCTGGACAAGTCCCAGGATGTTCGTGCCCGAGCCCACCAGCACCCGGCGCAACTGCTCCTCGCTCAGGCCGGCTGCCTTCTTCAGCACGCACGAGCGAGCGAAGTCCAGAAACGCGGTGGCGGTGTCCAACTCGCCGTCGTCGTTGCGTGGCACCGGCTGCCGCTGTGACTCCGTCATGGCCTCGAACATAGTCCGAGCTGGTGGTGGATGGCCGTGGCGCTAGCCGCCTACCGAAAATGGAGTGTGTGCACGCCTCCAGCGGGCACACACTCCATTTCCGGGATCGTTAGGTCAGTGGCCCAGTCCCAGTCCCCTGCTCAGCGCGCCGGTGAGGGCGTTGTTCGAGTCACCGGACAGGTCCCAGACCGAGGCGCCGGCCAGGCCGTGCAGGTCGATGTAGAGCGCTTTGGCAAACACCTGCTGTGGATTCTGCATCGACCAGAAGGTCTGGGTGCTCGGGTTGTACAGCCAGCTCGCGCCGGTGAACGGGTCGGTGTGCCAGCTGTAGCCGGGCTGGTTGACCACCTCGTAGTAGTCGGTGGTGCCGGCCGGGTCAGTGCCGTCCAGGCCGGCCAACACGGTGCCGGCCGAGGTGAGGTCCGGCGACATGGCAGGCCCGGTGGCCGGCTGGTAGAGCCCGGCGCTGCGTCCGGCAGGCACGCCCGTCCAGCCGTGTCCGTAGTAGGGAATGCCTACCACCAGCTTGCTCGCCGGAGCGCCGTGCTGCTCGAAGTACCGCACCGAGGAGTCCACGCTGATCCGGGGCTCGGCGGTGGTGTTCGGGGCGAACGGTGAGCTGAACAGGTTCGATTCGAAGTTCGTCGGCCCGGTCGGGTTCCACGGTCCCTGGAAGTCGTAGTCCATCAACACCTCGTTGTCCACCGCCCGGGACAGGCCGGCGATGTCGAGATCCTTGGCGTTCTGCAGGCCGACCGGCATCTCGGTGGTCAGCCGGTAGTGCGCACCCAGCGCGTCCAGTTGGCGGCGAAACTCCTGCGCCAGCAGCACGTAGTTGCGGGTGTCGGCCGGGCTGAAGTGATTGCCGGGCGCGCCGTTGTCGTTGGCTGGGTACTCCCAGTCCAGGTCGAAGCCGTCGAAGATGCCGGCCGCGGCGCCGGACGCCAGACCGGGCAGGTTTCCCTTGATGAAACTGCTGATACAGGACGTGACCAGAGCCGTGCGGGACGCGCTGCTGGCCGCGGCGTCGGAGAAGAACTTCGAGCCGGTGTAGCCGCCCAGTGACATGATCACCCGTAGCCCCGGGTACTTCGCCTTGAGCTCTTTGAGCTGCTGGAAGTTGCCGGCCAGGCCGTCCGCGCCGACCGGGTTACCGCCGGCCACGTCAGCAAGGTAGGGCGTGCTGTAGTCAGCCCAGCTGTCCACGCTCTGGCAGCTGACCGGGTTGGTCGTGGCGTCCGGCGTGCTGGCCGCACCCTGGGCCGGCAGCACCCCGCCGAAGGCATAGTCGATGTCGGTGAGGTTCCTGATCTCGCCCTCGCTGTCGGCCTGCGCCAGGCTGAACCCGCGGCCGTAGATGCTCCACTGCTCGAAGAAACCCATCGCCAGCTTGCGGGCGGCCGGCGGATGGTTGGGTGGTCGATGACTCGGGCTGGCGGTGCTTGCGCCGGCGGCCGGCACCGCCAGGCCGAGTGGGAGCAGCGCGGTGGTGCACAGCAGGAGCGTGGTGCGCAGGGTTCGACGACGCATGGGAGGTCTTCCGTCCTCGTGCGCCTGCCGATCGCGGCGACGCACGGTACGCAGGGTGCCCGCGGAAAGCGCGGTAACTCGTCACGATAATTGGACTAGACCACTTGGTCAATAGCTACGCCGGCCATCCTGCGGCCCACCTGCCCGGCCGCGCTCGGTTCGGCCTGGGTCGGCCATACTGTGCTGATGTTCGATCACATCGGTATCGAGGTTGGTGATGTCGAAGCAGCGCTCGACTTCTACCTGACCGTCTTCGCGTCGCTGGGCTTGCAGCAGGCACTGCGTTTCGACAGCCCGACCGGGCCGGTGGTCGGGCTGGCCGGTCCTGACGGCCGTCCGCAGTTCTGGCTGAGCCCGGCGTCGGTGCCCGCCGGCCGCGAGGACCACCTCGCGTTCACCGCCGCCGATCGGGCCACCGTCGAGGCGGTGCACCGGGCCGCGGTGGCGGCGGGGGCTGAGATCCTGCATGAGCCGCGGGTGTTCCCGGAGTACCACCCCGACTACTACGGGGTGTTCGTACGCGATCTCGACGGCAACAACGTCGAGGCGGTCTGTCACCGTCCGGACTGAACGGACCGGGCTCAGCGGCGCCACCAGGGTCTGGCACCGGCCGCGACCACCTGCCCCGCCGGTTCGATCAGGTGCGAGCGCAGCTGGGTGACATCGCCGAGGTACTGCCCCGACCAGAGCAGCTGCTCGGCCCGGGCGGCCAACTCGGCATCCCCGCAACGATCCACGGCCGGCAGCACGACCTGCAGGAAGGACTCGCCGGACGCCTGTGGCTGCGGCGGTGCCTGGCCGTCCAGGAACCCGTCGGCCAGCGCCGCGTACCAGGACGTGACCTCCTGCGCGCGGTGGGCCAGCACCTGGATCGGCTGCGCCAGCCGGTCATCGTCCGCACCGTTCGGCCGGCTCCCGACGGCTCCGGTGGCTGCGTTGGCTGTGGTGGCGGTGGCGGGCAGGTCGGCGATGGCCATGCCGGCCAACCGCAGCCGGGTGGCGCCGTTGGCCAGCGCCGCGACGCTCTCCAGCGAGACCAGCTTCGTCCCCTTTTCCGCCAGGTACTGGCGCAACGCGTCATCCAACCGGGCACCGGCAGCGCTGGCCTGCCCACCGAGCTGGGCCGAGGCGGCCTCGCGGCCGGTCAGGCAGCCGATGGCCGAGGCAAGGTAGGCGGCCGAGGTGCGAAACGCCTCGGCCAGCGCGGTGCCGAGCGCGGCCCCGGCGCCCCGCGGCCACAGCAGCACCCCCGCGACGAGGCTGGACAAGCAACCGAGCGCGACGTCCTCGACCCGGAACACCCCGATCCGCCAGCCGGCCGGCGCGATGATGTTGAACAGGACGATCGAGAACACACCGTGAAGGCCGCCTGCCCGGCGATGAACGGGATCACCGCCGGGGCCAGCGCGGAAACCAGGATGACCAGCGGCAGCAGCGTCCAGAGCACCGCCCGATCCGTCCCGATCAGCGCCACCGCCGCGCCGCCGATGGCGAAACCCAGGACGGTACCGGCCAGCGCCCGCATGATCGTCGCCCCGGTGGCCGTCGCGCTGGTACGCAGCACCGACAGCGCGCCCAGCCCGATCCAGAACGCATTCTGCGCCTCGAACGCCCGTGACAGCAGCACCGCCAGTGCCAGTCCGACGGCACCGCGGATGCTGTTCTGCAGCCAGACCGAGTGCCGGTCCAGGTGCCGGGAGGCGCTGCGCTGGGCCACCGCGACCGCGCCGATCTCGTCCACCCCGGGGCGGCGTCCGAGCAGTCGGGCCCACCAGGATCGGGCGTTGGCGGTGCCGATCGCCGAGACGGTGCCGGCGCACAGCGCCACCGCGTAGCCCAGCTCGTGCGCGGAATACAGCGGGCGATCGAACTCGCCGACCGGCACCCCGGCATCGACCGGCCCGGCGCCGGCGCGCAACCGGCGGACCGCCTCGTCGGCCACCCCGCGGCGCGCCCGGGCCAGCTCGGCCAGGCCCTGCTCGAGCCGGACGTGCTGCTGCTCGCCCGGGTTGCCCAGCGAGTCGGCGGCCTGCTCGAGCAGTTGCGCGGCGACCGTGCGCAGCCGCTTACCGGGCTCTGACCAACCCTCCGGCGCGTCCGCGCAGGCGTTGTTGACGATGGTGGCCAGCCATTCGAGCTCGTCCACCAGCCGGATGCCGAGCCGGGCGCCGGCGCCGATCGCCGCGGCCTGCGCCGCCGACGTCCGGAACGAGGCCCGCAGCTCGCGAGCGGCCTCTCGCATCACCACCAGCCGGTCGCGGCCACCCGGCGGCGGCGGTTCGAGCTGGAGCATTACCGCCAGCGCGCGACACAACGCGGCCGCCTTGCTGCGCAGCAGGTCCTGGCTGGTCGGCGGCCAGAGCAGCACCGCGACCGGCACGCTGACCAGCGCCGCCAGCCCCCAGCCGCCGAGTCGCGCAGGCAGGTCGCTACGGCTGCCCGGCAGCATCACCGCCAGGATGAAACTCAGCAGCGCCGCCTGGGTGCCGGCGTTGAGCATCGAGCTGACGACTCCGGCGAACAGCACCGCGAAGGCGACCACCGCCATCGCCGCCACCGCCAGCCAGTCCGGCGTCGCGACCAGGGTTCCGATGGTGATCAGCACCGCTCCGGTCGCGACCAGTACCAGGTAGCTGCCGGCCCGGGTAGCCCGATCGCCGGGAAAGCTCGCGAACAGCAGCAGCGCGAACGAGCCGAATGCCGCGAAGGTGGCGACCGGGGCGCTGCCGATCAGCTGCGCGCCGATCGCGAAGTTGACCGGCACGACGACCGCCGCCCGCAACGCCCGGCGCAGGGTCGACCAGCCCGGATCGCGCGAGTGCAGCCGGTCGAGCACGTCAGTGCACGTGGGCTTGCCAGTCGGGCGGGACGCGACCCGCCGGCCCGGGCACGGCCTGCTCCACCGGGTGATGCTGCGGATCGGCCAGCTGCGGGCCGTCGTAGTAGTCCTCGCGCCGGTAGTCCCAGAACCAGCTCTCGCCCGGCTCGAAGCTGCGCACCAGCGAATGCCCGGTGGTCGCAGCATGCTGGCTGGCGTGCTGTTGCGGGGACGAGTCGCAGCAGCCGATGTGCCCGCACAGCGCGCACCGGCGCAGGTGCACCCACCAGCCCGCGGTGGTCTCGCACTCCACGCAGCCCGGGCCGCTCGGCGCGACCGATGGGTCGACTGCCTCGTGTTGGGTCATCGGCCGTCCTTCCACACTGGGTGGATGGTAGCGAGGTCAGTGCCGGCCCGGACAGCACCTGTTCAATGGCGGGTATGGACGTCTACCAGCCGATGCCCTCGCACCTCGCGTCCGCGCGCCTGAGCCTGGCGCCTTGGCGGGATGAGGACCTGGTGGCCTATCACGCCATGGTGCATGAGCGGGACCCGCGCACGGCGGCTGCGCCCCGCGCCGGAGGAGGCAGTCCGGACGAGCTTCGAGCCGGCATCGCCCGGCAGCAGACCAGCCTCGCCGACACCGGGATCGGGCTGCTCACCGTCCGGCTGAACGACGATTTCATCGGTTACTGCGGCCTGATCGTTGGCCGGGCAAGCCTGGCCGAACCGGAGATCGGCTACGAGTTGCTGCGCCGGACGCACGGCAACGGCTATGCGACCGAGGCCGGCCGGGCGATCGTCACGGCGGCCGCGGGCACCGGCCGGCGCCGGCTCTGGGCCAGCGTCCGGCCCTGGAACGAGGCGTCGTTGCGGGTGCTCGGCAAGCTCGGCTTTCACCGCACGAACCGCACCGGCGCCGATGATTTCGGCGAGCTGGTGTGGTGCACCCGCACCCTCGTCCCGCCGGTCGGACCGCGGCCGGCGGATCACCCGGGCCGGCCGCCCCGGGGCGAACCACTTCCCGCCGACACTGCGGCCTGACCGCGGGGGTTTCAAGTCGGCTGTCGACTCGGGCTCTGGCCGGCTCGATGGATGGATTTGTACAGGCAACGGCACGTCATTGCTGCATATGTCCAACCCTGTTATGAATATCCCGGCTTATCCGAATCCAGGAATGGAGTGCCATGAAAAAGTTGGCAGTAACCGGCATCGTGTTGTCCGCGGCGACCGCGGCCATGGTTGGTCTGGCCCCTACCGCGCAGGCTCAGCCACCGGGCCACCTGGTGGCCATCTACAACTCCCAGGCGGCGTGCGTGGCGGCCGGTGATTACGGGGTGGCCCATCGCCAATGGAGCGACTATGTCTGCACGACATTCGGCGTGCCGGCGTCCGAACGCGCGTTGTGGGTGGAGAACTAACCGTCGGACAGCTGATTCGTCGGGGTGTCATCAGACGCCCAGGTAGGTGCACCACCCCACCGGTCGGCCTGGTGGGGTGGCTCAGACCGCGGGCCGCCGGATGACCTGGGCCAGCCGCCGCGGGGTAACCAGCCGCATCGACTCCCGGACACCGACCGTGCTGGCGCCGACCAGCACCGGACGCTGGGTTAGCTGCGAGATCACCAGCTGTGGCGGAAACGGCACCCGAATGCCGACCTCCTGCTCGATGGCGGCCAGGATCGGGCCGCACCGGCGGCCGATGCCGCCGCCAAGCACCACCAGGCTGAGGTCCAGCACCCGACACAGCACCGCGACCACCTCGGAGATTCGGCGTGCCTGCTCGGTCAGGATCCGGTGCGCCAGCTGATCACCGCGGCCGGCAGCCGCGAACACCGCAGCCGGTGTCGGGCCGAATGCCGTCGCCGCACCGAGTTCGGCGCGGGCCAGTGCCTCGAAGGCGTCGGCCGCCGGGCTGGCCGCCAGGTGCTCGGCGTCGGTCACCGGCGCGTCCACCTCGCCGGCCGCGCCGTGCACGCCGCGTAGGATCTCACCGCGCAGCACGATTCCCGAGCCGACGTTGCGTCCGATCGTGACGTAGGCGAAATCGCTGACGTCGCGGGCCGCCCCCGCCGCGTGCTCGCCGATCGCCGCCAGGTTGACGTCATTGTCGACGATGACCGGCACGGCCAGTTCGGCCGAGATCGCCGGACCGAGCGCGAAGCCTTCCAGCAGCCGGTAGGCGCTCAATCTGAGGGTGCCGTCCCGCGGATCCACCGCGGCCGGAACTCCCACCACGGCAAGGGCAATCCGGTCCTGGTCGAGGCTGGCAGCCACGCACAGTTCGGCGCTGACCTGACGAAGCTGCTGGACCAGGTCGGTAGGCCGGTTGCTTGCCCGGTGCGAGTCCAGGCTGGCTGCGACGGTGCCGACCGCGTCGACCAGGACGGCCCGCAGTTGCCGGCGGTCGATGTCGAAGGCGAGGAAGTGGGCGGCGTCCGGAGCGGGTTGGAAGAACGTCGCGCCGTAGTGCGGCTTGCCGTCGGCCGGCTGGGACTGGCGTACCAGTCCCGCCTCGAGCAGGGTCTCCAGCGCGCTGGACACGGTCGGCCGGGTCAGGCCGACCTCACGTGAGATCTGGGCCCGGGAGATGGGCGTCTGCCGGCTGATCACGCCGAGCACCGTGCTCGCGTTCAGTCTGCGCAGATCAGCAAGGGATCCGCCGGTGGCCGGCACCATCCGACCACCCTACTGGCTCGAACTTCTGGTAAAGACTCTTGACAGCAATCTGAGCCGGAGGCACAGTTGCGGCACCTCGTCCCCCAAGGAGCCCCCATGCTCGGTACCCGTAAGCCCCCGTCCAGATCGATGCTGGTCCGCTCGGTCGGTTGCGCGGTAGCGCTTGCCACCGTCGCCTCGCTGACCCTGTCCGGCACCGCACAGGCGGCAACGGCAGCGCATCCGTTCCCCAGCCACGTCAGCTACCAGCTGGGAGTGCTGCCCTCGGCCTCGCAGGCCAGCCGGGATGCCGCGGTGGAGAAGCAGTACACCTCGTGGAAGAAGAACTACCTGGTCAAGGGTTGCGCGTCCAACGAGTATTACGTTTCTACCAAAGGTGATGGCGACGCCCGCAACAACGGCACCGTGTCCGAGGCGCAGGGCTACGGAATGAACATCGTGCCGCTCATGGCCGGCTACGACAGCAGTGCCCAGACCGAGTTCGACGGCCTCTGGCAGCTGGTGAAGGACCACCGGGACCAGTACGGCCTGATGCAGTGGCAGCTGGACGGAAAGACCTGCAAGTACTACTCCGGTGGCACGCCGGACGGCGCCACCGACGGCGATCTGGACATCGGTTACGGCCTGATCCTGGCCGACAAGCAGTGGGGTGGCTACACCAGCGACGCCAGGGCCTGGCTGGCCAACTTCTATGCCCATGACGTCGCCTCCGACGGGCATCTCAAGTGCGAGGATGACGCCGACGACACCTCCGACACCCGCCCGTCGGACGACATGCTCGACCACCTGCGGGCCTTCGCGAAGTACGACACCGCGCACGACTGGGCCAAGGTGATCAACCGGATGCAGGCGATCACCACCGAGTTCACCTCGAAGTATTCGGCGAGTTCGAACCTGATGTCGGACTTCGTGGTCAAGGCCAACACCATCAGCCCGCAACCCGCCCCGGCCGACTACCAGGAGGATCAGCCGGACAACATCGTCGGTTACAACTCCGTCCGGGTGCCCTGGCACATGGGTACCGATGCGCTGGTCAACGGCTCGTCGACGGCCGCGGTGTCCTACGGTGTGGCCAAGAAGGAGTCGGCCTGCCTGAAGAGCGAGTCCGGCGGCAACCCCGCCCACGTGCGCCCGCACATCAACCTCAACTGCACCAGCTACAGCGGCTCGGCCGGCGACAACTCCGCCGAAGAGGCAGGCGATGCGGTCGGCCCGGCGGCGATGGCCGCCGGTGACCAGAGCTGGACCGACGCCATCTGGGCCCAGCTGGCGTCCAACCCGTTCGGCGACGCGTACTACGGCGAGACGATCAAGATGCTTGTCTACCTCGTGATGGCCGGCGACTACTGGAACCCGGTCGGCTGAGGGTGGCGGTGGGGCGCCGCCACCCCCGGGGCGCCCCCCCCCCCAACGCTGTGCAAACACAACCAGAGCAAACCAACAGGGGACCAAG
>JBPCPA010000070.1:0-3309 GCA_050999655.1 Jatrophihabitans sp.
CGTCCGGCAAGGTTCGTGCTGACCGCCGCGGCCACCTGGACGGTGCTCGGGGGCACCAGCCTGGCCCGGCACGCCGCCGAGATCGCGGTGGCGGTGCAGGCCGATGACCTGGTCACCGCGCGCCGGCTGCTGCCCCAACTGGTCGGGCGTGATCCGTCCGTGCTGGACGCCGACGGCATTGCCGGCGCGGTGGTCGAGTCGGTGGCCGAGAACACCTCCGATGCGGTGGTGGGCGCGCTGTTCTGGGGCGCGCTGGCCGGCATCCCGGGCCTGCTGGGTTACCGCGCGGCCAACACCCTGGACGCGATGGTCGGTCACCACACCGAGCGCTACCAGCGCTTCGGCACCGCCGCGGCTCGGCTGGACGACCTTGCCAACCTGCTGCCGGCCCGGCTGACCGGGCTGCTGGTGGCCGGCTGCGCGCCGCTGGTGGGCGGCAGCCCGGTGGCCGCGCTGGCCGCCTGGCGGCGGGATGCGGCGGCTCACCCGAGCCCGAACGCCGGCGTGTGCGAGGCGGCCTTCGCCGGCGCGCTCGGCGTCCAACTCGGCGGCCAGACGGTCTATGCCCACCGCACCGAGCAGCGTCCGGTGTTGGGTGCCGGCCGCCGTCCGGAGGCTGCCGACGTGGCGCGGGCGGTCCGGCTGTCCCGGGCGGTCTGCTACTCGGCAGCGGCGCTGGCCACCGCCAGCTCGCTGCTGCTGGGCCAGGCGGCGGTGGGCGCTGGTGCGCGGGTTCTGCGCCGGGCTCGCCGATGACCGCGACCGGGCCAGGTGTGGACGGCCCACCCACGCAGCGCCATCAGATGCCTCGGCTGGTGGTGGCCGCGCCCAGCAGCGGCCAGGGCAAGACCACGGTGGCCACCGGCCTGATCGCCGCGTTCAGCGCCCGTGGCCTGGTGGTGTCACCGCACAAGGTCGGCCCGGACTACATCGATCCCGGCTACCACGCGCTGGCCGCCGGCCGGCCCGGTCGCAACCTCGATCCGTTCCTGGTCGGCGAGTCGCTGATCGTGCCGCTGTTCCTGCATGCCAGCAACCATCCCGAACCGGCCGCGCTGGCGGTGGTCGAGGGCGTGATGGGGCTGTTCGACGGCATGGCTGACCGGCCCGGTTTCGCCTCAACCGCGCACGTGGCTCGGTTGCTGGCCGCGCCGGTGCTGCTGGTGGTCGACGCCGCCTCGCAGGGAGCCTCGGTCGCCGCGCTGGTCGAGGGCTTTCGACGCTTCGATCCGGACCTGCAGGTGGCCGGGGTGGTGCTCAACCGGGTGGGTTCGGCCCGGCACGAGTCGATCCTGCGCACCGCGCTGGCAACCCTGGGCGTGCCGGTGCTCGGCGCGATCCACCGCCGTCCCGAGGTGGCCACCCCGTCCCGGCACCTGGGGCTGGTGCCGGTTGCTGAACGGTCCGCGGTGGCGCTGGAGGCGGTGTCGGCGCTGGCCGGGCTGATCACCGAATCGGTCGACCTGGACGCGGTGCTGACGCTGGCCGGTGCGGCACCGCCACTGCTCGGCACCCCCTGGGATCCGGCGGTCGCGATCGGCGCGCCGGTTGCCGGCCGCCCCCGGATCGCCGTAGCGGGTGGCCCGGCCTTCACCTTCGGCTACGCCGAGACCACCGAGTTGCTGGCCGCCGCCGGCGCCGAGGTGGTCATCGTCGACCCGCTACACGACCCGGCGCTGCCGGCCGGCTCCACCGGCATGGTGATCGGCGGCGGCGTCCCCGAGATCTACGCCGAGCAGTTGGCCGCGAACGAGTCGCTGCGCGCCGATGTGCAACGGCTGGCCCGGTCCGGCGGCGCGATCGCGGCCGAGTGCGCCGGCCTGCTCTACCTGGCCAGGTCGCTGGACGGCCACCGGATGTGTGGCCTGCTGGAGACGGACGCCCGGATGCATGAGCGGCTGACCCTGGGCTACCGCAGCGTGGTCGCGGCAGCCGACTCGTGCCTGGCCGAGGCCGGCACACCGGTGCACGGGCACGAGTTCCACCGCACCGTGTGCAGCCCGGCGGCCGGCGAACGGGCAGCCTGGCAGCGCCCCGGGCACGGCGTCGAGGGCTTCGTCACCGGAGCCATCCATGCCTCCTACCTGCACACCCATTGGGCAGCCAGCCCGGCGGTCGTCCGACGTTTCGTGGAGGCGTGCGTATGAACAGCGAGCTGCTGGTCGGCGTCGGGGTTGGCCCCGGCGATGCCGAGCTGGTGACGGTCAAGGGCGTGCGGACCCTGCGGGAGGCCGACGTGGTGGTGGTGCCGGCGATGGAGGGCACCGGCCGGGGTCGCGCCGAGCAGACCGTCCTGGAGTACGTGCCGGCCGAGCGGGTCCGGCGGCTGGCCTTCGCGCTGAACGAGCGCAAGGACAACGCCCGCCGGGAAGCCGCCTGGGACGCGGCCGGCGCAGCGGTCGTGGACGCCTTCGCCGAGGGAGCGCGCACCGTCGCCTTCGCCACCATCGGCGATCCCAACTTCTACTCCACCTTCACCTACCTCGCGCACACCGTGCGGGCATTGCGGCCGGGCGTGCAGGTGGCCACCGTGCCCGGCATCACCGCGATGCAGGACCTGGCCGCACGCAGTGGCACGGTGCTCTGCGAGGGGGACGAGTCGCTGGTGCTGTTGCCGCTGACCGGCGACGTGAGCTCGTTGCGCGCCGCGACCGAGCACTTCGACAACATCGTGGTCTACAAGAGCGGGCCGCGGCTGGGTTCGGTGCTCGAACTGCTGCGCAGCTCCGGGCGTATCGACGGCGCGGTGTACGGCGCGGCGCTCGGGCTGCCGGCGCAGGATATCCGGCCGGCAGCGTCCCTCGATGAGGGCAGCGCGCCGTACCTGGCGACGATCCTGGTGCCGGCGGCCAAGTCCGGCCGCGGCGCCAGCCTGTTGCGATTGGCCACCGGGACCGAGCCGGACCGGCCGGCGACCTCGGAGTAGCAGCGGCCAGGTTGGATCAGGGCAGCTGCCCGGTGTCGTTGAGGTGGCGCACCACCGCCGTGTCGGGTCCGTACCAATCGATCCAGCACAGGCCGCCGGTGTCGACCTGCAGCCGGAAGAAGGACGCCGCGCCGCCACCCAGCGCCGAGCACACCAGCAGCTTGATCGGGGTGGCGTGCGCAACCAGCACGACGGTACGGCCGCGGTGCTCGACCAGCACCCGGCGCAGCGCCCGCTCGGCCCGTCCGGCCACCTGCTCGACGCTCTCACCGCCCGGCGGCGCGGCGTCCGGCCGGCCGCCGATCCAGGCCGCGTGCTCGGCCGGCCAGCGTTGGCGGGCCTGTTCGAAACTCAACCCTTCGAGCTCGCCGAAATCGAACCCG
>JBPCPA010000153.1:0-19428 GCA_050999655.1 Jatrophihabitans sp.
CTGGTCGGTCACGTGCTGGCCCGGGCCAGCCGCGACGGGCACACCCTGATGCCGGCAGACGAGGTCGGCCACGACCTGCAGCTGTACCGGGTCGCTGACCCGGCGGCGGCGATCCGCGACGCGCTGGCCGGCGAGGAGGTCCGGGCGGCGGCCGGTCCGGACGGTGAGCAGCTGCTGGCGCTGGAGCGCTACTACCTGGCCGAGCAGGCGATCGCCGACTCGATCCATCGGCTAGCGGCCGCCGCCGAGCCGATCGGCACGGTCCGGGCCAAGGGCAGCCGGGCACAGGGCAGCCGTGCAAAGGGCAATCCGTCACAGGGCAGTCAGTCGGTGCCGGACGACGGCCTGGACGCCGTCCAGCGCAGCGCGGTGCTCAACGCCCTCGGCCACGGGGTCAGCGTGCTGACCGGCGGTCCCGGCACCGGCAAGAGCCGGACGGTGGCGGCGGTGGTGCGGGCCGCCGAGCTGGCGGGCAGATCGGTCGCGCTGACCGCTCCGACCGGACGGGCCGCCAAGCGGCTGGCCGAGCTGTGTGATGCCGAGGCGATGACCATCCACCGGCTGCTGGGGGCCCAGCCGCGTACCACCGGCGACAGCGGCGAGGTGGATTTCAGCGCCGGCTTCGCCCGGGGCCCGGACTGGCCGCTGGACGAGGACGTGGTCGTAGTGGACGAGGCCTCGATGCTCGACGTGGAACTGGCCGCGTCCCTGTTGCGCGCCTGCGCGGACTCGACCCACCTGATGATCGTGGGCGATTCGGCCCAGTTGCCCTCGATCGGGCCGGGCCAGGTGCTGGCCGACGTGATCGCCGCCGGCAAGGTGCCGGTGGTGCAGCTGCAGACGCTCTACCGCCAGGATGCCGGCGGGGCGATTGCCCGGTTGGCGACGGCGGTGCGCGGCGGTGAGCTGCCGGTGGTGGATTCACCGGACCGCTAGGTGGTCGTGGTGCCGGCCCGCGGCTCGGCCGAGTGCGCCCACCGGGTGGTGCAGCTGATGACCGATTCGATCCCGCGGGCCCTGGGCATCGACACCGGTCAGATCCAGGTGGTGACGCCGGTGCACAAGGGGCCGGCCGGCACCGTCGAGCTCAACGCCGCCCTCAAGGCCAAGCTGAACCCGTCCCGGTTTCGCAAGAACGCCGGCCGGTTCGACCCGGGCGACCGGGTGGTGGCGACCGCCAACCACCTGGACGCCAGCCCGACCGGGTTCGCCAACGGCGAGGTGGGCACCGTCACCAGCGTGGTCGGCTCCACCGTGACCATCGACTTCGGCACCGACGTGCCGGCGCTGGCCGAGGTGTCGGGCAAGGCGCTGGCCGACATCAGCCATGGCTGGGCGATCACGGTGCACCGCGCGCAGGGTTCGGAGTTCCGTGCGGTGATCGTGGTGCTGGCCCCCGAGGCGGCCCGGATGCTGTCCCGACCGCTGGTCTACACCGCGCTGACCCGCGCGCAGCGGCACCTGTCCGTGGTGCACGGCAGCGGCCCGGCCCTGCTGCGGGCGATCCGCGAGATCGGCGCCAAGCCACGCCGGACGATGCTGGCCACCGCGCTCGGCAGCCGACCGGCAGACCGGCCCTAACGCGTCGGACGTGGCCGGCTCAGCCTCAACGCGCCGGACGTGGCCGGCTCAGCCTCAACGCGCCGGACGTGGCCGGCCCAGCCTCAACGCGCCGGACGTGGCCGGCGGCCGAGCAGCAGCAGCCCCGCGCCGGCCAGCAGCAGCCCGCCACCGAGGCCGACGGTGGAGCCGGTCCGCTGGCCGGTTGCGGCCAACCCGGCGCCGCCGGCAGCCGCCGCGACGGGCACCGCGGGTGCGGCGACCGCCCGCACTGACACGGTGCTCGGCGCGCAGTCGAAGTTCGGGCAGTTCGGGTCACCGGCGCCGGAGAAGGCAGCCAGTCCGACCTTGCCGACTCCGAGGCGGCGGGCCTGGATGGTCAGCACCGCGCTGGCCGAGTGGCCCGGGGCGATGTCGCCGGCCAGCCAGAGCAACTGAGCGCCCGAGGACGAGCCCACCGGCGCGGCAGCGGCGGGGATGCCGACCGGGCCGGTGGTCTTGCCGCTGAACGAGGCCACCGCGAAGTTGTCCCCCACCAGGATGGCGAAGGCGATCGTCGCCGGCGCCAGCTGCGGGCCGGCGTTGTGGACGGTGAGCCGGACGGTGGTCCGGCCGCCGAGCACCACCCTGCTGGCCGCCGGCGTGATGGTGTAGCTCAGCCGGGCCGAGCCGGTGTACTGCAGGTGCACGGTGGCGGAATTGTTGCTCGGGTCGGTGTCGCTGCCCTGCGCCGGATCGGCCGTCACCGCCACGGTGACCGGCACCACCTGGCCGATGCTGGCACCCGGCAGCGCGGCCAGGTCGAGGTCCAGGGTCGGGTTCGCGCCGGTGTCGTGCTCGATGCTGCCCAGCGGGCACGACAAGAGCTGGGGGTTACCCGGGTCGGCCGTACAGGACAGCGTGCTGCCATCGGACTGCCGGCTGAGCGTGGCCGGGCCGAGGGTCAGCCCGGCCGGCAGGGTGACCAGCAGGCTGCTGGCCGGTGTGCCGTAACCGAGATTGCGCACGTCCACCGCGAGGTCCAGGTCACGGCCGGTGCCGAGCAGGCCGAGCTGCTCCTCGCCGGTGTCCGGGGTCAGCGCCAGCGCCAGATCGGGTTGGTTGACAGCGACCGGGACGGCTGCCGAAGTGATCGAGTCCGGCACGCCGCCGATGGTCCAGCTCAGGGTGGCGGCAGAGCTGGTGCTTGCCGCAGCGCCGGCGGCGAGAGTGGCGGTGACCGTGACGGTGTGGCTGCCGGCGCTCAACCCGTCGGCCGGGTCGGCGCCGGCCTGGATCGCCAGGTCGGCCGGGTCCGGCCGGCTGAGCTGGGCGGCCGGCACGGCGACGCCGTCCAACAGCACGCCGGTGCTTGAGGCGGGCAGTTCGGCGGCCTGGTGGGTGGTGAACACCGTGGCATCGACCGCCGTCGGCAGCACCAGGGTGTAGCTGAAGCTGACCGTGCCGGGGCCGTGCGCGGTGGCCGGGGCCGATCCGGTGAGCTGTACCGGAGCCAGCGCGGCAGCCTCACCCACAGCACTCAGGCCGGCGCCAAGGGCAAGCAGGACGACGGCGCAGCGAACGGCCAGCTGCAGACTGTGGGGCCAGATGGGCAGGTGGGGCCAAGGGGGCATGGAGTCCAGGTTTCGACGGACGGGCCGGGGGTATCGCGAACCTACCTAAACACCGGCCATACATCAAGCAGGTGTTAAGTCCTGTGGCGAATGGTTGCCGTCCCCGGATCTTAAGGACCCTGTGAGCGCCCGGTCAGCGATCATGGACGGGTGAGTTCCCGCGTCGATCGAACCGGCCTCGGCGCCCTGGTCGGCCTGCTCGCGGCGGGGGTCGCAATCGGGGTCGGCGAACTGGTCGCGGCGCTGGTGCGTCCGGCCGCCTCGCCGGTGATCGCGGTCGGCAACCGGCTGATCCTGCTCACCCCCGAATCGCTCAAGCGCTGGGCGATCCGGCAGTTCGGCACCGGCGACAAGTCCGCGCTGCTGACCGGCATCTATCTGGGCATCGCGGTGCTGGCCGTCCTGGTCGGGGTGCTCGCCCTGCGCCGGCTGGTCTACGGCCTGGTCGGAGTGGCCGTCCTCGGAGCGCTGGGTTGCTACAGCGCGCTGACCGCGCACGCCCACCACGGCAGCGACGCGGTGCCCTCGGTGCTCGGCGCGCTGGCCGGGATGGCTGCGCTCGCCCTGCTGGTCCGGGCGGTGACCGGCACCGACTTCGAGCCACGAGCGGCCGGCGCGCTGCTGGCCGACCGGCGGCGGTTCCTGCAGGTCGGCCTGGCCGCCGGTGGCCTGGCCGTGTTCGGGGGCTTCGGCGGCCGCGCGCTGCAGCACAACCGGTTCAACGCCAACGCCGCCCGGGCCGCGATCACGCTGCCGGCCCCTGTGTCCGAGGCCGGGCCGGCACCGAGTGCGACGGCCTCGGCCGGCACGGCCGGGGTAGGCACCGGCACGGCCGGGGTGGGCCCCGGCAACACCTTCGACCTCGGCAAGAGCGGGGTGGCGTTCCTGACTCCCGCCAAGGACTTCTACCGGATCGACACCGCGCTGTCGGTGCCGCAACTGGATCCCAAGACCTGGCAACTGCGCATCCACGGCAAGCTCGCCCACGAGATCACCCTGACCTATGCCCAGTTGCTGGCCAGGCCGCTGGTCGAACGCTGGATCACCCTCACCTGCGTGTCGAACGAGGTCGGCGGCAACCTGATCAGCAACGCCCGCTTCCGTGGCGTGCTGCTGGCCGACCTGCTGCGCGAGGCCGGTCTGGACCCGGACGCCGACCAGTTGCTGGCAACCTCCAGCGATGGAATGACGATCGGCTCGCCGACCGCGGTGGTGATGGACGGCCGCGACGCGATGCTCGCCGTCGGCATGAACGGCGAGCCGCTGCCGGTCGAGCACGGCTTTCCGGTGCGGATGGTGGTGCCGGGCCTGTACGGCTACGTCTCGGCGTGCAAGTGGATCACCGAGCTCGAGGCGACCACCTTCGACAGCTACCAGGCCTACTGGATACAGGGTGGCTGGGCCGCGCAGGGCCCGATCAGGCTGGCCTCGCGGATCGACCGGCCGAGTGCCTCGCAGAGCCTGTCGGTGGGCAGCCAGGTCGCGATCGCCGGCGTCGCATGGGACCAACACGTCGGGATCTCCAAGGTCGAGGTGCAGGTCGACAACGGCGGCTGGTCCCAGGCCACGCTGGCCCCGGTGCCCTCGGTGGACACCTGGCGGCAATGGGTCTACCTCTGGACGCCGCAGTCCCCCGGCGCGCACCGGCTGCGGGTGCGGGCCTACGACGCGACCGGCCGGCCCCAGGACGCCGCGACCGCCGAGCCGTATCCGTCCGGTGCCACCGGCTACCACACGATCACCGTCCGGGCCCGCTGATGCGGCCCGGGCCCGGCCTCAACCCGCTCGGCTAGGGTCGGCTGATGGCCACTGCGTCGCGTCCGGCTCCGGCAATCTTCGTCCTGTTCGGCGCGACCGGCGACCTGGCCCGGCGGATGGTGCTACCTGCCTTTTACACGCTGGCCAAACTCAACCTGCTGCCGGCCGACTGGCGGCTGATCGGCAGTGGCCGGGGCGATGTCGCGCACGAGGACTTCGTCGGCCACGTCCGGCGCAGCGTGCAGGACTTCGGCCCCGAACTGGACCTGCAGACCTGGGGCCACGTGCGCCGCCGACTGCGCTTTGCCGGCGGGGACTTCGCGAATGCCGGGCACGGCGCGCTGGTGGCCGCCATCGAACAGGCCCAGCGCGAGCTCGGCCGCAGCGCCCAGCTGATCCACTACCTGGCGGTGCCGCCGCAGGCCTTCGGCGATCTGACCCGCTCGCTCGGCCAGCACCAGCTCGCCCAGGACGCCCGGATCGTGTACGAGAAGCCGTTCGGGACGTCCGAGCAGACCTTCCGCGCGCTGGATCGGGTCGCGCACCGGGTGTTCGACGAGAAGCAGATCTACCGGATCGATCACTTCCTGGGCAAGGAGGCGACCCAGGATCTGCACGTACTGCGGTTCGCCAACGGCCTGTTCTCCGGGATGTGGAACCGCCACAGCGTGCGCGCCGTCCAGATCGACTGCCCGGAGACCCTCGGGGTGGCTGATCGGGCCGACTTCTACGATCACACCGGGGCGGTGCTGGACATGCTGGTCACCCACCTCTTCCAGATCGCGGCCGAGGTCGCCATGGAGCCGCCCAAGAGCCTGCAACCGGCTGACCTGCAGGCCGCCCGGGAGTCGATCATCAAGCGGTTCCGGCCGATCGACCCGGCCGAGGTGGTGCTCGGGCAGTTCCGCGGTTACCGGGACCTGCCCGGCATCGGGGCCCGTTCGCGCACCGAGACCTACGTCGCGGCCAAGCTCTGGGTGGACACCCCGCGCTGGCGGGGCGTGCCGTTCCTGCTCCGCACCGGCAAACGACTGCACCAGACCCACCAGTCGGTGAGCCTGATCCTGGCCGATCCGGGCGGCCCGCTCACCAAACTGCCGGCCGAGGGCAACGTGCTGCGGTTCCAGCTCGACGGCAGTGGGCAGATCGACCTGTCGTTACTGGCCAAGGTGCCGGGCGTGGGCCTGTCGCTGGGCCGGGCCACCGCGACGGTGCCGGTGGCCTCGATCGCCGACCGGACGCCGCTGCCGCCCTACGTCCGGTTGCTACACGACGTGCTCAGCGGTGACCGGTCGCTGGTCACCCGGCCGGACGGTCTGGCCCATGTCTGGAAGGTGGCCAAGCCGATCCTGGAACTGGAGCGCCGACCGCTGAGCTATCCGGCCGGCTCCTGGGGTCCGGCAGCGGCCCGGGCGCTGGCGGCCCCTGACGGCTGGCTGCTCGGACAGTAGCCGGCCCGTGCGGCCCGTTGTGAGATCGGCGTGACAGCACGCCCGACAAGCCGTGCTTGGACCCTTGTGAACGCTTACCGGGTTAACATCCCGTTCATCAAGCTTCGCCGAGGTTTCCAACAGTGGGCCGGCGGACGGACGTCGCGCTTGCCATGACGGGCGCTGGACACAGGTGGGGGTCTATTGCCGCGCGCACCGAAAGCGGTCCGGGCCGGTCTGGCAACGGAGCGGCTGCTCAGCCTGACGCTGCTGCTGCCGTCCCTGGTGGTGTTCGGCCTGTTCATCTTCTGGCCACTGGTCAGGACCTTTCAACTCAGCACCACCGGCCAGGACCTGTTCGGCCGCGCCGACCGCTCGGTGGGTCTGGCCAACTTCTCCTCGGTGCTGCACGACCCGCAGTTCGGCCAGGTGCTGGCGGTCACCGCGGGCTACGTGCTGCTGACGGTCATTCCGAGCATCCTGCTGGCCCTGGCGCTGGCGCTGCTGCTGCAGGGGCCGCTGCGCGGGCTGCGATTCCTGCGCTCGGCCTTCGCGATGCCTTTCGCCTACTCGGTGGCGGCCGCCTCGGTGGTCTTCGCGGCGTTGTTCAACCCGGCCATCGGACTCGCCAACTACCTCGTCACCTCGGCGGGATTCGGGGCGGTGAACTGGCTGACCCAACCCGGCACGGCCCTGATCAGCATCGCCATCACCACGGTCTGGATGAACATCGGCTACAACATGCTGGTCGTACTCGCCGGCGTCGGAGCGGTCGACGAACAACTCTACGAGGCGGCCCGTCTCGACGGCGCCGGGACGCTACGGATCGCCCGGTCGATCACCATGCCGCTGATCACGCCGAGCCTGTTCTTTCTGGTGGTGGTCGACACCATTGCCAGCCTGCAGAGCTTCGGCCAGATCAAGCTGCTGACCAAGGGCGGTCCGACCGGGCACACCACCACGTTGGTGTACTGGATCTATCACACCGCCTTCGAGAACGGTGCTTCGGACTACGGCATCGGCTCGGCGCAGGCCATCGTGTTGCTCGCGGTGGTCATCGTGATCACCGCCGTCCAGTTCGGCATCCTGGAGCGAAAGGTGTTCTACCGATGAGAATCGGACGCCTGGCACGGCTGTTAGCCCTGCTGCTACTGGGGATAGTCGTGCTGTTCCCGGTCTACTACACCGTCGTGGGCAGCGTGATGGGGCCTGGTGACATCGCCTCGGCGCCCCCGTCACTGTTCCCGCACAGCATCACCCTGTCCAACTACCGAGGGGTGTTTCACGCGATCCCGCTGCAACGCCAGTACCTCAACTCGGCCGTCGTCGCGGTGCTGATCACCGCTGCCCAGTTGGTGTGCGCGGTGCTGTCTGCCTACTCCTTCGTGTTCCTGGCGCTGCCGTTCGCCCGGACGTTCTTCGCGGTGTTCCTGCTCACCCTGATGGTGCCGTGGGAGTCGATCATCATCCCGAACTTCCTGTTCATGGCCGATCACCAGTTGCGCAATACCTATCCGGCGTTGATCCTGCCGTTCCTGGCCGGCGGTTTCGGCACCTTCCTGCTCCGACAGTCCTTCCGCACCTTCCCGGTGGAGTTGCGCGACGCCGCCACCCTGGACGGCGCCAGCCACCTGCGATTCCTGATGACGATCCTGGTACCGCTGTCGCGGCCGGCACTGGCCAGCGTCGGGATCTTCGTGTTCCTCTCTGCCTGGAACCAGTTCTTCTGGCCGTTGCTGGTGACCGACTCGCCGAAGATGCAGACACTGCAGATCGGTCTGGCCTCGCTCAACGATGCCGAGCAGGCCAACCCCGGCCTGATCCTGGCCGGGGTCACCCTGGCGCTGATCCCCACCGCCATCCTGGTCGCCTTCGGCCAGCGCTTTCTGATCCGTGGCCTCACCGCCGGCGCGGTCCGCTGACCGCTCGGTCAGCACAACCGGGAATCCCCCATAATTGAAAGGTAATCCTATGAGTCGAAGAGGATTGTGGCGTGCGCTGTCGACCGGGGCGGTGGTGGCCGCGCTGGCGATGACCGCAGCCTGCGGCGGCAGCGGCTCGAAGAGTTCGACCAGCGCCGGCAGCGCTGCACCAGGTGCGGACGTGCTGAACTCCGCCGGACCGGTCACGGTGACCTTCTGGCACGCGATGAAGGGCGCCAATGCTGACGCGCTCAACGCGCTGGTGGCCATGTTCAATACCGCGCACGCCGGCAAGATCACCGTCAAGCCGGTGTTCCAGGGCAGCTATGACGACACCGTGACCAAGTACAAGGCCGCGGTGCAGGCCAAGCAGACCCCGTCGCTGATCCAGGTGTATGACATCGGCTCGGGCTTTTTGGCCGACTCCGGCCAGACCATCCCGGCGCAGTCCTTCGTCGATGTCGACAAGCTGAACCTCGACGACCTGCAGCCGACCATCAAGGGCTACTACTCGCGCGACGGCAAGTTGCAGTCGATGCCATTCAACTCCTCGGTTCCGCTGCTCTACATCAACAAGACCGCATTTCTCAAGGCCGGTCTGGACCCGACCAAGCCGCCGACCACGCTGGCGGAGATGCGCGCCGACGCGGAGAAGATCAAGGCCACCGGCGCGGTCAAGTACGCCTTCAACGCCGCGATCTACGGCTGGTACTTCGAACAACTGACCGCCGAGGCCGGCAAGACCTATTGCAACAACGACAACGGCCGCTCCAGCCGGGCAGACGCGGTGACCTTCGACGACCCCGAGCAGGTGGCGTTCCTGACCTGGTGGAAGGCGATGCTCGCCGACGGGCTGGCCACCAACACCGGTCGCAAGACCGACGACGCGCAGGCCGCCTTCAAGTCCGGCACCGTGGCGATGGGGTTCGAGTCGACCGGGGTGCTCGGCGGCTACCTGACCGCGGCCGGTAGCAAATTCGAGATCAGCACCGCGCCGTTTCCGAAGATCCAGAGTTCGGACGGCGGCGGCCCGATCATCGGCGGCGCCTCGCTGTGGATCGACGGACCGGGTCACTCGGCTGCCGAGCAGCGCGCGTCCTGGGAGTTCGAGAAGTTCCTGATCCAGCCGGAGAACTCCGCGTTCTGGCACACCAAGACCGGCTACTTCCCGGTGTCCAAGGCGGCCCTGGCTGAGCCGAACGACCAGCAGTGGGTCAGCCAGAAGCCGCAGTTCAAGACCGCCGTCGACGAGTTGGCGGCCAGCCCGGTCGGCGTGCCGACCCAGGGGTGCCTGCTCGGCTCGCTGCCGCAGGTGCGCGCGCTGGTCGAGAACGCCATCGAGTCGGTGCTCACCTCGAACAAGGACCCGAAGGCCGCACTCGATGATGCGGCCAGCCAGGCCAAGGCGCTGATCTCGAAGTACAACGCCGCGGTCAAGTAGCTCCTGGCTCGACCCCGATTGTGGAGTGTTTGGCCTCGTCCAGGTGGCCAACACTCCAGAATCGGGGTCGGTGAGGTGCACAATCATGGGATGGCCAGCTTGGACAGGGCGGACGCCGATCCCGACTGGGAATACGCACCGCTGCGAATCCCCTCTGATGTCACGAGGATGAACGCGGCGGTGCGGCTCGCATTGCACGCCGAATACGGTGGCTGGGAACTGGCCCGAGTCCGCAAGTACACCGATGGCTCGCGGCAGGTGCTGCTGCGCCGCAAGCGCCGGGCCATGGAGCCGGTGCCGATGCCCGGCCTGATCTGCTGACCGGCCCGCGCGCCGAACAGCCCGCGCCCCCTGCGGTTGCCGCCCGGACGGACCAGACGGACCGGGCGGCCGTGATCGCCTCGATCGCCGGCAGGATCTGCGGCCTGGACTGTGGACATCCGGTCCGGGTTGCCGTCGATGGCGTGACGGCCTCGGGCAAGACCAGCCTGGCCCGGGAACTCGCTGCCGCGGTGGCCGGGCTGGGCCGTCCGGTCATCGGACTGAGCATGGACGGCTTTCACCACCCGCGGGCTCGGCGGCACCAGCAGGGCCGGCTGTCGGCGGCTGGCTACTACCAGGACGCCTACGACTTCGCCGCCTTCGCCCGGTGGGTGCTGGTGCCGCTGGGGCCGACGGGCGAGCGCCGCTACCGCACCGCGATCATCGACCTGGCCACCGACCGTCGGCTCGAGGAGCCGGCCGTCCAGGCACCGGCCGACGCGGTGCTGATCGTCGACGGCAGCTTCTTGCAGCGCCCAGAGCTGGCCGGACACTGGGACCTGGTGATCTTCGTGGACACCAGCCTGGCGTTGGCCCGGGCCCGGGGCGTGCGCCGCGATGCCGAGCAGCTGGGTGGCCGGGCAGCGGCCGAACAGCTCTATGACCTGCGCTATCACGCGGCCGGCAGGCATTACCTGCAGACCGTCCGGCCCGCCGAGCGCGCCGCCATCGTGCTGGCCAACGACGATTTGGCCGCACCGACCCTGCTGATCCGCTGACAGCGCCGCGGCCGGGATCCGCGGCCGCCCTCAGCAGCTGCGCAGGAACCGGTCCAGCACCCGGACGCCGAACTGCAGTCCGGCAATCGGCACCCGTTCGTCGATGCCGTGGAACAGGGCGGTGAAGTCCAGTTCCGGTGGCAGCAGCAGTGGCGAGAAGCCGTAGTTGCGGATGCCCAGCTGGGAGAAGGACTTCGCGTCGGTGCCACCGGACATCAGGTAGGGCACCGGTGCCGAGGCCGGGTCCTCGGCCTTCAGCGCGGTCGCCATCGCGTCCACGATCTCGACGTCGAAGTCTGCCGGCACGGCGATGTCGTGGGTGATCGTTTCGCGGGTGACATGCTCACCGAGCAGCTCATCGATGGTGTCGTAGAGCTCCTGCTCGTAGCCGGGCAGGAAGCGGCAGTCGATGGTGGCCTCGGCGCTGGACGGGATGACGTTGGCCTTGTAACCGGCCTGCAGCATGGTCGGGTTGGCGGTGTTACGCAGCGTCGCCCCGATCATCCGCGCCGCCCCGCCCAGGTACTTCAACGCGGCCTCGGGCTCGTCCGGGTCGATCGGCAGGCCGGTCACGCTGGCGATCCTGGTCAGGAACTCCCGCACCGTGGGCGTCACGTGCACCGGAAACTCGTGCTCTCCGATCCGGGTGACCGCCCGCGCCAGCTCGGTGACGGCGTTGTCGTGATGGATCATCGAGCCGTGTCCGGGCCGGCCCTCGGCGCGCAGCTTGAGCCAGCTGATGCCCTTCTCCGCAGTCTGGATGAGGTAGAGCCGCAGGTCGCTGCCGACCGTGACCGAGTAGCCGCCGACCTCGCTGATCGCTTCGGTGCAGTCGGCGAAGTAGTCGGGGTGGTTGTCCACCAGCCAGTGCGCGCCGTACTTGCCGCCGGCCTCCTCGTCGGCCACGAAGGCCAGCACGATGTCGCGCTCGGGCTGCGCGCCGGTGCGGTGCCAGTCCCGGATCACCGCCAGCGTCATGGCGTCCATGTCCTTCATGTCGACCGCGCCGCGTCCCCACACGTAGTCATCGCGCACCTCGCCCGCGAACGGGTCCACCGACCACTCCGAGGCGTCGGCGGGCACCACGTCCAGGTGGCCGTGGATCAGCAGCGGCTTGCGGTCAGGATTGCTGCCCTGCACCCGCGCCACCAACGAGGCCCGGCCGGTCTCGGATTCCAGGATGGTGGACTCGATGCCCGCCTCGTCCAGCTTCTCGGCCACCCACTCGGCGGCCGGCCGCTCGGGGTGGGTCGGGTTGGAGGTGTTGATGCGGATCAGGTCCGACAGCAGCTCGACAACCTCGTCGACCGCTGACACGCCGTGTTCGGTGTCGGTGCTCATGAGTAGTTCCTACCAGTGCGTGGGTATCCGATCCAGGTCGGATAGACTCCTGCTCGCACTCGTCCGGGTGGCGGAATGGCAGACGCGCTAGCTTGAGGTGCTAGTGCCCTTTATCGGGCGTGGGGGTTCAAGTCCCCCCTCGGACACTTAGTAAGGTCCCGAATCTGGGGACTTGGCATGCGACAGCCAGCGACAATTACGGCTCCTGATACTCGGCTGTCCGGGCTCGCTTTCGAGCAATGTGTGGATTGCTGCGACGACCTCCCGAAGTGCGGTTGAGTATGCAAGTGGGTAGTTGCGAACCTCGTCGCCGCCTTCGACGTACCGAATGCGGATCTGCTCTTGCTCAAGCGCAGCACCAACCGCTGGTGGAACCTGCATCATGTTGTTCGACAACGTCCAACTGGTGACGGAAGATCGATGCCGGCCAGTGCGATCAATGCTTCGACTTCTCCGCTGCGTCCCCGTGGTTGCTCCTGGTGCAGGAACTCGGACAGCTTCTCCGAGAGCTGTCGAAGGGCCGAGAGTTGGAACTCACCCCGTCGTTGATGCAGCGACCGTGCCGCTGCCGCGAATGCTGGAGTCTCATTACTCATCGAGCCGTAGAGGTTCGCCGGCGCCTGGTCGTTAGCCGGAACGAGCCGATAGTCCAGGTATGAGTATCGCCGAACCAGCGCAGGAGAAGCGGATGCGGCTGCGCTACGCCGGGACCTGCCGCGCCTGCGGCGCGGCGATCGCGGCCGGCCAGCAAGCGATCTACCTCAGGGCCACCAAGCAGGTCGCGTGCCTGTCCTGCCAGGAGGGCGAGCGTCCCGCCGCAGACGCCACGATCGCGCCGTCGGGTCCAACCACCACCGCGCCGGAGCCGGTCGAGGTCGGCGTCGCCGGTGCGTCCGCGCGCCGCGAACACCAACGTCGCGTCGCGAAACGCGAGGCGAGCGTGCGGACCAGGCATCCGATGCTCGGCGGCCTCCTGCTGGCCGTCACCGACGAGCCGCAGTCGACTCGGGCGTGGGACGTCGGCGCGCGCGGCGAGGAGCAACTCGCCAAGCGACTGAACGACCTTGTCGAGCAGGGCGTCCTGGTCCTACACGACCGGCGTATCCGGGGCACGAAGGCGAACATCGACCACATCGTGATCGGCGCCGCCGGGGTCTTCGTCATCGATGCCAAGCGGTACCAGGGTCGGCCCACGCTGAAGATCGAGGGCGGCATCCTTCGGGCCCGGACGGAGACGTTGATGGTGGGTCGGCGCGATTGCACCAAGCTTCTTCAGGGCGTGACCAAACAGGTCGATCTGGTGAAGGCCGCGCTGGCCACGCTCCCCGACACCGGCGAGGTGTCGGTACGCGGCATGCTCTGCTTCGTCGACGCCGACTGGCCCATGTTCGGCGGGTCTTTCAGCACCGGGGGTGTCGGTGTGCTGTGGCCTGCGAAGGCGGCAGCGAAGATCACCGCGGCCGGGCCGATCTCCACCGAACGCGCGCACGTCCTGCACCGCCGCCTCGCGCAGGCCTTTCCTATCGCGTGACGAGCCGGCAGACGTTGGCGGGCGCAGATCGCGATGGTCGTGCACGATGCCGGCCGGCCTGATTGCCCTTGTGCACCGTGCTTCTCAAAGGCAACGCCCGCGCTAGGCGGCCTGCTGGCCGGCCCGCAACCGGGCCTCGGCGGTGAGCTCGGCCGCCTGCACCCCAGCCTCGAGGATCAGCCGCGCACCCAGCCCGTCGCCCTCGGCGAGCACACCGAGCAGCAGGTGCCCGGAGTTGATGGTCTGACAATGGGCCGCCATCGCCTCGCGGACGGCCAGTTCGAGCACCTTCTTGGCTTGCTTGTTGAAGGGAAGGTGGCCCTGCGGCATCGGCTTCGCACCGGCCGACAGTGCGCCGGGGCCGAACTGCTGCTCGGCGGCTCGGCGCACCTGGCCCAGGTCGATACCGAGGGTGGCCAGCGCCGCCGGGTCGAGCCGGCCGTCCGGGTCCTCCTCCGCGCGCAGTCGCGTCCTGGTCGCCTCCGCGGTCATGCCGCGCGCCACCAGCAACTCCTGACCGAGTCCCTCGTGGGCCAGCAGCGACAGCAGCAGGTGCTCGGTGCCGATGAACGGTTGCCGCAGGTTGCGGGCCTCGTCCTGGGCCCCCGCGACCACCGTCCTGGCCCGGCCGGTGAACCTCTCGAACATCTAGGACCTCCCGATGATCCGTCGCGGGGTGCCGTGCTTCTTGTGCACGGCCTGCCTGCTCACCCCGATGCAATCGGCGATCTCCTGCCAGGACCAGCCCTGCCGGCGGGCGTTGGCCACCTGCAGGACCTCGAGCCGGTCGGCGAGTTCGCGTAGCGCACCGATGGCGCGCAGTCCGATCGCCGGGTCGGTGCTGCCGGCCTGCTCGGCCAGTTGGACTCCTTCTGTCATGGCTGTCAATGTAGGTTGACGCCCGCGAGGTTGTCAACCCGTATTGACAGTCCGACTATTCCAGCGGGACGACCTGCCGGTGGCTGGTCAGCTGCCAGCTCCCGACGAGTCGGTCGCCGTCGACCACCACTTCCGGTGGCGCCGGCCGGCTGAGAAAGGAGGTCAGGCTGGCGGTCAGGCCGTAACCGCCGACGTTGGACACCCGCAGGACGTCGCCCACCCGGGGCGTGTCGATGCTCGTCCGCGCGGCCAGCCGGTCCAGCGGGGTGCACAGCGGGCCGACCACCGCTGCGCTGACCTGTCGGTGCTCGCGCGCCTGGGCCGGGTCGAGCGCGGACAGGTTGGCAAAGCGCGTGCTCGGCCGCATCACCCGCCCGAGTCCGGACATCCCGCCGAGCACGTTGATGCCGGCGTCCAGCACCACCACCGCGCCGTCGGGCCGGTCCTTGACGTCCAGCACCGAGCTCAGCAGCTGCCCGGCGGCCGCCACCACCCGTCGGCCGGTTTCGAACCACAGCTCGGGCCCGTCGTCGCCGGCCCAGTCCGCCAGCAGGTCGGCCAAGCCCTCGCGCAGGCCGTCCAGCGCGCAGCCGGTACCGGGCTCGGCGTAGGGCCAGGGAAAGCCGCCCCCCAGATCGACGATCCGGGGCCGGACGCCGGTTGCCGCGCAGACTTCGGCGATCGCCGCCCTGGCGTGGCCGAAGCCGGCCAGCAGCGCCGGCACGGTGCCCAGTTGCGAGCCGAGATAGACATGAAAGCCCTCGATCGACACCGTGGTGTCGCGCGCCTGTTCGCAGGCGCGTACCGCCGTCGGCAGGTCGAAGCCGAACTGCCGACCGTCGGCCATCGACAGTCCGGACGCTGGCCGGTCGGCGGGTTGCAACCGCAGCAACACGCGCAGTGGCTGCCGGCCGGCGGTGGCCACCTCGTGCAGCCGGCGCAGTTCGACCGATGACTCGCAGGACAGCAGCCGGACGCCGCGACCCACCGCTGCCTCGAGTTCGGGCCGGGACTTGCCAGGACCGGTGTAGAGCACCTCGGCCGCGGCGAAGCCGGCCTCGATGGCCGCGTCCAGCTCGCCGAGCGAGGACACCTCAGCGCCGAGGCCGGCCGACCGGAGCTCGGCGACCACCGGCGGCAGCGGATTGGCCTTGAGCGAATAGAGCAGTCTGGCCGCGGCCGGCAACGCGGCGCGCAACTCGCCGGCCCGCACCCGGAGTTCGGCCAGGTCATAGACGTAGAGCGGCGTGCCGTGCCGCTGCGCCAGCCCCAGCAGGGCGGTATCGATCACGCAGTCACACCCTCGCAGTCGTCCCATGGCCGGGCGCCGGACGCGATCCAACCCGCGAATGGCCTTGCTTCTGAACCCGGCACGGTATATTTTCGTGACCAGAGTATACCTTTGGGAATGGTATTACCGTCTCCTGTGTAACGGGGTTTATCTATGACTTTCAAGTCGTTGGAAATGGCCAAGGTCGGCGCCGGTAACTTGCGGGCAATCGAAATCGGGGTCACCTCTCGATGTAATTTCCGCTGCACATACTGCGGCGCCTATGACCTCCTGGAGCGGAAGGTACTGTCGGTCGACGATGTGGTGCGAACCATCGAGTCGCTGCCCGATCTGGAACGGGTGAAGCTGTCCGGCGGCGAGGTGTTGCTCGAATTCGACATCTGCGAGGGCATTGTTCGCGAGTGCACCGAACGTGGCATCGCGACCCAGATCAATTCCAACGGCACGCTGCTGAACGACGAGAAATTCGACCGGCTCGAAGCCGCCGGTCTCGGCGTATTGCATTTCTCCCTCAATCACGTGGACGCGGCGAGCCACGCCGAATTCTACAAAGTCACCGAGAAGATGTTCCCAAAGATCATCGGGGCCATCGGCAGGTCGGTCGCCTCGCCCTCGATCGACACCGTGGTCGAGACGATCCTGTTCGACGAGACCGAGTCGAGCATGGCCGAGGTGCATGCGTTCGCGGCCGGCCTCGGGGTGCGCAAGCACGAGATCCAGATGGAGATCCCGAGCGTGCACCAGGGTTATGCCAACACCCTGGACGCCGACCGGATCTGCGCGACGATCGCCCGCCTGGTCGAAGCTCGCGATCCGAACTGCACGCTGTTCTTCAGCTGCCTGTCGGCCTACTTCAGGCCGGGCAGCGAGCACTGGAAGCGACTGCAGCCGCTGCTGCGCGACCCGGGCGTGATCTACGCCAGCTGCATCGAGGGCAAGGCGCAGCTGCACCTGCATTCCAACGGCGACGTGATGATCTGCGAGCTGGGCGCGCCCGAGGTCATCGGCAACGTCTTCGACCAGGACCTGCTGACCATGTACCAGACCAATCCCCGGCTCAAGCAGTTCGTGCAGAGCAAGCACGAGGAGCAGACCTTCTCCTGCTTCCGGCACATGGACGCGCCCGGGCAGAAGTCCGAGGCCCAGACGCTGACGCTGCTGCCGATGCCCACCCGGAAGTAGTGAGCGAGGCCGACCCCCGGCTGCTGAAGGTGGTGCGTCAGCACCTGCGGCTTGCCGGCTCGGAACCCGACTGGGACCACGCCCGGCTGCGCGACCTCGGGCTGGACTCGATGTCGGCGATCGACCTGGTTCTGGATCTGGAGTCCGAGTTCGACATCGTGATGCCCGACGATGTGCTGGTGGCCGAGACCTTCGAGACCGTCGGCTCCCTGTCGGCGGCGCTGACCGCGCTGACCGGTTCGCCTCCGTGAGCTTGGATCTGGCGCTGGTCGAGCGGGCCCGCGGGGTCGCCGGCGACGTCCTGGCCGGCAACGCCGACCGGGTGGACACCGAGGCCCACTTTCCACGCGAGAACCTGGCCGCGCTGCACCGGGCCGGCCTGATGGCGGTCTTCCTGGCCCCGGAGCTTGGCGGCCACCGTGCCTCGATTCGGACCTACTCGGCGATCGCCGCGGCCCTTGCCGAACACTGCACCTCGACCGCGATGCTGTGGGCGATGCACGGCCAACAGCTGATCTCGCTGCACGACCACGCCGCTGACAGCCACCAGCCGTGGTTGCGCCGGGCCGGCGACGAGGGCTGCATCATCGGCTCGGTGACCACCGATGACACCGGCGGCGCCGACCTGTTCGTCACCGGGGACCCGCTGCTGATCGAGGGCGCGATGCTGCGGGTCCGGCGGACCGCACCGGTAGTCACCGCCGGCGCGAACGCCGGCTTCTACCTGGTCAGCATGCGAGATGGGCCGGACGTCCCGCTCACCCAGACCTCGCTGGTGTGCGTCGAACACGCCGACGGCGAGATCGTCGAGCGCGGCCGGTGGGACGCGATGGGGATGCGCGGCACCCACAGCGTCCCGATGCTGTTCGACGCCCTAGTCGAGCCGTCCCGGGTGCTGGCCACGCCGCTGTCCGAGATCGCCAAGCTGACGCTGGTGCCGGTCGGGCATGTCGGCTGGGCCAGTTGCTGGCTGGGCACCGCCCGCGGTGCGGTCAATCGGGTCCGCGATGCGGTGCGCCGACGATCGATCCGAGCCACCACCACCCGGTCTGACCTGCTGTTCAGCCGGCTGGCCGAGCTGCGGTTGAAGCTGGACCTGCTGGACTCCCTCATCACCCGGGTCGCGACCGAGGCCGACGAGGCGCGGTCGGCCCGTGGCAGACAGCAGCCGGCCGATCAGCTGGACCCGGTGCTGGTCAACAACCTCAAGCTCGCCGGTTCCCGACTGGCGTTCGCGATTCTCGACGAGTTGATCGAGCTGGTCGGCATGCGCGAGGGCTACCTGCGACACGGTGCCCTCGGCCTGGAGCGGGCGTTTCGCGACCTGCGATCGGCCCCGCTGATGTTTCACAACGACCGGCTGCTGCAGACCAACGGCCGGCTGGTGCTCGCCGGCGGCCGTGGCCTGATCGGTCTGGGTGACCGGGACGCCTCGGCCAACGGCAGCTCGCCGGTGCCCGCACCGCGGCCGTGATGGCGCGCGGTCCCGGCCTGGTCGAGGCGGTGCTGACCCGGGCCAGGTCGGTCGGAGACCGCCCGGCGATCGTCCATCGCGACCAGGTGCTGTCCTACCGGCAGCTCGCCGAGGCCACCGAGGCCTTCGCCGGCGTTGTCGCGGGGTTGCCCGGCCGGTCGCCGGTCGCTGTGCTGGCCACCCGATCACCCTCGACGATCGCGGCGATGCTGGCGATCCTGCTGGCCGGCCGGGCGTACCTGCCGCTGAACCCGGCCGATCCGGCGGCTCGGCAGCGGACCATCCTGGCCGCCGCGGGCGCGCGCCAGATCGTCGGTGGGCCGGCTATGCGGGCGACGCATGGCGACAGCCACCTGGTGCTCGACCCGCCAGCGTTCGGTCAGCCGGCTCCCCGCGATCAGCCGGTTTTCCACGACCCGCCGGTGTTCCACGACCCGCCGGCTCCCGGCGAGCAGCCGGTGTTCCGGGATCGGCCGGCCGCCGGCCCGGACCGCCGGCCCGACGAGCCACCGGATTCCGATCTCGCCTATATCTTCTTCACCTCGGGTTCGACTGGCAGCCCGAAGGGCGTGCCGATCAGCCATCGCAACGCCGATGCCTTCGCCGGTTGGGCCAGCGACACCTTCGCCCTGTCCCCCGCGGACCGGATCGGGGTCTACGCCCCGCTGTTCTTCGACCTGTCGATCTTCGACATCTATGCCGGCCTGCGGTCCGGCGCCACCCTGGTGCTGGTGCCCGACGACGAGGCGAAGTTCTCCCGGGCCAGCCTCGACTACCTGCGTGCAGGCGAGATCACCGTGCTGTACACGGTGCCATCGGCATTGCTGGCGCTGCTGGCCAGTGCTGCCGGCCCGGCCGCGCTGCCCAATCTGCGGTTGCTGCTGCTGGCCGGCGAGGCGTTTCCGGCCGGGCAGCTCGACACCCTGCGCGAGGCGGCACCGCAGGCCCGGCTGCACAACCTGTACG